>JAJYWG010000080.1 GCA_021791615.1 Actinomycetes bacterium
GAACGGATCGGGCGCCTTGCCGACGTCAGGATGCGGCAGCTTTGCGAGGCGCTCGAAGTCGCCGTTGACTGCGACCGCTGAGCCGCCACTTTGCGGTCGCCCGCGAGCCGGCGGTAGGTGCGAGGGTCGGGTCCACGGACGAGTCCTGATTTGGGATGCACATTCGGGGGCATGTCTTGTCGGTCGAGAGACAGATTGTGTTCACGTACGGTAGGTCGCCATGGCAACCGAGACCAGGGTCGATCAGTTGCTGTCCTCGCCCCTTGGTCGCGAACTCCTCCTCAATCTGGTCGACCGACGTAGCTACACCGATTGGTCGGCGGGTCACGACTGGTCTACGGAGTCCGACGTGCGGGAGGCGGCGCGAGCTGGCGCCGATCGACCTCCTTTGCCCGCCAATGCTCTGGACTTCCTTCTCGCGCTCGAGCGCAGGACGTTCATCTTCGGGTTCATGGGCTACGAGTGGCTCTGGCGCCTCACCGAGTCCTTGGCAGATCAGCTTCGCCCGGTGGCAGAAGACGTCGTCGCGGCGGTCGCTTCCTATGGGTGGTGGGAGCCGGTCGAGCGAAGCGATCAGCGTCTTCTCCTCTGGGACGGCCAGCCAGAAGTGGTCGGCGACGGCATCGAGACCCTCGTTCGTGAGGGTGTGGTTCGCGCCCGGGTGGAGAACGAAGAGGGCTTGGCGAGACAGCGTCCGCGCCGCGGCCAGCGCAACGTCGGCGCCGCGTGGTGGTCGGCACCGGACTTCGCGCCGCTCACCTGGACGACCCGTCATGTCCCACCGCTCCCGTCGAGCGCGCTGCTCGCATTCTTCGACACCTTCCGGCCGTTCGAGCCGAGCGGTGCACGCGTCTTTGGCCTCGAGATCGATCCTTCGGCACATGTCTACGAGGTCAACGAGCCCGAGGACTGGCGGCGCCTGGTCGGAGAGTTCCCCATCGACGTGACGGGGACCCACGACGGGGAGTGGCGCCGCTGGGGGGACATGACAGGTCCGTGGTGCCTTCCCGACTGGGAAGCGGTCATGGAGCGTTACGACGGGGTGCACGTCTCGGTCGGAGGGTACGTCGCGTCGTGCGGGCTCGCCCTTGGGGTGAGTGACGCCTACACCATGCTCTCGGCGTAGATCCCCGATGCGACCCTCTGGCTGCGCGACATGGCCACCAGCCGGCGACTCCTCGGCCGATGGCAGGGGAACCCCACATCCGGAACCGGCGAGCTCCAGTCGGGATGGAAGCCGGCTGACGAGTGACGAAGAACATCGGTCCTCAGTGCCGGCGATATGGGCGAGGTAGAGGTTTCTGGGAAGGTGAGCGTTTTAGGGCAGGTGAATTCCGTAGCGATGTCGCAGTGCGGGTCGTTACCCATCCGGAGGCCAATCGCCGAGGGGCCTACCGATCTCCCACTCATGACCGTATGGATCGATGATCCTGCCGATCCGCCAGCCGCGTTCGTCGCCGACAGGAGCAGTTTCAGTCGCGCCTGCACTGACGGCCCGCCTCATAGTGGCATCGGGATCATCGACGATCAGCAGAGTCCTGCTGGTCCGTCCACCGATGTCGTTGGGACTGAATCGGCGCATCTCCGAGTTGGCAGAGGCAATCCAGAACCGAGCTTCCCCGACCTGCAACTGGGCCACAATGTCGTCGCCATCCCCGACGCGGTGAAGAGTACGGGCGCCGAGGGTCGTCTCGTAGAACGTCACCGCGCCGGCCGCTCCTTCCACCCACAACTCAGGCTCGATACTTGCCATACCGATATCCTCGCCCAAGTGGCCGAGGGGCGCCTCCCAGCCGGCGATCAGGGCGCCCTGTCGCTCCAGTGGCGAGTGCGTTATTGGGCTACTTCAAAGAGCGTGCTCAACCGCCCGACGCGATGCCGAGGAAGACGACAACGGCGCGGTTCAGTCGGACGATGTCGGCGTCGGACAGCTCGCCGACGCGGTCACCAAGTCGTGAACGGCGGACGGTCGTGATCTTGTCAACCATGAGTCGGCACGCTTGACTCAGTCCGTTCTCGGGCCCCGGCTCGATCTCCACTCGGAAGAGCGGCGCCTCGGTGGGGTCGGTCGTGAACGGGCACACCGTCACAGAGTCGGTGTCGAACCGATCGTCTTGGAGGATGACCGCCGGCCTTGGCTTGCCGGCGTAGTCACTGCCGCCGGCAAGCGTCCAGATCTCGCCCCGCCTCACTCCTCGGGCCAGACCGCCACCGAGTCAACGAAGGCCTGGTCGTCGGCGCTGTGCTCACTCGCGGCGACAGCCCTCGCCTGGCGATGTGCCTCTGCCGCGAATCCCGGTGCTCGGACGTCTGGCACCCAGATCTGGACAGGTCGCAGTCCCTGGGCGCGAAGACGTGCCCGGTGCTCGGCGACCCGGCGCCTCGAGGCGGCTGTCGTGGCCATGGACCTCCCTTCGTTACATGTAACAATAGCAGGGCCGGCATCCGGTCGCGCGTACGTGCTCCCTGCCGGCGGTCGGGGTCACTCACGCTCCCGACTACCTCCGCGCATAGGTGATGCTCGGTACGGGCGAACGCCATTGCAGCGACATCGCACTGAGCTTGTTGGTGGCGGAACCTCAGGACTTGCCTGTGACCGTGACGTGAACTGTGGTGATCTTGAGCGTCCGTCCCCCCCCTGCGGGTCCGAAGGAGCGCGTCACCGTCTTCCCGGCCCCGGTTCTCGCGGCGGCGGACACGGGACTTGCTGTCCCTGGCCACCAGGCCGCGTACATGCCGCTTGCGACAGACGCCGCCACCGAGTTCCCGTTCGTGAGGGTGAGGGTCACGGCCGAGACTGTGGCTCCGACTGTGCCAAGCAGCACCGTGTCCGCAGCCGATCCTGTGCCGCTTGTTCCGCCGTTGCCCCACCCCGTTGTTCCCACGGCGTCGGGCGCTGGTGGCGGGGTCGGCGTACCCGTCGAGGTCTGGATCTGTGGATGCGACGCCAGAGCTCCTGGTCCGGTGAGGCACGCTGCTTCCTCTCTGCCGGCGGTCCCGGTCACGCCCATCACGACCAGCGTGTACGGCCCGCGGGTGTCCACGACGACAGGCTGGAAGCTGCCTTCGGGTGTCCCGAGCAGGCTCTCCTGCATCCTTGTGGAGCGTTCGGACTGAAGGCTGGCGTTCGCTGTGGCGAGGCAGAGCTTCTCGGCAGAAGCGACCTGACCTGGGGTAGGCGTCGTCGGTGTCGCCGTCCACCCTGCGAAGGCGATCTGGGTGGTCGGGCCGAAGCCCGTCACGAGCACGGCCACGACCGCCGACGCCGCAGCGATCGGTGCTCCGACCAGGGCCGCTCGACGGAGTGGACGGTGCTTGACGGGGTAGCGGTGCGCGCCGAGACGCTCGTACACGTCGGCGGGAATGCGGGCTCCGACCGCCTCGATCGCGGCCTCCAGCTCGCCCCCTGAGTCAAAGAGGGAGTTCATGATCTGCTCCTCGGGCTGACGGGGCTCATACGGAGTGATGCGGAGGACGGGTCGGGTGCGGGCCGGACGGAGCCGGTTGCCGGTGTCGCGGTGAGACCCCCGAGGTCGGTGCGCAGCCGCTCGAGTGCCCGCGCCGCGGTGCTCTTCACGGTGCCCAGGGGCCACCCGAGCACCTCGGCGACCTCTGCCTCGGTCAGTTGCTCTGCGAAGCGCAGCACGATGACCGCCCGCTGCCGTGGAGCGAGTTGGCCGAGCATCTGAGCGAGATCGAGCCGCAACTCGACCGTCTCGACGTCGTCGCCGCCTCGTGCGGGCAAGTCCGCGACGACTCCTTCGGGCCACCCAAAGAGCTCTTGGCGATGGGTGGCGCGCTTGTCTGCGCCACGGAGCGCTCGGTGGATCACGACCCTGCGTGCGTAGGCGTAGGGGCTCGCCATCGCCCGCACCCTGTTCCAGTGCCTGGCGATCCGGTAGAGAGCCTCTTGGACGACGTCTTCGGCATCGGCGAGATTCCACGTGATGACGAGGGCCGTGCGCGTCAGAGGGGGAAGCGACTGCGCCACGAACTGGTCGAACTCGTTCGACCTGGCGGGACTCGCTGGCCCTCTCGAGCTCTGACCCCTCACTCGCCCTCCAGTCTGACGCGGGTTCCGCCTGGAACACGCCCGTCACCCTGTAGAAGCCTTGGCGGCCCCTGGAAGGTTCCACCCGAGGAGGACTTTCTGTTTGGGAAGCCGCGGAACGTCAACTGGACGGCGCTGCCGGTCGTGAGAGAGCCCACATCAGCTGGGTCCTGTCGGTACGAGGGCGGATCCCGCGCGCCGACCCGGCGATCAGTGACGCGGTCACGTGCCGTATGCGCCGGGCATAGGGGGCACCGGTCTGGCGGTCCCCCAGCCCGCCCACGGAAGCTGCCACCGCGGAGGAACCCGACCAGCGTCCACGCTCGACGACCGCGAGGCGCAGTGGAGCCGAACATCAAGATATATTGATGCTGATGGACCCGGTTGTCTTGGCCAGCGCTCGCAGGCACGGCGTGGCCGATCAAGACATGTTCCACGCCTACCGGAACCCCGTCCGAGTGTTCGAATTCGATGACCTCACGATGCTGGTCGGAGCCGATGAGGCTGGCCGAATGCTTGAGATCGGACTGGCGACGGCTGAGGGTACGGAGTTCATCGTCCATGCCATGCCGGCCCGCGAGAAGTTCCTGAGGTGACGATCATGCCCCGTTCCGTCCAAGACATCCTCGACCACGCCGACCAACTCGCCGAGCGCTTCGAGGACTACGAACCCTCTCCGGACGATGAAGTCGCCGTCGCCGAGTACCTTCTTCGTCGAGCCGCTTTGGCAAGAGCCAGAAGTGAGCGACAGATCACCGAGGCGGTGGATGCAGCGCGCCGGGCCGGCATTTCCTGGAAGCGGATTGGCGTGGAACTCGGCATCTCCGCGCAGGCAGCGCAACAGCGTTACGGCTCACTCTCCAAGTCTGTGTAACGGGCGCCGAGCCGGCGTTCGGGGCGAACCTGAGCATCTTCGGTTGACGCGATATCGGGACAGCCTGGGACAGAGGGTCTCGCGCGGCGCCAAGATGGTCATGTGCCTGGCGATAGTCCAGTCGTGACGCTCTCCGATGGCCTGGTCGCCTTGCGGCCTTGGTCGAGAGACGACGCCAGGTTCATGGCGGAAGCAAGTGCCGATCCAGCGATCCGACGCTACAACGGCAGCCACGATCGGCTCGGACGCCCGGCTCCGCCGCTATCGACCACGGACGCTGAGGCCGTCATCGACCAATTCGCGATGAACTGGCGTGCGTTTGCTGCGACTGGAGCACCTTCTGGAGTCGCGTTCGCGATCATAGACGAGAGGTCTGGCGAACTGGTCGGCTGCTGCGGGGTGGACGACTGGACCGAAGAGGACGTAGCGCAGTTCGGCTACTGGATCACACCGAGTGCCAGAGGACGCGGCTATGCGACTCGAGCGGCGATCCTGCTCACTCGCTGGCTGTTTCAGCTGGGGGCGGCTCGCGTCTTCTTGACGGTCGTCGCCGGAAACAAGGAGTCGGTCGCAGTTGCCCGCCGATCAGGGTTTGTGTACGAGGGAACGATGCGGGCTCACGGCGTTTGGCAGGGCGAGCGCTGTGACGTGATGTTGTTCGCTGCGCTACCCCTCGAGTGGGCAATGCAGCCTCTGGATGAAAGGACGTGAAGCGCAACAGGGTGTCGCACTCCCGGTAGGAGCGGCGATTGCGTGCATGCCGGCCCTCGCCGTCTGGGGCGCTGTGGCAATCACCGAGGCTTGTCAACAGAGGAGAGCGAGAGTCATGAAGATGGAGTTCCTCGCGACCGTGGCGATGATCGCGCCCGATCCAGCCAGTAGTCGCGAGCTGTACGTAGAGACCCTCGGCCTTCCGCTGCGAGGCGAGGACGACGGCTATCACCACAGCGAGGAGATCGCCGGCTGCAAGTCGTTTGGGATATGGCCGCTCACCCAAGCCGCCAAGGCGTGCTTTGGAACGGCTCAGTGGCCTGCAGAGCGGGCCGTTCCCCAGGTCAGCATCGAGTTCGACGTCGCGGACGCAGCTTCGGTCGCCCCGGCGGCAGAAGAGCTTGAACAGGCCGGCTATGAGTTGCTGCACGGACCTCGGGTCGAACCGTGGGGTCAGACGGTCGCCAGGCTTCAGTCACCCGAGGGCGCGATAGTTGGGATCTCGTTCGCTCCCGTGCTCCACGACTGAACCGCTGCGGAGATCGGCAGCACCCCATACTGCAGGTTCCCGCCGACCCGGCGATCAGGGCGCCCTGTCGCTCCAGTGGCGAGTGCGTTATTGGGCTACTTCAAAGGGTAGGTTCAAGCGCCCGACGCGATGCCGAGGAAGACGACAACGGCGCGGTTCAGTCGGACGATGTCGGCGTCGGACAGCTCGCCGACGCGGTCACCAAGTCGTGAACGGCGGACGGTCGTGATCTTGTCGACCATGAGCCGGCACACCTGACTCAGCCCGTTCTCGGGCCCCGGCTCGATCTCCACTCGAAAGAGCGGCGCCTCGGTGGGGTCGGTCGTGAACGGGCACACCGTCACAGAGTCGGTGTCGAACCGATCGTCTTGGAGGATGACCGCTGGCCTTGGCTTGCCGGCGTAATCACTGCCGCCGGCAAGCGTCCAGATCTCGCCCCGCCTCACTCCTCGGGCCAGACCGCCACCGAGTCAACGAAGGCCTGGTCGTCGGCGCTGTGCTCAC
>JAJYWG010000366.1 GCA_021791615.1 Actinomycetes bacterium
GGTGCCGAGGCGCGACAAGCCAAGGGGGCAGCCCGAAATGAGGCAGTAGGAGCGCTCAGGCGGCACGAGGCGCCGGCCGGCCCCAGCGCCTTTGTTTCTCCGCCCTCATCTCGGCACGCCTCCTGCGTTCGGCGGCGAGGATCACCGGGTCACGAGGGTTGGCGTTGCGCCGGGCGAGGTAGGCGTGGAGGCGGTTGGTGAGCATGGTGTGGTCCGGGTGGTCGGAGTTGTTGAGCACGAACTCGCGTAGTGGGCCGAAGTGGGCCTCGACCGGGTTGGCCCAGGAGCTGTAGGTAGGCGTGAAGCACAGCTCCACGTTGTTCTTCTCGCACCAGGCCTTGATCTTCTTGGACTTATGGGCCGAAAGGTTGTCCAAGATGACGTAGGCCCTCTCCCCGTCGGGGCGGCGCTCCCGGCAGCTCTTTATGGCAGCGAGCGAGCTCTTCACGCTCTTGCGGTGCCTGAAGACGCCGAAGACTTGGTCGTTGGCGTAGTCGTAGCAACCTCTGGAACTGCCGTACGCCACAGTGCTTGTGGTAGTTGGCCCGGTTGCGCTGGGGCTTTTTCTTCTTGGCCCAGCAGCAGCCCCCGACCGGGTGGACCGCGAGGGGGCCGAGCTCGTCGAAGGCGAAGACCCTGTCGGGGTACTTGGTCATCACCTCTTCGATGCGGTCGAGCTTTTGCTCCTTGTCGGGGTCGTTGGGCTCCTTCCAGGTCTTGGTCCACTGGAACGTGACGTTGTGCTTGACGAGGATCTCCCGCAGGCGCTCCCGGCTGATCACGACGCGCCGTGGCGAGTGCCGGGCCAGGTGGTCGGCGAGCTTGCGTACGCTCCGGCGAGTGAAGGGCCGACCCAGGGTCTCCGGGCGAGCCTTGGCCGTCTCGACGATATAGGCCTCGTCGTCAGGGCTGGTCAGGCGGGGACGGCCACCCGCCCACTTGGGGCCCAAGCAGGCCATGCCCATCTTGTTGAAGTTGTGGATGACCTCGCGCACCCGGTCCTCTGAAGTCTGTACGAGCCTTGCGATCACCGGCACCGTATTGCCCCCGGCCGAGGCCAGCACCACCAGGCCCCGGCGCACGAGGCGTTGGAGCTTGCGGCCTTCGTCATCAGTCAGCCTGCGGACCCTCACGGGATCTGCATGACGAGATCATTGCTGCTCGGGACTACCCAGGTGGTGGACCACCAGGCGCTCCAGTCCGGTCAGGGCACTAGCGCTGCCCACGAAGATGTGCCGCCCTGGAGTGAGTGAGTTTCAGAGGCCCGACGAGCTTTGTCGGCCCGTTGGTGAGCGATTATCGAAGCCAGGTCGCCGTCGCCGAAGCGGCCATAGACAGCAGCATGGCCGAGGGCCTAGCCGGCCCGGGCCGGGTCGTGCAGGCGAGAAAGCGTGAGCGCTTCGGCCATTTTCACCTTGATGCGCTCCGTCCCCGCCGCCGCCGCTTCCACCAGCCAGGTCCTGGCCCCTTGGCCCAGGGCCAAGAATTGCGCCTTTGCCTCATTTGTGGGCGTTGGTTGGCGGGCTAGGGAGTGTGGTGTCTTTCGCTTGGCGACGAAGGGCCGGACGCTGCGCTGAGACAACTGGTCCGAACCGTGTAGCACGGCCCGGGGACTAGCTGGGGACCAGGACGTTTGGGTACTTGTTCGACGCGCTCGCCCCCTGGGGGGCGAGCGTAACGGGGGGAGGTAGTTGACAGGCCCAAGATTCGCGCGCTAGCGGCCGACCCGACGTACGCGTTTCGGGTGGTCGCCGCGCTAGGCGCCGTCGGCGTTGTCTTGGTCGGCGCTGTCCCCGGAGCCATAGGGGCGGCCGACCCTCACGCCGGTCCGATCCTCGCCCAACCCATCAACGGCGCCCCGCAGGCGACCGACGCCCTGGACCGGTCATTTGACCTCATCGACCAGTATGGGCGACCGGTGACCCTCGCCAGCTTCCGTGGCAAGACGGTGGCGGTCACCTTCCTAGACGACGTGTGCACCTCTGTGTGCCCGACCATCGCCCAAGAGCTCCGCGCCGCCGATGGGCTGCTGGAGCGGGAGGCTTCGAAGGTCGAGCTCGTCGCCCTCAACGCCAAGCCCCCGCTACATCTCCCCGAACTACCTCCAGGCGTTCGACCGCCAAGAGAACCTGACGTTGACGCCGAACTGGCTCTACCTCGCCGGAGCCTCCCTCCCCGAGCTACAGCGTGCCTGGCACGCCTTCGGCCAGTACGCCCAGCTCAGCCCCGCCGGCGCGATGGTCTTGCACAGCGAGTTCACCGACGTCATCGGACCCAACGGCCGCCTGCGCTACCTGCTCAACTCCGATCCCTGGCCCGGCACAGAGGCCACCCGGGCGTCGTTCTCGGTCGTCCTGGCCGACACCTTGAAGAAGGTGATCGCCTCCTCATGACCGACCGGTTCTTCCGGCGCGCCGTGGCGATCGTCGCCTGTATCGGGATCGCCGCGACGAGCTTGAGCGCCTGCGGGGATCGCACGGCAACGAGCACAGCAACAGGCGCAGCGGTCCAATGGCCGACCCCTCTCGCCACCTCCATCGCCACCCTTTGGGAACCTGCGCGACAGTACCGATAGGGCATCTCGGCAAGCCGCTCGACACCTTCTGGCAGCTGTTCTTCCGACCGAGCGGCGGGGCCACCTGGTCGAACCAGGTCGAGGCGACGGCAACGGCCACCAACGGTGCCTCGTGCTCGCCTCAGCGGGCCAGTCGCTCGTCGTCGGGATCCGCCCTTCCTACGATCTGCGCTTCAGCCCGATCATCGCCACCACCGACGGCGGCGCGACCTGGGCCAACGGCCTGCTCCGATGAGGGCCGGGCGGCGCATCCCGACGCCTTGGCGCTCGGTACTGCGGGTCACGCCCTTGCCGTCTCCGACGGCCTATCAGGAGATGAGGTACTGGCCAGTGCCGGGAGCCTGTCGAAGTGGCGGGAGCTTCTCACCTTAGGCGCCCTTCGTTGCACGAAGGCCGGGAAGGCTTGCGCTCCGAGGGCCATCACGGCGGTGGGCTACACCGATAGCGCGCCGACGGTCGGGGTCTCTTGTTCCAAGCCGGGCGCTGTCGGGGTGTTCCTCTACCACGGAGGTGCCTGGCTGACCGTAGCGCCGCAGCTTCCCTCGAGCGTCGTACACGGCACCGTCGCAGTCCTTGGCATGGGCTCTGAGGTCTCGGGGATGGCGGTCGTCCTCGGTGTCGCAGCCTCTCAAGGCAAGAGCCTGATCGTCTCGTGGACGCCGAGCCCCTCGTCCTGGCGGGCGTCTCCACCGCTCCAGCTCACCCGTGGAGAGAACCTCGTCTCCTTCGGACCAACCACCGGACCGACCTGTTCGTGCTGCTGGGCGCGCCGGGGGGTCCCAAACGCCTCTATATCACCGGCGGCCCGGCGGCGTCCTGGCGCCGGTTGCCGTCGCCGCCACCCGACACGGCCACGGTGGCAACCGGTCCCGCCGGCAGCATCGACGCGCTCGGCGTCAACGACACTGTGCTCACCGTCTGGACGCTCGCCGCGTCCTCGTCGACCTGGGCCAAGTCTCAAACGATTCACGTACCCGTGCAGTTCGGGTCGTCGAGCCCGTGACCATCCCCCCGGCTCGGCTCGCTTGTCCGACGACGCTCACCCTTTGCCCATCGGCCGTGAAGACGGGGGTCGCCGCCACAACTGGGCCCGTGGCGCGTCCTGGGCCCACTGCCACAACAAAGGCGGGGACCGCCAGCGTCCGCCTCCTACCCGGGCCCTGGGGCGGCCCCTGCGCTCCTTCATCCCATCACTTGCCACGGCGTTCGCCCCTGGCAGGGCCCGTACGGCGCTGGCCCGGGCCGCTCAACACGGGTGCCCAGGGCCCGGCGAAGCCATAGCCACGGCGCCGCTGGTCACGGCACCCTGAAACTGAGGGGTAGCACGGCCTCGACCACAGTCCCCTCGCCGGGGGCCGAGCGCACTTGGAGATGGCCTCCAAGGAGCCTCGCCCGCTCGTCCATGCCGAGCAGGCCCAGGTGGCCAGAGCTTGCAACCTCGTCGAACGCCACAGGCACGAACCCCTTCCCGTCGTCGGCGACGGTCAGCACCAGCTCGGTAGGACCGAAATTGACGCTGACCTGGAGCCAGGACGCGCAGGCATGGCGGACCGTGTTGTGGGCCGCCTCTTCCACGATGCGAAAGGCGGCGAGCTCAACGTCAGCAACAAGGCGTGCTTTGTTGCCGCTCACCTGTACTTCGGTAGCGAGGTGGGCCTCCTCTTCAACACTGGCCATGAGGCTCGAGATGGAAGCGGTCAAGCCGAGCTGGTCGAGGGCAGGAGGGCGGAGGTCCCGAGCGAGTGCCCGCAGACGCCCGGCAGCGTCACGGGCGTGGCGGGACGCCTCGTGGAGGCGGCTCTTTACGCCGGCCGGCACACCGGGGGCCTCCGCTAGGCTCTCCAGCCCGCGTGCCAGGTGGAGGAAAAGCTGGAGCGGCTCGTCGTGCAGTTCGCGGGCCAGGCGCCGGCGCTGGTCTTCCTCTGCCTGGACGATGGCAGACGCGTACCGGGCAGCTCGGCGGCTTTCTTCGCGCTCTTCGGTGACGTCTTCAAAGACCGCCTGCAGCGGCGCAGAGCCGGCCTCGGAGGGCAGCGCGGCAAAGCCCACTCGGTAGTCCCTGCCGTCGGACAGGCGCAGTAGCCGGCCGGCCTGGCCGGGGGACGAGACGCCCCTGTCGAGGAGCGCCTCGAGGGCGGCACCGACGATGAGGTCATTGCCGAACGCCGCTCGTGCGGCAGGATTGGCATCCAGGACGGCGCGCTGGCTGTCGAGGAGGACGATCGGGGCCCCGTTCGTCTCGAAGAGCTGGCGGTAGCGGGCCTCGATCCGCAAGCGCTCGGCGGTCGCGTGCTCAGCACGGGCGCGCGCGCGGCGCTCGGCCTCGATGCGCAGCCCGATGACGAACGCGACGAAGTCAACGAGCGCCAGGTTCACGATGTCGCTCCCGGCATGTCCCTGATCGTGGGGCAAGAGCAGGTCGGGCAGCCAGAGCAGCGTCGCCCAGAGCCCCGTGGCTGCCGATCCTGCCAGCCCGTAGCGCAACGCCGCGTAGGCGACGGGGACGACCAAGAGCGCTACAGGGATCCCCACAGGGAAGCCGCTGGTCTCGAGGGACGAGTGCAGGTCGAGCTCCAAGTGGACTGCGGCGATCAGCACCACGGCTGCCTGAAGGGCGTAAAAGCGCCAGTCGCGAAGGGGTGGGTGGGCGGCACGGCGCAGGACCGCAGCGAGCTCAGCGCGACCGGAGGTCACGGCTGTATGGGTCGACGAGGTGGTGGGCGAGAGCGGAGAGGACCGCCTCGGTGCGCGATGTTGCGCCGAGCTTTTGCCAGCATCGCCGGCACGTGACCTTCCACGGTGCGCAGGCTGATGCCGAGCTCGGTCGCCATCTGCCTGTTGGAAAGGCCTCGGGCGAGCAGGGCGACCACATCGGTCTCTCGTGGGGTGAGCGCCCTGGCGCCTTGTTGCAGCTCAGCCGGTCCGTTTTGCCATTGCCGAACAAGGTGGCCCGAGAGCGCCTTGCCCAGCACGAAGACCCCGTCGGCCACGGCGCGTACCGCGTCGACGAGCTCCCTGGCGGAGGCGGTCTTTAGGAGGTAGCCGCCGACGCCGGCTTCGAGCGCTTCGGTCACATAGGCGTAGTCGTCATACGCGCTCATCATGGGGATCCGTACCTCAGGGTAGCGCGCCGCTGCAGCTCGGGCGAGCTCGAGACCGCTCGCCCCGGGGAGGCTTACATCGACGAGCGCCATCGACGAGCGCGACGTCAGGGCGCGTGCATCCCAACACATTGAGGCGCTCCTCGGCGGTGCTAGCCCGACCGGCCACCTCGATGTCGGGGTCGTGATCGAGCAGCTGGAGCGTTCCCTCGCGCACGAGTGCGTGGTCGTCCACGGCCACGACGCGGACCACTGCCCTCACCACACCGGTCCCTCCCCTCGTCCGGAAGAGGGCCCTATCGGGCCCGTCTCTGGCGCACAGACGCTCGCCCACACGGTCCAGCCTGCACCCGGGCGGTGCGGGATGCCAGCGTGGGACCTCGGGGACCGACCCCGCGACCCTACGGGGGCCCGGCGTTGGGATCTGGGGTGCCGAACCCCGTGGTTTCCGGGTTCCGTCCCGCTGGCGGAAGGGCGACCATAAAGACATGGTCGAGTTGCTGCGCATCGTGCTGGGCGCGCTCGTGGTGGCCTCGCTCGCCGCCATCGTCGTCTACGTAGTCGCGTTCGTCGCTGTCGCGGCCTGGACGGTGCTTACCAGCCATTGGTGCGACCCGCTCGCAGACGAGCTGGACCGGGTGCTCGCCGAGATTGTCGGGCCCCAAGTACTGACCGCCTCCGCGGTGAAGCACGACGGCGGGCTCGTGGGCGTGCCGCGACGAGAACGGGCGGGGGCGTTGCCTGGCCCTTTTGGTAGCAGGAGGTCCTCGTGAGCGTGCCGAACGAGGCACCGGCGCCCCGTCGTGGGCCCCGAGGACTGCGCGCCCCGGTGCTGGTCGTTGTCGCACTTGTGGGCGTCGTCGCCGTCCTCGGCGTCTCGGTCGCCGTGGTCGCAGGGATCGCCCAGGGGGTGCACGCCGCGTCCGGCCAGCTGACCTCGGC
>JAJYWG010000301.1 GCA_021791615.1 Actinomycetes bacterium
GGCGCAGGGCACGCCGAGCTGTTCGAAGCACACGACGGCTCCTGGTGGACCACCTTCCTCGCCACCCGCCACCCGAGCTACGACGCTCTTTGCCACCTCGGGCGCGAGACCTTCCTCGCGCCGGTGAGCTGGGCCGATGGCTGGCCCACGGTCCCGGCGGAAGCCACCCGCCAGCTAGAGCTCAGCCCCCCTGGTCTGACGGCCCACCCCTGGCCTTCACCGGCCCGGCGCGACCTGTTCTCCAGCGACCACCTGGACCGACGCTGGGTGAGCATCGGGCGAACAGACCAACCGCGCTGGACCCTCACCTCGCCCGGGCTCGCTCTCGTCGGCGGGCCGAGCTGGGCCGAGGTGTCTGCCACCGGGGCAGTCCCGACGGTCCTGGCCCGTCGCCAGGAGGACCTCTGCTGCGAGGCCACCACCCGTGTCCGGCTCGGCCCCGAGCCGGCAGAGGCCGGGCTCATCACCTACCTCACCTCCGAGTACCACTACAGCCTGGTCGCCCGCCGAAGCGGCCCGGACCGCCTCGAGATCGTCCTGCGCAAGCAGGTCGGTGACCTCTCGGTCGAGTCCGAGCCCATCGTCGTGGCGGGGACGGCGGTGACCCTTCGCCTCGTCGCCGACGCCGACGCCTACCGCTTCGAGGTGCTCGGTCCAGCCGGCAACTGGGTCGAAGTCGGACGGGGGCTCACCCGGCTCCTCGGCGGGGAGCTCGCCCAGACCTGGAACGGGGTCCTGGTGGGTCTCTGGGCGGGTAGCGGACAACCCCAATCGGCGGGCACGGCGGGCGCGGCGGCCACGGCGGAGTGGTTCGACTATGTCGGGCTCGACCCCGGACGCAGCGAGCAAGGCGAGCGACAGAGCAGGATCGCCGAGTCCAGCTGACACCCAGTCGGCACGATCGACCCCCGGACGCTTCGGGCACACCAGAGGAGCACGAGAATGCAGATAACTGACCTGAGATGCGACGGGCGCAACCAGCCGATCGGCACGGGAGGCGAGGTCCGGCTCTCCTGGAGGCTCGTGGACCTACGTCGCGGGGCCGGCCAGTCGAGCGCCCGAGTCCTGGTCGGTGCCGGCTCCGACCCGCTCTCCGATCCCGGATCGCTGGTCTGGGACTCCGGACCAACCAGCACCGAGGAGCCGGCCATGGACTATGCGGGCCCGAAGCTGAGCTCCCGGACCCAGTACGTCTGGAGGGTGGAAGTCGGCGACGAGCGCGGCGAGGCCACCGGCTGGAGCGATCCGGCAATCTTCGAGACCGGGGTCCTGGACACCTCGGAATGGCGAGCCGGCTGGATCGGGTCAGCCGCCGACCTGACGCTGTCGTCTCGACTCTCGCTCGACAGCGTCGAGATGCTCCAGCCTCTGGCGCGCATCTGGTCACCGGGAGCCCAGGTGGTGCTCGCTCGCACTCACCTCGAGGTTCCCGCCGGTCGCGCCATTCTCGCCGCCCCGCTGGTCCTCGCCGGAGCGACGAGGATCCGCGCCTGGGTCAACGGTGTCGAGGTGGGCCGGACCGGGCCGGAGCCCTCCGACGTCCCGGACGCAGAGGTGCCGGGCCGTACCCTGGTAGCCGACGTCGCCGGATTGCTCCGCCCTGGCGCTCACGCCGGCCCGCCGGCGAGCAACGAGCTGGTCGTTCTCGCCGAGGCGACCGAGCTTCCGGGGGGGCTGATCGGCCGGCTGGAAGTCGTTGGTGAGCGGATGGCCTCGATGCGGGTGGTCACCGACGGCTCTTGGATGTTGGCCCCCGTGGACGGCTTCGTTGCCTCGGGACCAGCGCCAGCACCGCGATCCCACTGGCGACCGGCCACGATCGTCGGGCTGCAGGGCGATCCGCCCTGGGGACGGGAGGAATGGACGCACCGCCCTTCTCCGTACCTGCGCAAGCAGTTCCACCTCGACCAACCGGTGTCCAAGGCTCGGCTCTACTCGACCGCCCTCGGGATCTACGAGGCTCGGATCAACGGCGTGGCGGTGAGCGCCGACCGTCTCGCCCCGGGCTGGACCGACTACAACCAGCGGATCGCACATCAAAGCTACGACGTGACCGACCTGCTCGCCGTCGGGGACAACGTGCTCTCGGCGGTCCTGGGCGACGGGTGGTACGCAGGGACGGTCTGCTGGTTCGGGCCGTTCCAGTACGGACGTCAACGTGCCCTGCTCGCCGAGCTCCACCTCACCCTGGCGGACGGATCCGAGGTCTGCGTCAGCAGTGACGGGAGCTGGCGCTGCGGACAGGGAGGGATCCTCTACTCGGACCTGCAAAACGGTGAGGTCTTCGATGCCCGGGCCGAGCCGGTCGGCTTCGACCGGCCGGGCTTCGACGACTCGCGCTGGGCCCCGGCGGTCGCCGTGGTCCCTGCGTCAGGACGCGTCGAGCCCCAGGTCGCCCCACCGGTACGACCCCACGAGGAGCTGCGACCCCTATCGGTGGCAGCAGTGGGGCCCGAGCGATCGGTGGTCGACTTCGGCCAGAACCTGGCCGGCCACGCACGGCTCCGAGCGGCCGGGCCGGCGGGGACCAAGGTCATCCTCCGTCACGCCGAGGCCCTCGACACCGCCGGGGAGCTCTACACGGTCAACCTCCGCAGTGCCCGCCAGGTCGACGAGCTCGTCCTTGCCGGGACCGGCGAGGAGCTCTTCACACCTCGCTTCAGCGTCCACGGTTTCCGCTACGTCGAGGTGAGCGGCCTACCCGCCCCCATCAGCGTCGATGACATCACCGCTGTGGCGCTGTATGCCGACATGGAGCCCGTCGGCACCTGGAGCTGCTCGGACCCGCTGCTCGACCAACTCCAGAGCAACATCGTCTGGGGCCAGCGGGGCAACTTCTTGTCGGTGCCGACCGACTGCCCCCAGCGAGACGAGCGCCTCGGCTGGACCGGCGATGCCCAGGTCTTCGTCTCCACTGCCGCCTTCAACTACGACGTCACGAGCTTCATGCGCAAGTGGCTCGGCGACGTGTGTGACGGCCAGCGTCCCGGCGGTGGCGTCCCCTTCGTAGCCCCCCACCTACGCAACCCCGACGACCGAGGGCTCAGCGAGGAGGAGCAGAGCTCGGCCGGCTGGGGGGACGCCATCGTGATGGTCCCCTATGAGATCTGGCAGGCAACAGGAGATCTCACCCCGGCCCGCGAGTCCTTCGAAGGCGCCCTGGCCTGGACCCGCTGGCTCGAGCGTTGGAGCACCGACGGGCTCCGCCCGGCCAGCGGCTTCGGCGACTGGCTCTCACTCGGGCCGCAGACGCCGAAGGATCTCGTCTCCACCGCCTTCGCCGCCCATGTGCCCCGGCAGCTCGCCGAGCTGGCGCGGGCGCTCGGCCACGAAGAGGCCGAGGCTGCGGCGCTCGACGCCCAGCACCGCCGGACCCGGGAGGCCTTCCGCCGAGCCTTCGTGCGAGGCGGCGGAGAGGTGGGGAGTGGCACCCAGGCCGCCTACGTGCTCGCCTTGGCCTTCGAGCTGCTCGACCCCGACGAGGTGCCGGCGGCCGTCGGGCGCCTAGTGGCCGACATCGAGGAGCGCGGCTGGCACCTGTCCACCGGCTTCCTCGCGACGCCGTACCTCCTGCCCGTGCTAGCGAACCACGGGCGCTCCGACATCGCCTGGAGGCTGCTCGCCCAGCGCAGCTACCCCTCCTGGCTCTACCCGGTGCTCCACGGGGCGACGACGATGTGGGAGCGTTGGGACACCTGGACCGAGCACGGAGGCTTCCAGGACCCGCACATGAACTCGCTCAACCACTACGCCTACGGCGCAGTCGGGTCGTTCCTCTACCGCTACGTGGCGGGCCTCTCCCCGCTCGCTCCCGGCTACCGGCGCTTCCGAGTCCGACCCATACCGGGTGGAGGGCTCACCCATGCTCGGGCAGAGCTCAACAGTCCCCACGGGCCGATCCGCGCGTCCTGGCAGGTCGGGCCCGACGAGACCACCTCCCTGCAAGTGGTTGCGCCCGTCGGCACCGAGGCTGAGGTCTGGCTCGGCGCCGTCGGCGAGGAGCAGGTCACGGAAGCCGGTACCCCACTCGCAGCACTGTCAGCACTACGTGGGATCGAGCACCGCCACGGTCAGCTGGTCGTCACGCTCGGCTCCGGGAGCTACGACTTCACGGTCAGCAGCGATCGCTGACCGCCGACGGCAACTCCGCCAGAGCGGACCCCGCCCCTTAGCCCCGATCCTTCAAGGCGCCGCACGGCTGATCGGCGGAGGTCCGCGAAAGTGCCCGCCGGGTCTGGGATTCTGACGTTGTCGACACGTCGGAAGTCCAGTCCAGGAGGGCACTCGCGAGGTGAACGCTACCAGCACGGTCCCGGTGAGGGTGGAAGGCGGCGGGGAGCAGGTCGTGGCCCATGTTGGCCTGCACGCCTTGGGTTGTTTCGCTGACCGTCTCGGCCTCGGCGAGGAGCTGTCCGCGGCGGTGACCGCCGGGGGCGACCAGCGGCTGTTGGGTCATGATCGGGGGAAGGTGTTGACCCAGGTGATGCTGATGCTCGCTGGCGGCGGGGAATGCTGCGCGGACATCGAGCATCTGCGGGCCCAGCCGGGCCTGTTCGGCTCGGTGCCGTCGGACTCGACGGTGCATCGGAGCTTTGCCGCGATCGACGAGGCGACGCTGGGCTACCTGCGCCAGTCGATGGCGGTGGTGCGCGCCCAGATCTGGCACCGCCCGTCGGCCACGACGGGGACCGCCCCGGTGATCTTGGACATCGACGCGTCGCTGGTGGAGATCCACTCCGAGCACAAGGAGGGTACGGCGGCCACCTACAAGGGTGGGTTCGGGTTCCACCCCATGTTCTGCTTCGCGGATGCCACCGGCGAGGCGCTGGCGGGGATGCTGCGGCCGGGCAACGCCGGCGCGAACTCGATCGAAGACCACCTTTCGGTGCTCGACGCGGCGATCGCCCAGCTGCCCGCCGAGATCGCCGCAGGCCACTGCGTCGGTGACGACCCGGCCGTAGCGGCCCGTACGGTTCGGGTCCGCACCGACTCGGCGGGATGCTCAGCGCGCCTTGCTCACGCCTGCCGGGCCCGCAACGTCGGCTTCTCGGTCGTGGCCCGATCCACCCGCCAGGTCCACGCCGCCATCTCCCGGGTCGTCAACGACGAGGACCGATGGGCGGCCGCGCTCGACCAGGACGGCGAGGTCCGGGACCGCTCGGCGGTGGTGGAGGTCACCGATTTGGTCGACCTGTCCGCCTGGCCGGCGGGCACCCGGCTGATCGTGCGGCGCGAGCCGTTGCACCCCGGCGCCCAGACCAGCTTGTTCCCCTCGCTCGAGTACCGCTACTGGGGGCACTACACCGACGCCGACGGCTCTCCTGTCGAGGCCGATGCCGACATGCGAGCCCACGCCCACGTCGAAGACCACATCCGCCGGCTGAAAGCCTCCGGGCTCGAACGGTTCCCCTTCACCGCCCTGGCCGCCAACCAGGCATGGATGGCCACCGTGTGCTTCGCCGCGGACCTGGTCCGCTGGTTCCAGCTGCTGTGTCTGACCGACGCTCTGGCGGCCGCCGAGCCCAAGGCCCTGCGCTGGAGCTTGTGGCACACCCCCGCCCGGATCGTGCGCCGAGCCCGTCAACACGTCGTGCGTCTCCTCGACGGCTGGCCAACCGCAGATCAGCTTCTCGGCGCCTACGGCCGCATCGCCCTCATCACCTGAACGGCGGGTCCGCTCCTAGCGCAGCGCTCACCCGCACCGCGGGAGCTCTCGGCCTGCCCGCTCGTAGCCCCAACAGCCCCAGAACAGGTCAGACGCCAACCACCACCATCGAATCTCGCCCCAACCACGCCCACCTCAGCCACCCGGCGCCCATCAGCGCCCGCCCGGAGGGCCTCCCGGGCGGCAGACGAATGATCGGGGTTAATGCGCTACATACGGAAAGGGACCCGGAGGGTAGCTCGGATGAGAATGTTTCTATGCAGAACAGCCTTCGTAATCTCCGGGAGTTCATGGGTCGGGTTGCGTTTTGGAAAATGGAGCCAGTGCTACCGCTCAATGGGCTTAGTTCCGGACTGCGAATGCGGTGTATTGGGGAGCCCGGTGTGGAAATGTGATGTATCTTCATCATGGTGTGCTAATCCAGGAAGAGCGCTATCGGTGTGACCGCGGAAGCTACCAGGACGAACTAGAGTTCGCGGTGCCGGAGGGTGAGTACTCGGTTGAGTATGTTGACCCGGAAACTCTTGAAGTTGTCGAGCACGGTGTGTGGCAACGAACGGACGAAGATTGAAGCTTAGTACACCGATATATTAAACTGATATTGCTGTCAGGTTGAAGAAACAGAGGTCGGCGTCCTGATGCTGCGGCGGAGTGATGCCGGTGAGGAACCCCGCTGGCTCGGATGACGAACGGTTGCGGTTGAGGTCCCGATCGGGTCATCGCGGTGACGTCTTCCAGCACACCGGCCGGGACCGGCAGCCCCCGCTCGGTTGGCATCGTCGCCAGCGGCCCCCTATGGAAGCCTTCATGCGGTTTGCCCGCACACGGCTCTCCGACATCGTTGAGCTCAGGCAAGCGCAGCCCAGCGGTGCACCCTTCCGCCAAGCGTGTAGATGCTGAGCGTAGAGGCCCAGCAGTAGTTGAACCGTGTAGCCCAGTTCCAG
>JAJYWG010000237.1 GCA_021791615.1 Actinomycetes bacterium
TGGTCGGGATGGGGCAGTGGCACGTGACTCAGTGGAGGACCGACCGAGACGGTCCTCTTGCCGATGTCGTCAACTCGTCAACTTCAAGCCTCGCTGCATATCGGCACCTCGGAGACAGGGTCACGGCGCTGAACTGGGACATCGCGGCGGCACGATAGGGGCCACCATCAAGCGCCGTACGGATCACACTTACCCACGAACTCGACAACCCGGCGACACGACGGCCGCCATCTCCCTTCGGCCTTTCGGACTGTCGCCCACGCCTGGCTAAGTTGTACCGCGCTATCCGCCTCCGAGGGCGAGAGTCGAAGCCGAGCCCAACTCTCCTGTACAGCCTACGCCCCCGATGCAAGGCACTCCCCGAGCTGCCACCCATCGGCCCGCTCGATGAAGCAGGGAAGCGCCCTCAGCGTCGCTTCGATCTCGGCCTGCCGCGCCTGAGTCTCTTCCTCGGGAAAGAGCACCCCGCCGATTGACGCGACTGCCCAGCGCCGCCCATCAATCAGAAGATGAGCGATCCGCTGGGCGAGCGTTCCCCCGCCCAGCAACGGAGCCGACAGAGCGGCGAGGCCCTCCTGCGCATCGTGACCCTCACGCACGACTGTGATGTAGAGGCCGACCACCGGTTGAACCACCTTGCCCACGAGCTCGCGTCGGTCAGGCGTCTGCAGTGCCCAGGCGAGAGCGATCGCACCCAGAGCACCAAGGCCGACCCACGTCCAGTGCCGCCGGATGCCATAGCGATCCGAGAAGCTCTCCACCAACTCCTTCACCCTGCGGGCAGTCGAGATGCTGAAGTACCCAGTTGCATAGATCGATAGCTCGGACATCTCCATGGAGGCAAACGCCGAAAGAACGGCTCCTGGCGGCACAGAAGCGAGTCCGGCTCGATTGAGGTGGCTATCGGCCGACAGGACGACCGGTCGAGTCGTAGCCACGAGGAGAGCGAGTCGAGCAGTTGGTACATCTTTTCGGTTCCCGACCGAGGCCACGACGGCATGACCCTCGAAGAGCTCCCCCACCGCAACGAAGCGGATCAAGGGAAGCATGGTGGTTTCGAAGACGGCCTGGAAGTGTGCGGCCTCGGTCGGCCATCCTTCCAAGGCCGATTGTTCGGCAAGCTTCTCGAACTTGTTGGCATGGCCGAAGCCGTCGTCGCGATACATCTCGTCGAACACATGGCGAGCAGCGAGGACCGGCGCACGGCGGACGCTCTCTCGGGTAATTGCTCCGCCGAGGGGGAGTCCAAGTCGGACCCTCGACTTCAGTTCGTTGCAGACCTGTGTCGTGTCGACGATTCGCGGTGGGTGTTTGAGGACACCCTGGAACCGCTCGTACCCAGCGAGGAACCCGATCCTCTCGTGAGGTCCCGTCGTTTCTTCGCTCATGGCGGGCTCTAGGCAGGTTCACTCACGCGAACGTCTATCGGCAGGGGGTCGTCTTCCTCGCTACTGGTTGAACCCCATGGGAGTTGGAGCTCGACGCTTCCCTCGGGGTAGTTCGCGACGAGATGGAGCTCGCCGCCGGTCGCCTGGATGAACTTGCGGAGCGTCGAGATGAACATGTCCGAACGTCGCTCGAGCTTGGACACCTCCGACTGGTTCATGCCAGTGAGCTCGGCGATGGCCGCTTGGGCGAACGCCCTGGCCCGCCTCACCTGAGCGAGGGTCGCCTGGTGGACGCGGATTTCCGCAAGCGACTCCTCGTAGCGAGCACAGGCGGCTGGCCGGGTGAGCAACTCTGCTCGGAGCTCACTCTGCGAAGTGCTCGTGCCCGCGTAGTCCGCGTCGGAGATCTCGGTTTCATCCACTCGGGCGGTATCGACCGGGATATGTCCTTTAGCCATAGTTCTGTCTCCTATGTCGGGATGTGCAGCTTGCGTATCGACCAACCCCTCCGGCCGCTCAGAGTGACGAGCCGTCTCTCCGCTTCTGCGACATTCGGCGGGTACCACCGACTGCCAAGTTCCGTCTTGTCGCCCCCGAGAAGGGCTACCGCCCTGAGCTGGGCGCTGTCTGTCACGAAGCCGTAGAGCACTCGGATCATGGGCGGCGTCGTTGCGTAGGGCGTCTCTTTCGTTGGTGGAGTTCGGCGAAGCGCTCGGAGCCTGGAGGGCGACGTGACGACCGGGTGAGACTCTGGATCTCCGAGAGCAGTTCCGGACTGCTCGAGGGCAGTGAGCAGTGCCATGACATCCCCAGCGACCTCCTCTGTTGCTCTGCAGAGATCTACGAACCATCTCCTGAAGAGGGGGTGCCACTCGACCTCCACGGCATTCACTCTAGCACATATTCACTTGAGCGCAACAGGTAAACCTTGGGTAGGGCCGGCGCTGCCTGGTCACCCTGCCTTCCTCCGCCGCTCCTCGAGCTCCCCGGCGTGTCCTCGCACGACGACACCGGGTCCCGGTGCCCCTCCGTGACGTCCAGCTCGCTGCCCGTCATGCCGATCCCCGGACGACGACGGTGTACGACAACCCTCAGGAATTGCGTCCAACGCGGGACCAGCTGGTCACGAACCGTGCTGAATGTCGATGGTGTCCCAGTTCTTCACAGGGCTTCATCTGGAGAGTTGCGGTCTGAACCCGTCTGATGCACGATCCTGTCCTCAAACGGAGGAGGGTGGTCGGGGTGGCACGCGGAGATCTCGCAGGTTCTGCACAGCTGGAGCTCGTCTCCGGAGTCGCGCAGCTGCGCCCCGAAGACACGATGTTCGACGCCATGCTGCGGGGTTGGCGCGCGCAGCAGCTGGCTCGGGGACTGCGCGAGGAGACGATCGAAGGACGCGAGCAGCTGGTGCGTCGCTTCGCAGCGGCGACCAACGACTACCCGTGGAACTGGCGCCCGGCGCACGTCGAGGAATGGATGCTCACCCTTACGTCCGAGCGCCACCTAGCGCTGTCGACCGTCCGCAGCTACCAGGTCGACCTCCGACTCTTCACCGAGTACCTCATCGACGCCCGCTACGGCTGGGTGGCCGCGTGCGAGGAGGCCTTCGGTCCCGGTGGGCACCCCGTCGCGATATTCCACGAGTGGAACACGGTCAGCCACCTCTCCGACTACGAGGGCCGCCCTGAAGCTCGCCCCTTTAGCCGCGAGGAGCTCCAGGCGTTCTTCGACTACGCCGACGACAGGGTCGAGGTCGCCGCGGGGTCCAAGCACAAGGGCGCACTCAGCGCCTTCCGGGACGCGACCTTGTTCAAGGTCATGTACGGCTGGGGGCTCCGACGCACCGAGACGTCCAAGCTCGACCTCGTCGACTGGGGACGCAACCCGGCGGCTCCCGAGTTCGGCCGTCACGGGATGCTCGCCGTCCGTTACGGCAAGGCCAAACGCGGCCAGCCGCCCCGGCGGCGCTCGGTGGCGTCGGTCATGGCATGGGCGGTCGAGGCGGTGGCCGACTACCTCGAGCACGTCCGGCCGCTCTTCGGGGCCATCGACCACCCCGCCATGTTCGTGACCGAACGCGGAGGTCGTGTCAAGCCGTCGGAGATCAACGCCCGCTTCGTCGCCTACCGCGACGCCCTCGGGCTGCCCACGGCGCTGGTGCCACACTCGCTCCGGCACTCCTACGTCACGCACCTGACCGAAGATGGGGCCGATCGGCGCTTCCTCCAGGTCCAGGTCGGCCACGAGTGCGACACCTCGACGGCCATTTACACCCACGTGAGCGACGACTTCATGAACACCGCCTTGCGTCGGGCGCTCTCGCCAGCGCTCGGCGATGACGCCTCGCAGCAAAGGAGCGACTGATGGCCCCAAAGCTCGACTACCGCTGGCACCTGCGCCAGGTGATGGCACAGCGAGGCCTGTTCGCCACCACCGACCTCCTCGGCCCGCTGGCCGAGCGAGGCATCACGTTGTCGCCGAGCCAGGCCTACCGACTGGTGGTCGAGCGGCCGGAACGATTGAGTCTCAAGATCCTGGTTGCACTGTTGGACATCTTGGAGTGCACCCTGGACGAGCTGATCGAGCCGGTCGAGGTCGTGGCCACGAAGAGGGCCAAGGCAATGGGTGCCGACCAAGGCATCGGCGCGCTGCGTCCCAAGCGTGCACGCATCAGCCGAGGTCCGGATCGTTGACGGAAGCGACGCCGGCAGCGTTCGCCGATCCGCTCGCAACGGTCGTCGACCTCGTCTGCGCCCACGAGCCAGCGCTCGACCGAGCGGTGGTCGAGGCCGTCGTCGTCACCCTCAGCACACGCCGACCTGCCCGGCGTCGGCTCGCCGACTTCCTCCTCGAGCGCCCAGAGATCCTCGTCGACGGCAGATCACCCGCGCCGCGTATCGTCGGAGACCTCCTCGTCGCCCTGTGTCAAGCCGGGGCGCAGACGATCTCTCCTCCGCGCTGCGCCGGTTGTCAAAGAGCGCTGCGCAGCTTCCAGCGACGCGGTGCCGACTGGTTCTGCGCCGGTTGCGGACGCCCACGGCGGCCGTGTGCTTCGTGCGGCGCCGTTCGGCCGGTGCACTCCATTGACCGTCATGGCGAGCCGCGCTGTCACGCCTGCCCGCCGGACGGTGAGGATCCCGTCGCGATCGTGAGCCGCGTCGTGCGAGGCATCGATCCGAGTCTCGACGAATCGACGATCGTCGCGGCGCTGGATGCGGTCACCACCCGCGCCGGCCAACGACGCCAGCTGGCATGGGTCATCGAGGACCGCCCGAGCTTGCTCACCGGGACAGGTGCCCAATCCCCGGTGCCGTCGGTGCTTCGCCTCGTCGACGCGCTCTGCGCCGCGGGAACGAGAGGGGTCGTCCCTCCGCCCTGTCCGCACTGCACCCGCGTGGTCCGCCTGTCAAAGCTCCGGGACGGTCTGCGCATCTGTCGCGGCTGCGAGGCCAGGCTGCGGGCGGTTCCCTGCGGACGTTGCGCCAAGCGACGAGACCCGGTGACCCGGGACAAGCAGGGGCGTCCGGTCTGCGCCAACTGCTTCATGAAGGATCCGGCGAACCACGAGGTCTGCGTGGGTTGCGGGCGACGTCGCCCGGTCAGCGTGCGCACCGATGTGGGCCCGCGCTGCGAGACGTGCCGACCACGCACGCACGGGACGTGTGCAATCTGCGGTCGCGCGTCGGAGATCGGAATCTCCAAGATCACCGGTGAAGCGTGGTGCCGCGCCTGCCAGAGGCGCTGGGCGCCCTGCTCGGGCTGCGGCGAACTCCTCCCGGTGCGAGGTGGCACCAGCAACCACCCACTCTGCGGGTCGTGCACGCGACCCGAGCCGTCCTTTTGGAAGAGCTGTTCGCGCTGTGGGGAAGCGGTCGTGCTCGATGGTGGCGCCTGCGCCCGGTGTCTCTTGCGTCAGCGGCTCGAGACGCTCCTTGGCGGGCCCGACGGAGCGATCCGACCCGAGCTCGTCACTCTCTGCGACAGCCTCGCCGCCGAGCGACCCAACTCGGTGCTCAGTTGGCTCAAGCGCGGGGACGTGTCCAGGGTGCTCGGCGCGCTCGGCTCCGGCGCGCTTGCCGTCGCACACGAGAGCCTCGACGGGCTCCCGGCGACCAAGGTCACCGAGCATTTGCGTGCCGTTCTCGTGACGACCGGGGCACTGCCCCATCGCGACGAGCAGATGGCGCGCCTCGAACGGTGGGTGACCGGCGTCATCACGGAGCGAACCGAACCCGGCGAGCAGGAGCTCTTGCGTCGCTATGGCGTCTGGCACCTGCTGCGTCGCCTCCGCAGACGCAACCAGGGCGCCGACACGACCTATGCCCAGGCCCAGATCGTCAAGCGCCATCTGCGTGCTGCGCTCGCCCTGCTCGACTGGCTGGCCGGTCGGGGTCTCACGTTGGCCACGGCCGACCAAGGACATCTCGAGGCGTGGCTCGCCTCCGACGGGGTCACCCGGCGGCGCACCGCCGGTCACTTCGTGCGCTGGGCCGCGAGAGAGAAGCTCACCGCCCTCGAGCTTCCCGCCGAGCGCTGGAGCGGCCCGAGTGGTGCAGTGGACAGCGAGCAGCGTTGGCGACAGGCACGGTGGTTGTTGACCGACGACGCCGTGGACCCCTCCGACCGAGTCGCAGGGCTCCTCGTCCTGCTCTACGCCCAGCGCGCCGCCGGCGTCTCCCGCCTCACCATCGACCACGTCATCGTGGACGACGAGAGTGTCCGGTTGCGACTCGGCGCTCGGCCCCTGGCCGTCCCTGAACCGCTTGCCGCGATGGTGGTCGATCTGGTGGCCACACGCAGCGGACACGCGACGCTCGGCGACCGGGGCACGTCGCGGTGGCTGTTCCCAGGTGGCCAGCCGGGGCGCCCGATCAGTGCAAGCCGGCTGACCGAACGGCTGCGGGCGCTCGGGATCCAGGCAGGCCCCGCTCGTTCTGCGGCACTGCTGCAGCTCGCCACCGAGCTTCCGGCGGCCGTGATTGCTCGGCTGCTCGGCGTGCACATCAAGGTCGCAGTCGAGTGGCAGCGGATCTCGAGCGGTGACTGGACGACGTACGCCGCCGACTACAGCCGGCGCCAGAGCGATCATCCACAGAGTCCACAGTTATCCACCCCTCCCCCCGGACCCCCCACCCACAGCTACTCCTACAGTTCCAATAACTGAGTGCCCCATAGCACCGGCGCCAGGGGCTCGACCGGCACGCCGCCTACG
>JAJYWG010000437.1 GCA_021791615.1 Actinomycetes bacterium
CTGCGGCCCTCGCGATCGGGCTGATCGATGCAGGCGTCAAAGGCTGGAGCTCGACGACGGTCCTCGTCTGCCTCGCCACCTTCCTTGCGGGGACGGCACTGTTCATCGTCGTGGAACGACGTGCGCGGCCGCCGATGCTTCCGCTGGCACTGTTCTCCTCCTCGACGTTTTCGGCAGCGACGGTCGTTGGCTTTCTCTGCAATCTCGGCTTCTTCGGCGAGTTGTTCGTGATGAGCCTCTATTTGCAGCAGGAGCGGGGTCTCTCGGCCCTTACCGCTGGCTTCGTGTTGGCGCCGCAGATGGCTGCCACGATGCTCGGCTCTGTCCTTTCCGGGCGTGTCATGGCTGGTAGGGGACCGCGCCGTCCGATGCTCGTCGGCCTCGGGATAGGCAGTGTGGGACTGCTGAGCCTCGCGTTGGCGGGACTACGCACCCCGTACTGGTTGCTCCTGCCGTCGGTGACGCTTGCTGGGTTCGGGATCGCCTTCACCATGATGCCGGCAACCGCCGCAGTCATCGAGACTGCAGGAGAAGGACGTGGCGGCGTGGCCTCTGGCTCCCTGAACGCTGCCCGACAGCTCGGCGGCATGGTCGGCGTCGCCTTGCTGGGGAGCTTCGTGGCAGGAGGAAGCGGGTTCCTCGGTGGGTTTCGGATCGACATGATCCTCGCCGCCGGTGCCTTTGCAATTGCCCTGGCCGTCAGCGGCGCGTTTGTGGACCGCGTGGATGGCAGGGCCTGCGGACGAGTGATGGTGAGATCAGTTGGTCGTCCATAATCATCCGCGCGGGCACGATGTTGGTGCGATCTTCGCTGGGCGCTTCTTGGCGCTGGTAGGTGCCCGCTGGTGCCTGCCCATAATTGAGCAACTCGGCGAGGGCGGCCGTCGCTACCAGGATCTCCATGACGCGTTGGACGGCATCTCCTACAAGGTCTTGACGGAGACGCTGCGGCGCGCCGAGCGAGACGGCCTGATCACGCGAAGGCTGGATGGAGGTCGGGTCGAGACCACGACCCTCTACGAGCTGACCGACCTCGGCCGGTCCCTCGACCAGCCGCTCGCAGCGCTCGCGGAGTGGGCGGAGGTCAACTGGAAGGCGGTCGAGGCGGCACGCGAACAGTGGTACGCGCGACGCCAGACGGGGCGCTGACGAGGGGTTTGCTTCCTCTCGGCGCCGTATGTCTTCACACCTTCGGGTATGTCAGCACTCGCTGAAGTGCCGTTTTGCGGCTCTCACCTCAGATGCGCCAGATGCTCAGGCTCGCGCCAAGGAGGATGGCGACGCCGGCGATGGCCATGTTGAGGTGCAAGCCGGCGACGAAGTGCTGTTGGCGGGCGACGAGGGTTCCGAGGACGGCGACCCCGAGGGTGCCCGACGCGAGCCCGGCGCGCTCGGTGGGGGCGGCTTCCATGACCGCGGCGTTCGCGGCCGGCATGGTGAAGGACGTCCCGAGCACGACGGCGAGGAAGGGGGCGACGAGGACGGCGTAGGGGCCGTGGGGACCGGGCGCGGTGAGGCCGAACAGGCCGGCTGCGCCGAGGAGGAGGCCGGCGAGCATGGGCAGGCGTGGGCCACTGCGGGCCATGACGAGCCCTGATGCCGTGGAGCCGACGACGGCCATCGCCATCTGGGGGAGGAGGGCGACCCCGGCGAGCAGCGGGCTGAGGCCGAGGTGCTGTTGGAGGTAGAGGCTCATGACGAACAGCTCGCCGTAGAAGCCGAGGTTGAGCAGCAGGCCGACGGTGGTGGCAGCCGAGAGCTGGCGGGAGGCGAACATCTCGAGGGGCAGCATGGGGCGTGCCACCCGGTGCTCGACGAGGACGAAGGCGGCACCGGCGACGAGGAAGGCGACCAGGCCGCCGAGGACCGCAGGAGAGGCCCAGCCGGCGGCCCCGCGTCGATGAAGGCGACGGTGAGCCCGCTCAACGCCACGCAGGCGGCGGCTTGGCCGGCTGGGTCGACACCGTGGGCCGGCGTGCCACCCAGGGCAGGACCCTGACGGCGAGGAGGAGGCCGGCGATGCCGACGGGGACGTTCACGAAGAACACGCTGCGCCACCCGGCCGCCGAGACGAGCGCTCCCCCGAGGACGGGCCCGGCACCGGCCGCGATACCTGCGACGCCGCCCCAGATGCCAAAGGCGCGCCGCCTCGCTCGCTGGTCGGCGTAGATCGCCTGGAGGAGAGAGAGGGAGGCGGGCACGGCAAGTGCCGCACCGATGCCCTGCGCCGCGCGCTGCGATGAGCATCGCCGTCCAGGTGGTTGTGCCGGTGACGGCCGAGCAGAGCGTGAAGACCCCGAGGCCGGTGCAGAAGACCGCCTTGGCGCCGCGGCGGTCGACGAGGGCTCCACCGGAGAGCAGCAGGGCGGCGAACGCCGGGCTGTAGCCATCGACGACCCACTGCAACCCGGTGGTCGAGGTGTGCAGACCGCGGGACAGGGCGGGCAGGGCGACGTTGACCACCGTCGTGTCCAAGATGACCATGAAGTAGCCGGCGTAGATGGCAACCAGCGGCCAGGTCGTCGACCGGGCGCCGTGGCGGGTCGACGCCGGGTCGCTGGCTGCCGTGTCGGACTGGCGGCCATGGTGGTATCCCAATGTTTTGGGGAAGCCCGAAGTGTGCCGACGGTAGGGTCAGGGTGTGCCCGGGGACGCCGACATCGCCTCGGTGGCTGCACTCATGGGCGGGCCGGCCCGGGCGGCCGTGCTCATGGCGCTGGCGGACGGTCGGGCGCTCGCCGCCACCACGTTGGCCGTCGAAGCCAAGGTGGCACCCTCGACGGCGTCGGGCCACCTCGGACGCCTCGTCGAGGGGTCTCGTCACCGTCGAGTCCTCCGGGCGTCACCGCTACTTCCGGCTGGCTTCTCCCGAGGTCGCCGACGCCCTCGAGCCACGACGTACCAGGGGATGTCGCACCTGGACGGCGCGCGCGACGACCGCCTGTATACCGACGCGCTCGACTGGCTGGCTCCGATCTCTGGAGGCGGTCCCGGCGTCGGGTGACTATCGACAGGGCGGTTACCAATTCCCGGATGTCGGCGACGTCGGTCGGAGATCTGGCTCTCGGCAGTTGACGATGCTGACGGCGGTCAAGCGCGCCGGTCAGCGTGAGCTTTTCCGATCTGGCGGACAAGCAAGCTGGGCCATCCGACCATTCTTGGGTGTCTGGGGCGGCCCCGTTCAGGTTCGGATCGGTCGACCGAGACGCCGGTTGGCCGCGATGGCTGTCACGCACCGGGATCGGCGATTCGTCGCAGCGTGCGGGCGTGGCCGGGGAGGTGCTGGTTCGCTCGTGCCGTGAGGAGGTCGGCCCAGGTGGTGGTGCCTTGGTGGGTGAGCTGGCCGTGTCGGTCGTGGAGGTGGAGCGCGACGGTCGTGGTGGAGGCGGTCTCAGGGATCCGGCGGTGCCTATCGATTAGCTCGCTGCCGTTGTGCTTAATGGCTTGGATGCGGTCGTCGTGGGAGAGGGACGCGAGCACCGTCGTGATGGCGTCGTCGTCCATGGCGTGGCGGTTGTCGACGACGACGGTGTCGGCTCCTTCGAGCAGGTGGCCGGCGGCGGCGATGAGGATAGGGTCGCTCAGGATCAAGTGGGCGATGAGCCATTCGGCTTCGTCTCGCTGTGGTGCGGCCAGGCTGGCCAGGTCAAGGAGCGCCGCGGCGGTCAGGAGGTCGTCGTAGGCGGCGACAAGGCGGTCGGTGTTCATCGGGCAGCCGGGAAATTGGTGACTCCGGCAGCCTCGTGGTCCATCGATATCGACCGTTGGCCGGGGGGTGCTTCAGGGCGATCCTTAGTGGCAGGAACACGAGATGGCTGCCGGAGGAGTGCGCCGAGCAGCGCGATGGCAGCCGCGGCCGCGCCAGCGGAGAACCATTCGACGGCGGACAGAAGCCCAATGGAGGTAGCGAGGAAGCCCACACCGAGGACGGGGATACCGGTCCCGAGGTAGGTGACGACATAGAAGCCCGAGAGCACCTCGGCGTGGCGCTCCGGTGGGGCGATCGTGTTGATCTCGGTCATGGCGCCGAGGAAGGCCGTGCCTTGGCCGATCCCGGCGACGACGCTGGCGGCAAGGAGGAGCCAGACCGATCCCGCCACGCCGGCCCAGCAGAGGAGGCCAACGCCGACAACGAGGGCGGCGAGCCCGACGCGTTGGAGGGCGAGCGGGTCGTTTCCGAAGCTGAGTCGCTCGGTGAGCGCCGAGGCGGCGAAGAGGACGGCCACGATCGCCCCTTCGAGGGCGAGGTTGGCCGATTTGGTGAGGACGGCGGCGTAGGAGGGGACGAGGGTGAGGAAGATGGCGGTCACGGCCCAGGTGACGAACGAGGTCGCCCCTGATACGGCGAACGTCGACCTGATGCCCTCGGGAATGGAGGGGCGCCGCGGCTGGTAGGGGGTCCGGTTGTTGGGTTCGGGGAGGAGGGCGGTGGCCACTCCTGCGCAGAGGAGAAGGGTGATCTCGACCAGGTAGGGGAGCACGGTGGGGGCGGGCAGATACTGCGCCACAAGACCTCCGAGGAGCGGGCCCGACCCAACGCCGACGACCGCGGCGATGGCCGCCACCATCGCTGCTCGGCCCCGGTCGGCGTTTGGCTCGCGCTCGACGATGAGGGCCGTGATCGCTCCCGAAGCAGCGCCGATGGCGAGCCCTTGGACCAGGCGGGCGGTGTACAGCCAACCGGTGCTCTGGGCGCCGGCGAATAGCGCGGCGCCCACGACGCCAAGGGCGATCGCGGGTATCAGGATCATCCGGCGGCCGATGGCGTCGGAGAGCGGTCCGACGAACAACAAGGAGGGCACGAGCGCTGCGACGTAGACAGCGAACACGGCGGTGAGCGTTGCCGGCCCGAACCCGAACGCCGACGCGTAGTGGCCGTAGAGGGGGGTCGGAATGTTGGTGCCGGCGAGCAGCACGAGGTAGGTGGCTGCCGCCGACCAGAAGCCGATAGCACTTCGCGTGGACGTCCGGGCTTGAGTGGCGACGCTGGTTGCAGGGGCAGGGGCATGCGGTCGGGGTCTGCTCACTTCTCCAGCGTGCGCCGGTGCGGGTAGCGGAGGCGATTACCTCCCAGGTAATGGAGCCCCGACGGGCGGGCTTCTATGGTCGTCCCATGTCCGACACCGCGGTCATCGGCCAGGGTACGCAGACCTCCGGGGAGCTTCTGCGGTCCTGGCGGCTTCGCCGTCGGCTCAGCCAGCTCGATCTGGCGCTGGCGGCAGGGGTGTCCACCCGGCATCTGAGCTTCGTCGAGACCGGCCGGGCAAAGGCCAGCCGGGACTTGCTCGCCCATCTGGCCATCCGTCTCGACATGCCGCTCCGCGAACGCAACCGGCTCTTCCTCGCCGCCGGCTACGCCCCCGAGCATCCCGAGCGCCCCTACGACCACCCCGACATGGAGGCGCTGCGCCATGCGCTCGGGCTCATGCTTGCCGGGCTCGAGCCGAACCCGGCCCTGGTGGTGGACCGCACCTGGAACCTGCTGGCGGCCAACGGCGCGGCTGGTCTGCTCACCGACGGGATCGACCCCGCCCTACTCGAGCCGCCGGTCAACGTGTTGCGCCTCGCCTTCCACCCTCGTGGTCTGCCGTGCATCTCGGTTCCCTCGCCGGCGTGCAACCTCGCCTTCTTCCGGCGACTGCGGCGCACGTCCCTCGACGGTGCAGACGAGGAGCTGGCAAGCCTCCTCGACGAGCTCGAGGGCTACCTGCCCGATCTCGACGCCGCCGGGGACCCCGGGCCGAGCGGCCCGCTGCTCGGGAGCTTCGAGCTTGCCACCCGCCTGGGCGGAGTGCGGCTGTTCTCGGTCATCACCACCCTTGGCGCCCCCATCGAGGTCACCTCCGCCGACCTCGCCATCGAGACCTTTCTGCCCGCCGACGCGGAGAGCGCCCATCTTCTGCGGCGCCTCGCCCAGGACCGACCGGGGTCGTCCACATGACCGACAGCCCCATCGACCTGTCGACGCTGATGCCATTCGCACAGACCCTCGGCGTAGAACTGGTGGCGGCGAGCCCCGACGAGGTCCGCGCACGCGTCCACTGGCACGAGCGGCTCTGTACCGCCGGAGGCGTCCTCCACGGCGGTGCGCTCATGGCGCTTGCTGACACGACCGGGGCGCTGTGCGCCTACCTCAACGTTCCCGATGGCGCATCCACCACCACGATCGAGTCGAAGACCAACTTACTGCGCGCTGTCACCGCGGGCCATGTCGATGCCGCCTCGCGGCCCCTCCAGCGAGGACGCAGGATCATTGTGGTCGAAACCGACCTGATCGACGGCGACGCCCGGCTTATCGCTCGCGTCACGCAGTCGCAGCTTGTCCTCGCATTGTCCTTCGTCGTTTCAGCCCAAGATCTGTGACCGTGAGCGTCGATGCCGTGAGGCACTACTGGTCTTACCTGTCGAAGCTGGGCTCTCTTCCGGAGAGTCGCCGCTCGTGTGCAATCAGTCCGTGCTCCTTGCCGACCCTGACAGGGCGCCTACCACGCTCAAGTGAGGAGCGGTAGGCGATGAGATGCAAGAGCCGAATCTGCCGGATTCGATGACGAATGCCGATGGTCAATAGGTACTTTGATAGCGGGGTCCACCACCT
>JAJYWG010000402.1 GCA_021791615.1 Actinomycetes bacterium
GGGCGTCTCGTTCCACCTCGACCCGGCCGGATCGTCGCTGACCGTGCCGGTGGCGAGCGGGATCACCGTCACCCTCACCAGCCTGTCGGTGACCGGGGGCGTCGGGACCGGCATCGCCGTCGACGGTTCGGCCAGCGCCTCCATCCCCACCCTCAGCTCGTCGCCGCTCACCGTCACCGTCTCCGACGACGACGGTGCCTTGGTCGTGGCAGTGGCCGGCATCGACCTCTCCCAGCTCGGCATCCCCCTCACCGGGTTCTTTGCCTACTCGTCGGCGCCAGTCGCTACCTTCGACACCGGCGACACGGCGATCGGCACGGTGGCGTTGGCAAAGGGGTTCAACGGAGACGCCGTGCTCGTCCCCTCGGCAGGGGTCGCCTCGGCCCTCGAGGCAGCGGGGTTCACGCTGCCCCCGGGGGGGACGATCACCTTCAGCGGGAGCTGGGACCCGGGGTCGTCGCCCTCCTTCACCGCCGACCTCCACGCCCCGCCCGGTTTCCCTTTCCTTACGCTTCCTGACGGGGCCGCCCTGACCGGTGCCACCCTGTCCTTCTCGTCGGGAACGCTGTCGCTTGCCGTCTCGGGGGTGGTCCCCGTCCCCGGGCAGGCACCGGCCACCGTCGCCCTCGACGTCGACATCGGGCTTACCGACGGGTCCTTCTCGGGCACGGCAACCGTCAGCGGCCTCGTCGTCTTCGGCACCGCCGTCGGCCTCAGGGGCACCATCTCGCGGAGCGCCCAGGGCGTGGTGACCGCGGACGTGACGACCTGCCAGCCGTCGGGCTCCTCCTGCACGCCCGGCCCTATCGCCGGGCCGTTCACCCCGTTCCCCGGGGTCCCGGTCACCCTCACCGACGTCGGGCTCTCGCTCGGCACGTCTGGGCTCGCCGTCACCGGCACCTTGTCGGTCGACGGCCTCGGCTCCCTATCGCTCGACGGGACGCTCTCCTCCCTCGACACCTGGAGCCTGACGGTGGCTGCTGCCCAGGCACAGGCATGGCAGCCGGCGCCGTCGGTGACCATCGACGCCGCGCTGTCGGGGACCATCAGCGACAGCAGCGGAGTGGTCACCTTCTCGTTGTCGGCCACCGGCGTCGGCGCCAACCCACTGTTCGCCCTGTCGGTCGGCGGCGTGTCGCTCGCCGTCGACTCGGTCCAGCTCGGAGACGCGACGCCACCGTCGGGGTGCACCGTCGCCGCGGCGGGAGACCTGTGGCTTGCCGTCACCGGATCACTCGGCATCTCCCTCTCCGGCTTTTCCGGCTCGGCCTCGGCGAGTGGCTGCTTCGACCTCACCGCCGGGAGCTTCTCGCTGTCGGCCACCTTGAGCCAGCTGTCTGCCAGTTTCGCCGGTGGTGCGGTCGAGCTCGGTGCGCCGACGTTCACCCTCAGCGAGTCCCAGGGCTCCTACCAGGTCGCCGCCCGGCTCGTGCTCACCGTCCAGATGCCCGGGGGCGGGTCCCTCGTCCAGAACGCCACCTTGCAGATCGGTTCGGGCGGGACGTTCGTGGTGGGCACCGAGGCCAACCTGTCACAGTGGCTCGGCTCGAGCGGCGACACCGCCTACCTCTACTACGCGAGCGCCGCCGTGCCCGGGTTCCAGACCGGTGATCCCGCTCTCGGGACGATCGACCTGAGCCAGGGTCTCGACTTCGCCCTGTCCATCTCCCTGCCCGGCTCGGTCACCTCGGGCCTGTCGGCCATCGGCATCGACGTGCCGTCGGGGTCCGGTCTCGTCGCCGTGGGCACCGCCGACTTCCAGACGGACACCTACCTGCTCCGGATCTCGATCTCGCTCGGCTCGGGGCTCACCGTGTTCTCGAGCGCCGGCAGCTCGCTCGTGCTCGACTCGGGCTTCCTCCAGGTGGAGCTGAGCCCGGCCGGGCCGACCTTCTCGGTGGGCATGACCGCCACCCTCGACGTTGCTTCGCCCGGCTCGATCGGGTCGCCGTCGTCGCACCAGCTGACCGGCGAGCTGACTGTGAGCGACACGGGGATCAACGTGAGCCTGTCGTTCGGGGGCTGCAGCGGCCCGTCGACGGGGTGGCAGGGCGCCTTTGGGATCAGCGGGCTCACCATCAAGTGCGCGGGCCTCGAGGGAGGGATCAGCTTCGGCGACGGCGTCCCGCTGCCCAACGTCGGCCTCTACGGCACGGTCACCGCCTTGCCGAGCAACGTGGCGACCACCATCGGCTACCTCGAGGGTGCGCCGATCACCTTCGCCTTCAACTTCGACCCGTTCCTCCTCGACCTCGCCATCGGCACCAAAAACTCGGGCACACCAGCGCTCGAGCCGTTCAAGGACTTCGGGCAGGCCAGCTTGCTCGAAGTCGACTACGCGTCGCTCTACATCTCCCCCGAGGGCGCCACCCTCGGGGGCACCACCTACCCGGCGGGATTGGGCCTCGGGTTCCAGGGGAGCGTCGAAGGCATCCAGATCTCGGTGCTCGCCAACATCGGCCTGGCCCCGCCGAGCATCAACTTCACCGGGTCGGTGTCGCAGATCACCATTGGCGGCCTGAGCATCGGACCGGTCAGCATCACGCTTGACGCCTCGCCGACCACCTTCAAGTTCGAGTTCGACGGCTCGCTGTCCCTCGGGCCCGGCAGCGCCCAGATCGGCCCCGCCCTCGAGGTCGGGGGCTCGCTGTCGGCGTCGGTGTCGATCAAGGTCTCCACTAGCGGCATCAGCGCCTTCATCTGGGGGAGCGTCTCGGTCGAGGTGGCCTCCTACGTGGCCACCCAAGCCTGCTACTACAAGGGGTGGATCCCCTACCCGTGCGACTACCAGTGGGAGGGGACCTCGGCCTCCTTCACGCTGCAAAAGACCGGGTTCTCGGTCACCGGCAGCGGTGTGACGCTCGAAGCCGACGGCTACTCGATCACCTTCGACTACAACGGCTCGATGTCGGTTGCCACCGGCGACGTCGGCGGCCTGTCCGCCCGACCCGACGCCGGGGCGACCACCGGGCCCTCTGCTCCCGTGCTCGTCGACCGGGTCAGTCGGGTCGGTGGGACGGGCGAGGTTGCTCCGGCCGGCCCCATCCAGGTGGTCGCCTACGTGCGCCGCGTCGGACGGGCGGTCCTCGTTGCCACCCCGCTCCTCGGCGGGACCGCTGGCGGACCCGGGGGGTCGGGCGGCGGCGCCGAGACGGGAAGTCCCGCCTCCGGAAGCCCCGCGTCGCCTGCCCGCCGGGCGGTCGTCACGCCGCAGGACCCCGTCGCCCAGGTGGCCCCGAGCGGTGCGTCGGCCACGTTCGGAGGGGGCGCACCGCAGGGGGCGTGGTTGTCGACGGGCTCGTTGGCCGACGGGCACGGCTTCGGGGCGGTGGCCAGCCTGCCCGGTGGTGACGTGCTGGTCGCCGGAGGTGTCGGCTCGGCTGGCCAAGCGGTGTCCTCAGCCGAGGTCTACGACCCGGTGACCGGCGCGTGGACGACCACCGGGTCGCTCGCGGTGGCGCGGGTCGGGGCGGCGACTGCCAGCCTGCCCGGTGGTGACGTGCTGGTCGCCGGTGGGCTCGGGACGGACCACCGACCGCTTGCCTCTGCTGAAGTCTACGACCCGCGGACCGGCTCGTGGTCGGCCGCCGGCTCGCTCGCCACGGCCCGGGCGTTCGCCTCGGTGGTCGTCCTGGGCGATGGCCGCGTGCTGGTCGCCGGCGGCGAAGGCGTCGGCCACCGACCACTCGCCTCTGCCGAGATCTACGACCCGGCGACTGGTCGCTGGTCGCAGACGGCCTCGCTGGCGAAGCCCCGGGTGTTCGCTGCCGCCGCTCCGTTGCCCGGCGGTGGCGCGCTGGTGGCGGGCGGCTTCGACGCCCAAGGTGCCCTGGCCACGGCCGAGCGGTACGACCCGACGACGGGCCGTTGGTCGTCTGCCGGAACCATGAGCGTGCCACGACTGCTGGCATCGGCAGCCGTCCTCCACGGGGGTGACGTGCTGGTGGTCGGAGACGGGAACGCCGCCGACCGGTACGACCCGGCGACGAACTCGTGGCGGGCAACCGGAGGGCTGTCCGTGTCACCCGTCCTGCCGGGCGTCGCCACACTGGCCGACGGCGAGGTGCTGGCGGTGGGTGGCGAGAACGCCGGGCAGCCGTTGGCCTCTGCCGAGGCCTACGACCCGGCAACCGGCGCGTGGACGAGCGCTGGTTCCCTGGCGACGCCGCGGGCGGCCGCCGCGGTCGTAGCCCTCTCGAACGGGCAGGTGCTCGTCACCGGCGGGATCGTCGAGGGTCCCGGGGAGCCCGGCTCCCTGGTGCTGCCCACTTCCTCCGAGCTCTACACGCCAACGGCGGCGGACCAGGTCGCCCTCCCCGCCGGGACGCCACCGGTCCCTGGGCCCGGAGGACCCGGAGGACCAGGCGGACCGGGTTCGGCTGGCTACGCCCTGCTCGTTGGGTTGCTGGCCGGCGCCGCCCTCCTCGTCTTTGCGGCAGCCAACGCGGTTGCCTACCGCCGGCGGTCTCGTCGACCTCAGCAGGCGGCTCGAACCGGCCAACGCCCCTGAGCCGGCAGGAGCCCCGTGGCATACGGTGCCGAACGGGAGGGCCGGGACCACCCATGTCCGGCAGGTGGCCCATGTCCGACAGGTGGCGCAGCTGTCCGGGGACGCGGTGTCCGACCGCCACCGTGTCAACCGAGTCGTCGGGCAGCGGCTCGTCTGCCTGGCTACGGCCCGCTCGGCAGGGTGACCGAACGGACTCCCGGGCCGGGATGCCAGAGGTAGGCGTAGACGCCGGCTGCGTGCGCGATCTGGACGGCACCGAGGTGAGCGTCGACGAAGTGGGCCAGTCGCAGCGTCTGCGCGGCAGTCGCCGCCACGAAGCCCTGACGTGGGACGAGGACGAACAGCACCTCGGGCTCGCGCACCAAGACGACCTTGCCCCCGGGCGAGGTGCCCAGATAGGAGTACACCCAGAGGCGGCCAGCAAACCTGCCCACGACTCCGTTGGAGGCGACGACCTCGGCATTGGTCGGGGTACGGGCAAGGACGTCAGCGAGGACCGACGCGGTGGCCGGCGGGATCTTGGCGAACTCTGCTCTCGCCTCGGGGGCGAACTGGACGGAGAGGTTGAGCACCTGGGCGAGGGCCCCGGCTCCCACGAGTGCGCCCACCACCGCGACCCAGGTCGAACGTCGCGCCAGCACCCACCTCAGAGCGACGAACGAGCCGACGGGGACGAACAGGAAGACAGCCAGCTCTTGGTAGGAGGCGATCGGCGAGATCACGGTCGGACTGTGGTTGAGCACGCTCGGTAGCACGATCACGACGCTGATGGGTAAGCCGATCACCGTCGCCACGCCGAGGAGGCTGGACCCGGCGACGATGTGCCAGACGTCTCGCCACCGGTGAGCGATCGTCCGGAACGCCGTCGAAGGGTGCTCGAGCACCCCGGCGACGACCGCGCTCAGTGTGACCGTACCGCCCGGCTTCACGTGGGCCAGATAGCCGTAGTTGGTCGAGAGCTGGCTTCCCGCGTCGAGCCCGAGGCCGCTCAGGATGGTGACCCATGCCACGCCGATGGCCAGCAAGGCTGCACCTTCGCGCTGTCGTCCCCGTCGGGCGACGAGCAGGACGATGGCCAGGCCGACCAGGACGATCGACTCGACGGTGCCGCACGCAAGTGTGAGGGCAACCCAGATCCAGGGCCGGCCACGCTTCGACCAGAAGCCCCGGGCGGCGAGGAGGGCGAAGAGCGTGGCAAGTGCCTGCAGGTGGAAGTCGAACGCGTCGGCCCACCAGATCCATGGATCGGCGACAAGCACGACGAGCACCCCTGCTGCCAGCACGAGGAGGCGCGTGGGTACTGGGCGGGCCGTTGTGGCACTTGAGCCGCTTCCACCCGGTGCTACGAGGTCGAGCACCCAGGCGAATGCCACCGCTTCGGCCCCGACGGTGGCGACGTCCTGGACCACCAGCAGGGTGATGCCGTGGGGAAAGAGGAACCACAGCAGGGCGAGTGGGTAGGTGATCAGCTCGAAATGGTTGGTGAGAAAGGGCGCAGTCCGGTAGAGGGTGCCTTCCGGGTCGAGGTGACCGTGAGCGATCGCCACCCACGCCTGGTCGAACAGGGCGAAGTCCGACGTGAGGTCGAAGTGCCGATAGAGGAAGGCACTCTGGTTGAGCAAGCCGGCGAGCTGGAGGAGCAGGAGGCCGAGGCCTACCCACCAGAGGGTACGCACTGCCGGGGGCCACCGGCGGCGTTCGGTCCGTACCCGGTGAGCGGGGGAGCGCGTCACCGAGGTGACAGGGCCGATCCCTGGCTCGCAACCACGCGACCTGTCTCTGGCACCACTCGAGTGGGTCTCAGACGACGCGCACAGGAGGCGTCAGCTCGGCATCAGCAGCGAACGCGGTCGCGCAATGGGCAGGTCTGTTCATTGCTGCGGACTCGCTAGCTCGCGAACGTCAGCAGACGACCCCGTGGGTGGAGCGGTCTCGCTCAACGAAATGTCGGAACCGTCGGGAGTGGATGTGCTCGTACCGCTCGTACCGCTCGTACCGCTCGTACCGCTCGTACCGCTCGTACCGCTCGTACCGCTCGTACCGCTCGTACCGCTCGTACCGCTCGTACCGCTCGTACCGCT
>JAJYWG010000290.1 GCA_021791615.1 Actinomycetes bacterium
TGCTGGTTGCCAGCTTCGTCGTGGGTGTTGCGTCGGTGATGGTTGAAGCAATCGTCGTGCGTCCGATGTCCGATCGGGGTGCGACGGCTTGGGTGATGATGATCGTGACCTTTGCTTTGGGGCTCGCGATACAGGCGACCGTGCTCGGAACGTTTGGCCCGGCATTCAATTCATTTCCCCTCGCAGGGAGTACCCACCGGTTTGGTTCGGTGGTGATCACGACGGACCAGCTCTGGATACTGCTCATCACGGTGGTCGTCGTATTGACCGTCGGTGTCATCCTACACCTCAGCCAATGGGGAAGGGCTGCACGTGCGACGGCGACGAACTTGGAGCTCGCGGAAAGCTGTGGGGTTCGCGTGAACATCGTGCAGAGCGTCACGTGGTTCGTTTCCGGAATGTTGTGCGCGGTCGCAGGAGTCCTGGAGGCGGTTCAGGTTGGAAGCTTCACGTACAGTTCCTGGGAGCTGTTTTTTCCACTGATCATCGCTGCTGCAATTGTTGGTGGCGTTGGGAAGGTGGGTGGAGCGGTCGGGGGGGCGGTCCTTATCGGTCTCGTGGCCGCATTGGGGTCTGCCTTGGTCAGCTCGGCCTACGAGGACGTCATTGCGCTCGGAATCCTTGTGGTCGTCCTCTTGGTTCGCCGAGGCGGCTTGTTCGTGCGCGCCTCGGCGTGATCTCGGTGCTGTCAAGCTGAATCAGCAGAATGGAAAGCAGGCGCGAATGAACGGTCAAGTGAGCGAGTTCATTGCAAGCGGCGTACTGTATGTGTTCTTGTACGTCATTGCGGGCTGGGGCCTGAACCTGCAGTTCGGGACGGCAGGAATCATCAATTTCGGTTATATCATGTGCGAAGCGTTAGGCGCCTACACCGTGGCACTGTTTGCTATCGGGAGATATCGGCTGGCTGAAGGCGAGCAGCATGCGCTGTTTGCACTGTCACTGCCCTTTCCCATCCCCGTGCTTCTGAGTCTCGTGGTCGGAGGGGTCTTTTCCGGCGTGATCGGCGTGATCGTGCTGCGAAGGGTACGTCAGGACCAGCAGGCAGTCGTTCTCCTGGCGATTACCTTGGCCGCCGTCTACTTCGTACAGGCAGATCCTGGCTTTCTCAATGGCGCAGCCGGAATTTCTTTGATCCCGCAGCCGGTCATCGGGTCGAAAGTTGCAACCCCCGGCTACGAGTGGGCGTTCGTTGCCGCCGTCGCGGCGGTGACCCTCGCATGCTGGTGGCTCATCCGTGCGACGACGGAGAGTCCGTTCGGGCGCGCACTGCGGGCGCTGCGAGATCATGAGGGCGGCGCAGAGGCGCTCGGGTACGGCGCGTTCAAGCTTCAGCTCAAGGCATTCGTCATAGGGGGGGTGCTGGCGTCGCTGGCCGGGGGGATCCTCGCGTACTTCGTGACGACCTGGTCTCCAGCTGCATGGGGATACACCGAGACGTTCTGGTTCTTCGCGGTGGTGATCGTGGGTGGAACGTCGAACCTGGAGGGCGTCGTCGTCGGCGCGTTGATCATTGTCGGCTTGCAACAGGCTTTCGAGTATTTGCCCACTATCGGCGCTTCGGAGCTTGGCGTGGCGTTGCAGACAATTTGCGCGGCGGTCCTTACTGTCGGGTTTTTGGCGCTGCGGCCCAAGGGGATCCTGCCTGAGCGAAGGCACAAAGTGTACGAGCCCTCGGCGCCGTTATTCGAGTCGGGGCGCGAGCTCGTAGGTGCGGAGAGATGATCCGATGAGCAGTGCGCATAGTTTTGCGGCCGGCGCGAGTGGGCACGAACTGACCGTGAGGACAATGGTGAAATCGTTCGGTGGAAACCGTGCGGTCGACGGCGTGTCGTTTACCTTGGATCGCGGCAGGATTCTTGGGCTCATCGGGCCGAACGGGGCAGGCAAGTCCACGCTCGGAAACCTTGTATGTGGCTCACTCCGTGCGGACAGTGGTGAGATGGTGTTGCGGGGCATGCGGATAGAATCGATGCCTCCCCACGGGCGCGCCCGTCTGGGGCTCGCGCGTACGTTCCAGATTTCCAGCGAATTTCAGCGTCTCAGTGTCATGGAGAACCTCCTTGTGGGAAGCGAGCTTCGAGATCAGACCGCATGGTGGAAGTCGATCTTGGGCCGGCGACAGTGGCAGGAGATCGAGATGCGGGCGGTCACGCGTGCGCGGGAGCTTTTGGCTGACTTCGAGTTGTCGAAGTGGGAGAGGACACTTGCAGGGGCGCTCAGCGGCGGTCAGCGGCGCCTTGTCGAGATTTCCCGGGCGCTGATGGGCGCGCCGACGGTGCTGATCCTCGACGAACCGATGGCGGGTCTCAGTCCGCACATGGTGGAGATGGTATCGAGCCACCTTGTGCGTCTTCGGGAGAGGAACCTCGCCCTCCTTCTAGTGGAGCACAACGTGGGTGTGGTCACCGTGCTGTGCGATCGCGTCCTTGCGATGAGCCAGGGTCGTGTAATTGCGGAAGGAAGCGCAGAAGACGTGCTTGGTGACGAAGAGGTGCAGGCGGTCTATGTCGCGGGATGAGCCAGATGTGATGAGATCGAGGCAAGTGAATCTCGCCGAGGCTGGCGCGGCGAGCGTGGCGCTCGAGGTATCAGGGCTGACGGCGGGGTATTCCACGGTGCCGATCGTCGAAGCGGTCGACATCACCGTGCGGGAGGGGGAAGTGGTGCTGCTCGTTGGCCCGAACGGCGCCGGAAAGTCCACCGTGCTAAAGGCGGTCGTCGGCGCCATACCTCGTCTCAACGGACAGGTGAGAGTGCTCGGGCGAAAGGTGGGAGGAAAAGGCCCTGCTGGCATGGCTCGAGTTGGCGTTGCCTACGTGCCGCAGCATAACGATGTATTCCTGCAGATGTCTGTCCAGGATAATCTGCTGTTGGGCGGTTTCTTGCTGTCCCGTGCGGAGCGCATGCAGCGGATGGCTAGATGGATGGACGTGTTTCCTGCGCTTGGTGCCGCGAAGCATAAGCTTGCATCTGCGCTCAGTGGAGGTCAGCGCAAGACGCTTGCTCTTGCAAGGGCCCTGATGGTCGATCCCTACGTGGTCTTGCTCGACGAGCCGACCGCGGGGTTGTCGCCGAAGATCGCTCGGGAAGTGCTCGAGGAGAACGTCGCGCCCCTACGCGACATGGGGAAGGCGGTTCTCATGGTTGAGCAGCGCGTGGGAGACGCGCTCCGAATCGCGGACCAAGTGAAAGTGCTCGTCTCTGGCCGAGTGGTGCTTGCCGAGAGTGCAGTGGCGTTCAGGAGCCGCAGCGATGCGGCGCGCTGGCTGATGGGCGCGGTGAGCGAGCAGGTGGCCTCTGCAGGTCTGGCATAGGCGGTCCACTCCGAGTCGAGCAGTATGGCCGGAACCGGATAGCGTGGTGGGATGACCTTTCGTCGTCTCGCGCTCGCGGGAGCGCTCCTGGTCGCCGGCGCCGGGATGGGGGTCGGGAGCTTCGCCGCCGCGAGCGGCGCCTCCCCCGATGCCCAGGGTCCGGGCAACACCGCTCCGCTCAGGTCGTGCTCGTACTCCGCGATCCAGCCGTACCTCTACTCCCCGGGGCATCTCACGATCGCGACGGACGCGCCTGCGTACCCGCCGTGGTTCGAGCACAACCGCCCTTCGGACCAGAAGGGCTACGAGAGCGCCGTCGCCTACGGCGTCGCGAAGAAGCTGGGCTTCAAGCCATCGCAGGTCAGGTGGGTGGTCGAGACATTCAACGCGTCCTACGCGCCGGGCCCGAAGCACTTCGACTTCGACATCAACGAGATCTCGGTGACCAAGACACGGGCCAAGGCGGTGACGTTCAGCACCGGCTACTACACAGACGACGAGGCGCTCGTCGCGCTGAAAGGGTCACCCATCGTCAAGCACCACACCCCGGCGGCCCTCAAGAGCTACGTCTACGGCGAGGAGATCGGGACGACGGCGCTCCAGTACATCAACTCGCGCATCCAGCCCACGCACAGGCCCGAGACGTTCACAACCTTGAACGACGTCAAGTCCGCGCTCCAGGACCACCGGATCGTCGCCTTCGTCACAGACACGCCGACGTCCCAGTACATCGCCACAACAGAGATCCCACACGCCGTCGTGGTCGGGCAGTTCCCCGCCTCGGGCCAGCACTACGGGCTCTTGTTCCAGAAAGGGGACAAGCTCGTGAAGTGCGTCGACAAGGCGATCCACGAGCTGAAGAAGAGCGGTGTCCTGCGCAAGTTGGTCAAGAAGTACCTCCACGTCTACACGTCGATCCCGGTCATCAAGCCCTGAGCGCTTCGGGATGCCCGCCGAAAGGGGATCTGCAACTGGCGTGACGAGCACACCGCTCGCCGGCTCGGCCGTCTCGTTCTCGGGCGCGGGCGCCGTCTCCGGCCGAGGCCTCCCCGACTCAGCGGACACGCTCGGCGCCGATCCGTTCCGCCGGCGGAAGAAGCGCCTGTTGCGCACCGCACGAGGGGCCATCATCGCGTCGACGCTGAGCACCCTGGTCGTGGTCGGAGGGATCGTCGTCGCGTTCCTCCTCGCACCGGGCAGTCGCCAGGTCCGTTCGGTCTACTTCGACGCCCACGACATGTGGCAGGCGTTCCTCGGAAACCCGCACGCGGGCTTCTACTCCGTCGGCGAGGGGCTCGTGATCAACATCGAGATGTTCATGATCGGGGAGGTGCTCATCCTCGCACTGGCGCTCGTGATCGCGCTCATCCGCCAATCGAAGTCGCCCTTGCTGTTCCCGTTGCGCGGGCTCGCGATCGCCTACGTCGACTTCTTCCGGGGGGTTCCGCTGATCCTGGTGATCCTGGCCATCGGGTTCGGCCTGCCCGCCCTCTACCTTCCCGTGGTGTCGAGCCAGTCGGCGTTCGTCTACGGGGTGGTGGCGCTGGTCCTCAGCTACAGCGCGTACGTCTCGGAGGTCTACCGCGCCGGATTCAATTCCGTCCCGCACAGCCAGATCGCGTCGGCCCGATCGCTGGGGCTCCGCCCCCGTACTGCGATGCGTCACGTCGTGCTGCCCCAAGCAGTGCGGACGATCATCCCCCCGCTCTTGAACACATTCGTGAGCCTGCAGAAGGACACCGCCCTCGTCGCGGTGCTGGGCGCGGTCATCGAGGCGAACCGCGCGGCTGAGATCTACTCGAGCACGGTGTTCAACTACTCGGGCTACACGGTGGCGGCGATCCTGTTCCTCCTGCTCACCATCCCGCTCGCGCGCTTCACCGACCACTTGATCGCGCGCGACCGGTCTCGGCGGCTCGCAGGGGTGACGTGAGCGCTCCCGAGGTGCTCCCGGCGGTGGCCGCCCAGGCGGCTGGGACCGCGCTCCGGATCGAAGGCGTGCACAAGTCCTTCGGCCAGAACCACGTCCTCAAGGGCATCGACCTCGCCGTCGACACCCATCAGGTGATCTGCCTCATCGGCGCTTCGGGCTCTGGCAAGTCCACGTTGCTGCGCTGCATCGACCTCCTCGAGACGATCGACGCAGGTCGGATCGTGTTCTTCGGCCACGACATCACCCACCCCGACGTGGACGAGATCCTCGTGCGGCGCCAGATGGGCATGGTCTTCCAGTCGTTCAACCTCTTCCCGCACCTGCGCGTGCTGCGCAACATCACGCTCGCGCCGGTGAAGGCGCTCGGAGTACCCGCAGCCGACGCCGAGGAGGAAGCAATGGCCCTCCTTCGGAGGTTCGGCCTCGGCGACAAGGCGCGCGACTACCCTGAGCGCCTCTCAGGCGGCCAGCAGCAGCGCGTCGCGATCATCAGGGCCCTCGCGATCCACCCGAAGCTCATGCTCCTCGACGAGGTGACCAGCGCGCTCGACCCCGAGCTCGTCGGCGAAGTCCTCGATGTCATCCGGGAGCTGGCTCTGGCAGGCATGACGATGCTCCTTGCGACGCACGAGATGGGGTTCGCTCGGGAGATCGCGACGCGTGTGGTGTTCCTCGAAGACGGCGTCATCGTCGAGGAAGGGCCACCATCGCAGCTCTTCGACGAGCCGAGGGACGAACGCACCAAGCGGTTCCTCGGGCGCGTCATCGAAGCCGGCAGGATGTGAGGCCCGCCCGCTCGTCGTCAGCCCAGCACGTCGCCGATCGCGGCCCCGAGGACGTCGAGTCCCTCTTCCAGGAGGTCGTCGCCGATCACGAGCGGCGGCAGCAGCCGGATGACGTTGCCCCACGTCCCGCACGTCAGGACGATCACGCCCTGGGAGTGGCACGCACGCGCGACCGCCTGTGCGCTGGCCGCGTCAGGCCGGAGGCTCGTGGGCTCGGCGAGCTCGATCGCCAGCATGGCCCCTCGCCCGCGCACGTCTGCGATCCCCGGGTGCTGCTTCGCCATCGATTCGAGCCGGGGACGTGCCTTTGCCTCGATGTGGCGAGCCGCAGCAGGGAGGTCCAGGTCGCGCATCGTCTGGATGGCCGCCAGCGACGCGGCGCAGGCAACGGGGTTGCCGCCGTACGTGCCGCCGAGCCCGCCGGGATGCACCTTGTCCATGAGGTCGGCACGGCCAGTCACCGCGGCGAGCGGCATGCCCCCGGCCATCCCCTTCGCGGTCGTGATGAGGTCGGGGACGACGCCTTCGTGCTCGACTGCGAACCACGCCCCGGTC
>JAJYWG010000198.1 GCA_021791615.1 Actinomycetes bacterium
CGCCCTCGGCTGCGCCGCCCCTTGACGACCCCTCCCGCGCGGCACCGGAAAGCGGAAGAGTCGTTGTCCCAAGCAGGCTTGTGAGCATTTGACCTGCTCAGGCGCCCACGGATGTGTCAGGAGACCCCTGAAAGACCTCGCTCCTACCATCGTGTCGTGGCTCCCGTTCCTGAGCGAAGCGCAGCATGCGGAGACCAAGAGAGCGACGCTCACAAGCTCAACGGACCGATCACTTGCTCTGTCGACGGCGCACCAGCTGGAGACGGGCCTCGACGGTCTCCGTCACCATCTGCTTCGTCAGCATTGGCCCGCCTCTGCGCAGCACCTCGTCAAGAAACTGGCGAAACAGAGCGCCCGGGACGTGTCGTTGTTACGGACAGCGACCCGCAAGGCCTCGCGAGCGAAGAAGTGGTCGCTCGCAGACCTGTTGAACCCGATTCACAAGGAAATCGAGCTAAGTACACAACTTGGCAGGAAGCTCGGGATCTACGCGGGCGTGTGACGACTCTAGTTTTGCCGCGCCCCATCTCTCAGCCAACTAACGACGCCCGAGAACGCCAGTTGCGAAGTGGACTGAAATGGCGAGAGACACGGGTCGGCGGCACCCCGGCTCACGGCGGCCCAAGCGACGCCACCCCGATGCCGGCGCCAACGTCCCTCCGAAGTAGGATGAGCTCATCCGCTCGAGATAGGAGGGCCCAGATGTACTTTCCTGGAAGTGCCCAACCGTCAGAGCTGGCAGCCGACCGTGAGGTGCATCGGCGTGAGGAACTGGGCGACCCACACAAGGCTGCAGGGCGCCATGTCCGCAAGCAACGCAAGGCCTCCAAAACAGAACAGCCTCCACGGTGGCCGACGAAGCTTCGGAAGACTTTCAAGCGAGGCGGCTGACCGAGAGCCCCCCAAAACTGTCCCTATATACATCGAACCGCCGACAAAACATGCTAGTCAGCGGCTACCGTGTGTGTGGCAACAGCAGTGGAGAGCGCCCGCCAGTGGGCGAGGTCTCGGGTGCATCGGCCCACCTGGATGGCCGGCACGGCGGCGTCGGAGAGCTCGACCGCGGCGGCGTCGACCTCTCGGGACCAGATGGGGTCGGTGGCGACCAGGTCGACCACCCGTTTCCTCGAGTCCTCGTAGATTGCCAGTGCGTACGGCGACTGCTTGGTCCGGTCCTCCTGGCTGCGCAGCTCGTCGCGTAGGTGGATCAACTTCACCCACTCCTCGTCCAGATCGTCGTGCTTGTCCCGGCGGGCACGCATCATGGATGCTGGCACCGTGGCCGTCTCGTGTGACACTGCTTTTTCCTTGGTGAAGGTGGCGAGCAGCTGGACGGCAACGGGGTCGGCTCCCCGCTCGGAGGATGCCCCGAGTCGTGTGATTTGGGTGACGGTCCCACAGCTGTTCAGGCTGCAGCCTGATCCCTCCTCTTCGGCGAGCCGACGCGCAACCTCCGCGCGGACGGCGTCGACGAGCGGCTTCATCTCCTTGCAGCCCTTGATCCGCCGGAAGGACCGCTGCGCCTCGATCATCCCGGTGCCGACCCATCGGCGCACCATGGCCGGGTCTCGCCAGCGCTTCACGCCCGAAGAGACGAGGCGGACCGTCGAGATCATCGACTCGATGCTGTTGGTGCACGAAAGGGACCGCGCGAGACGGTCCGACGCCCCGAGACGACGGACGCTGAACATGTCGTCGAGCCCCTCGCGAAGTGAGCCTGCCGCGCTCGGATGCTCGCGCTCGAGCTGGGTGGCGAGGCCCTTGGCGACCTTCAGGCCACGGGCCCAGTCGGGGTCGTTGAAGGCCGAGGACAGCTGGCGGTCGATCCTGCGGGCGAGCTCGGGTGAGAGGTAGTCACCGACATCGCGACGCTTGTGTAAGACGCAGCGCTGCACGACGGCGTGCTTGCCGAAGACGCGCTTCACACCCGCGGCGAGGGCCTTGCCGCCGTCGATCACGACGAGGAGGCCTTGTTCGAAGCGAAGCCCCCGAGCCACGAGGTCGGCCAGGAGATGCTTCACGACCGTCGCGTTCTCGGTGTCGCCCTCCCAGACGCCTACGGGGATCTTGGTGCCGTCGGCGGTGATCAGGAGCGCCACGACGCAGCAGCACTCGTGGAAGACGATGCCGTCGATCATGAGCGCGAAGGAGTCGTGGACCGAGAGGTCGGAGCTGAGCAACTCGGTCAGCTTCTCCTTCGTGGCAGTGACGAAGCGCCTCGAGATGGCCGACTTCGAGTCTCCTCGGGCGACGTGCTCGAGCCCTTCTCCGATGGGTTCAGCGACGAGACCGTGACGTCGGGTGGCCACGCCTGCGAGCATCCGCTCGACGGCCACCTGGGTGAGCAGGTCCCGGTCGCTGAACAGCGCGTAGGAGTCGAGGGTGACCTCGCCGCCTTGGGTCTTGGTCGCCCGTGGCCGTCGGACCGGGACGATCCGGCCGCCGAGCACGACGGAACCCGGTGCAGAACCGTTGCGAGTGGCGACTCGCTCGGGGTCGTGGCGGCCCTTCGGGCCGACCTTGTCGGCGAGCTCGGCCTCCATGAGCTGGGCGACGACGGCGAGCCCGGCCGAACAGCAGAAGGCCATCAGGCCGTCCTTGATCGCCTGGGCGACATCTTGCAGGGCGACGGTGGCCTCGGCCGGCAGCTCAGCGAGGCGCGCGGCCTCGTCCCTGTGCGCGACGGTCACGACGGGTAGCTTCTTGGTGCGGTTCACGGTGGTGGTCCCCGTTCTTGGCGGAACGCCCGACACCTACCAGACGGCAGGCATCAGGCGGGGGACCGCCACCTCATTTCCCACAAGCTCCGGGGCTACCTCCCCGCTCGAGCGGCCGGGAGATGCTGTGGAGCCGTCCCTCTAGCCCGAAGTTCCCCCCTGTGACCCAGCGCATGCCCCGGTGACCAGGAAGAACGCCGGGAGTACTGACTACGCGTAACCGAGACGGTGCGAGACTCCGAGGAGCTCAAAGGCCCGGCGCTGCACCGGCGTCGGGGTGGTGATCATGGCGAAGGTGGAAAGGCCGGCGTCGGTCGGCTGGATCCGGTTGGCGGCGACCGTGGCGAGGTCGGCGAGCAGGCTCTTGAAGCTGTGGACCGGCAGGTGCTCGACAGTCCTCTTCGTCGTCACCTTTCGTAGCGCAGACGATGAACGCGTCGCCGGGGCGACCGGGCTCGTCCGAGCTTGCTCGGCCATCTCCTTGTCGTCGTCTTTGAACAGCATCGGTGCGAGCACGCGCTCCATGTGGAAGGTGACGTAGTAGGAGAGCATCCGCAAGAAGACGTGAGCCCGCACGCGCTCTTCGGTGCGGTGACGGATCGGTCGGATGTCCAAGTCGGTGTTGAAGGCCCGAAAGGCCCGCTCGACGTTCGCCAGGGCCTTGTAGGAGGAGACGACCTCGGTGCTCGAGAGCGCTTCTTCCGAGAGGCTCGTTCGCAGCACGTAGATGCCGTCGAGCGCCGCCTCGGCGGCGATCTGGTCCTCCTTGCGAGAGAAGCGAAACGACGCCTCGCCGATCTCGAGGGTGAAGTGCTTGGCCGTCTTGTAGCGGTTCGCCACCTTGCCACAGCGAAGGGCGATGGCGTCCTTGGTGCGCAATGGACGGCGAGGGCGAGCGACCGCGGCTGCGATCTTTTGGAGCTCGCGCTCGGTTGAAGCGAGCAGTGCCTCACGCTTCCTCGCCCGCTCTTCTGCCAGGAGCGGGTTCTTGCAGCACACAAGCCGTTCACCCTCATAGTCGGGGTGGGCGATCTCGAACAGATCCACTTCGTCGAAGAGGCCGAGCTGGATCGCACCGGCCTCCACCAAGGACTTGATCTCCGGGGCGCGAAGCGCCGTCAGGTAGTCGAGCTCTGCGGGGCAGACGTCGTCTTTGAGACGAGCCTTGGTGAGCATGCCGCGGTCGCCCACGACGCAGACGTGGCTGATGCTGAAGCGCTCTTTGATCTTTTGCACCTGGGACGAGATGGTCGTCGGGTCGCCGGTGTTGCCCTTGAACACCTCGATGGCGATGGGCACACCGTCGGCGTTCGTGAGTAGCCCGTAGACGATCTGGAGGCGCCCGCGCACACCGTCTTTGGGGTGGCCGAGCGCACCGAGGGGACAGGTGCGTCCCTCGAAGGCAGCAGAGGAGACGTCGTAGAGCACGAGGGTGCCGCCTTTTAGGTGTCGGGCAGCGAGCGCGTCTTCGATGTCCGCCTGGCGCGGCCCGATCCAGTCCATCGCGTCGTAGAGGTCGTCTTCGTCGCAAGACGAGACCCCGAGCACCTCGCCGAGCGAGCTCGATGCGGTCTCTTGGCGAAGGCCGCGGGAAGTGGCGAGTTTGGAGGCCGGGTCGATCACCTGCGCCACGACCATGGCGATCACGAGGTCTCGCTGGCGCGAGGGCTCCGAGCAGACGAGCTCTTCGAGCCCGAGGCGGCGCAGCGTCCCGAGGACCGCGGCGACATGTCCGTGCGGGAGGCTGCGCGCGATCTCGAACGACGAGGAGAGATCGGCGACGGGCACGGTGCCCTTGAGCGCCAGGCGCAGAGCCTCCACCTTGTGCTCAGGCCAGTGGCTCAGGTTGGCGAGCGTGCGGTTCTTCACCTTGCCGCCCTCGCGGTAGCTCTCGCGCAGCAGCACCGCCGGGGGTGATCCCCGGTTCGGCACCGTCGCCACGTACATGCCGACATCATAGCATGTACCGCCAGCTAACTTAGTGATTCCTTCCAGATTACATGTCTACGTCCTCTTCCCTCGAGCGACGCGAAAGCCCTGGCTGCGATGCCAAGCGCGGTGGCCGGACAGCTCTACAGGGGGGAACTTCGGTCTAGGTAATACACCATCGGCCGACAGAACGCGAGCACCTGACCTGGACAAACGCGCTGGTCAGCGCGATCTTTCGAAGAAATCCCTCACAGCCGGGAAGCGGTGCTCAGCGGGATAGCCCGGAAACTCCCGCTAGACCCCCGCCAAGCAGCTCTAGACGTTGCAGCGCGATCGGCACGTTGCCGTTCTGCCAGAGCGAGTCGTGGAAGCGCTTCAGGTCGAAGTCGCGGCCTTGCACACGCGCAGCGTCAGCCAAGAGCCGTTGGATCTGGCTCTTTCCGACCTGGTAGCTGAGCCCCTGACCGGGAGTGGAGGCAAAGAGCGCTGCTTCCTCGGTCGCCGTGGCCACGTCCATCGGCACGGTGACGACGAGGAAGTCACGGGCCTCGTCGAGCGTCATGTCACCGGTCGCCAGCCTGACGTCCACCTCTACGCGCAGTGCTCGCAGGCGCATGAAGGAGCAGATCGTCCCTCGCGTCGCAGACGTCTCCGAAAAGTAGCCCGCCTGGAGCATCATCTCCTCGTTGTAGAAGGCAATGCCCTCGTTGCTGCAGGAGTCGTAGTACCGGCGCCGAATCGGGTTCGGGTGCCGCCACGACAGTGCGAGCTGCTGGTAGTGGACGCCCTCGTGGGCGATGAGACATCGGGGATCCCGAGCATTGGCAGCGAAGAAGTAGGGCAGGTCCTCGGTGACTGGAGGCAGGTAGCGAGTCGCATCCTCCTCGACACGCGACTCGGAGGTCAGGTCGTCGGTGACGCCCAGCCACGAGAGCGGCGTCAGGTAGGCGGGCATGGGAGCCATGAGGTAGTGACGAAGCGTGGAGGGTTGGCTGAGGATCCCTCGTTCCTCGTAAAAGGTGCGGGTGGCCGCCTCCTCCTCCGTCGCCCGCCGGACGAGGCGCTCGAGGTCGCCGAGCGGACGCGGAGGCGGTGGCTCACGCGTCGCCTCCGCCGCGGAGAGAGCGACCGCCCTGGCGTGCTCCACTCGTGCCAGTTCGAGCAGCTCGCACGGCGAGTACGGCACCAGCGCCACGTCGTGGAGGAACCGGCTCAGCCCCTCTTCGCCAATTGGCTTCCACTCGCGCAATCCGCCTGCCCCGCCCTCCAACCACTCCCGGTACGAGGCGAGCGCTCGACCGGCGTTGCTCGCCTGTTCGACCACCGACCGGTGGAGGCCGGGCGGGAACACCGCAACGAGAGCGTCGGCGAGCGCCGCGAGCTGCGCTTCGATGCTCCCGAGCTCGTCCACCGTCACCTTGGCGAACGGCTCGACCGCCTCACCCGCGAGGTTCTCCCGGGCGATCAGCAACCCGGCAGGTACTGCGCCGAGCGCATGCAGCACCTCCCGCGCCCGTCCTTCGTCCCACGGACGGTTCTCGACCAGCAGATCGAAGACCACGCCGAGGGTCTGGTCGACATAGAAGCTCGGCTGGTGACGCCAACTCGCGACGGTCTCGAGCTCGAAGCGCACCCGCGCGATCGCGCTCCCGAGGAGCGCGTGATCGACCTGCAGCGGGATGGTGGCACCGGACACGTCCACGGCGCGGTGCGCATGCTCGAACGCGTCGATCCGCTCCAGGTAGCGCGCCACCGCAGCGCGGGTCCAATCGGGGAGCCAGTTCACGCTCCGCTCGAGGCGAGGGATGTCGTCTCGAGAGCGCGGTTGCTGGGCCGAACGCCACGACCAGAAGTCGCTCCCCAACGACTGGACCTGCTCCACGAGGTCGGCGCTCATCGGCCTCGACCTTCGATCGCTCTCCTCATGCAGACACCTGACCGCCCTGCAGGTGCCACCGAACGCGTCCCTCGGTGCACCATCAACCCGCATCCCCCTTCCAGCAGTCCGCTTCCGCCTCCACCAGGACTCCGTCACCGATCAACCCAGCCACATAGACGGTCGCATTCGCGGGAAGCAGATCTCCAAAGAGATCCGCGTGCGCCCTCGCAGCCTCCTGCCACTTGGCTTCCGGAGCCAAGTAGAGGCGCGTGCGAACAACCCCGGCGCGCGAGCCGCCAAGGTCGGCGATCGCTGCCAACACTCGCTGGAACGCCGAACGAGTTTGCCCATACGTATCGGACGAGAGCTCACTCGGCTCGCATCCGGTCGCACTCACGGCTATCAGATTCCCGATGGCGACAGCCCGGGAGTATCCGGCCGCGACCTCGTAGGCTCCCCCGTCGCTGGACCGATGCCGAACGACTCCATCTACCGTCTCATCAACCACAGCGCTCCTCCACGATCTCGCGAACGTCATCCTTGCCCGACGGGTCCTACACAATCTCTCCCTCGGTGACGGTCGCACGGCGACCGAACCTCTCGATGCTCAGATCCCTCATGAGCTCGGCTTGGGATCCTTCCAGCACGGCCTTGCTCACGAGGTCCCCGATGGCCGGAGCCATCATGAAGCCTCGGCCGCTGTTCCCCACAGCCACCCACAAGTCCGCGTCCGGGAGGACCCTGCTGACAACGGGGAGCCCGTCCGGGGTCATGTCGTACTCTCCTCGAACCAGCGTGCGAAAGCTCACATGGGACAGGATCGGCAGGAGCTCCTCGATGCGCTCGTCCAGGTGTCGACGCCACTCCAACTCGCCCTCCGACTCGATGCTTCCCGCGGACAGGTCCGACGCCAACACGCTTCCGTCACCGAGCTGCTTTGCGGCGAACTTCTTCTCTTCGGAGACGACCAGTGGCTCAAGGATCCGCTGATGTATCGGATTGCTGTAGAACAGATACCGTGCGACTGGCGCCACGGGCAGCTGCACACCTACGTGACTGACCAATGGCGCCGACTCGCAACCATTGGCGAGCACGACGACTTCGGAGTCCAACGACCTTCTATCGCGCGTGCGCAAGCTCCAGCCGTGCGAGCTCCGATCGATCGACGTGACCCAGCCATCCACGACCTTCACACCCAACTGCGTGCACGCACGAAGCAGCCCGTCCACAACGGCGCTCGGGCGGTCGAAGTACCCGTCATCTTGGCAGTACGAAGCCCCAACCACCGTCCTGCTTGTCAGGCCGGGTACGAACTGCGACACCTCTTCTGCCGACAGCAGCTGGACGTCGACGCCGTACTCCCTCTGGAGCTCGATGTTCGCGGTCAGCTGCCGGAGCCGTTGATCGCTGTGCGCCAAGAACACGTAGCCACAGCGCTTGAAGCCGGCATCGATGTCGAATCCAAGTTGATCCGAGAGTTCCATGTAGAACGGATAGGCGTAACTCGCCAGGTCACAGTTGATCCTGCTGCTCCACTGGCGTCGCACTCCGCCCGGCTGGATGCTCGTCTGACCCGAACCGATGCCGATGCCCTCAACGATGGTGACTTGGCGATCAGAACGGCTCGCGATGTGCCAAGCGATGGACAAGCCCACGATCCCCCCTCCAACGACGGCAACGTCGGTCGAGGACGCGGGGACATTCTCTGTGGCGTTCACTTGCATATGCGCCTCTCTTGTCATTGGCGACCATGTCTCACTCTGCGCGACTCTTCCTGCTCACCTCGGTGCGCGCATCCCTGTGGGTGGGCGTTCACCGGCGGTCCTGGCGCGGATCGAGCCCGTCGCGCAGGGCGTCGCCGATGAAGTTCACGGCAACAACCGTGATGACGATCATCAACCCCGCCGGATAGATCTGCCACCAGTATCCGTCGTAGAGGTAGTTGACACCGTTCGAGAGCATTCCGCCCCAGGTTGCCGCCGGGCTCGGTGGACCAAAGCCGAGAAAAGACAGCGTCGCCAAGATGAGAATCGCGTCGGCAACCTGAAAGGTCGCGTTCACAACGATGGCTGACGCTGCGTTGGGAATGATGTGACGGCTGATGATGCGGCCTGAACGGCCGCCGGCGAGACGGCTCGCCTGCACGAACTCGCGGGACCGCAAGCTCAGCGTCTCGCCTCGCACGAGGCGTGCGGGCGTCAGCCAGGAGACGACCGACACAACGATGATCAGCACGCCGATCGTGGGTCGGAACACCGTCGCCAGGAAGATGAAGATGAACAGCGGCGGAACAGCGAGGAACATGTCGACCAGGCGCATCATCACCGAGTCGGCAGCGCCACCGGCGATGCCGGCGGTGGCACCCCAGATCGAACCGAAGCCGGTGGCGGCGATGGCAACGCCCAGGCCCAGTTCCAAGGAGTACTGACCCCCGGCCATCAAGCGAGCGAGGATGTCGCGCCCGCTGGCATCGGTTCCGAGGGGGTGGGCGCCGGTGGGTCCCTGATTGGTGGCAAAGAGGTGCTCCCCGTAGGGGCTCACACCGTAGAGGTGTGGCCCTACAAAGCAGAAGATCGCGATCGCCAGGAGCACCCCGACGGCGACCAGGGCAAGCCGGTTTGCAATGATTGCGCGAGCCACTCGCAGCGCGAACCCTCCGCGGGTGCGCGCCCGCCGCCTCGAACTGCCTTCCTCCGAATCCTCCGGGAGGATCGCAGGAGCGGTATGGACGCTGTCGACTCCCCCTCCATCGTTCGGGGTCGAAACGCGGCTCATCGCGCGGCCCTGCCGAATCGCACCCGGGGGTCGAGAGCCGCGTACCCGAGATCGGCGATCAGATTGCCGACGATGGTGGCGACACCAACGATGAAGGTGACTCCGAGCAGGACAGGGTATGTCGAGCTGACCGCTGCGTTGTAGTAGGCGAGCCCGATCCCGGGGAAGTTGAACACGTACTCGATGACGAGTCCGGCGGTCAGGATGGCCGGCAACGAAAGCCCGATCAACGTGACGACAGGACTGACGGCGTTCCGCAGGAGGTGTCGGGAAAGGATCGTCCGTTCCCGGAGACCCTTTGCTCGGGCCGTGCGAATGTAATCTTCGGCAAGCTGCTCGATGGCTGAAGAACGCATGTATCGGCTGAAGAGCGCGAAGTTCACGAGCACGAGGGTGGCGATCGGCAGCACGAGCGCGCTCGGCTGGTTCAGCACTTGCGCGAAGCCGGCCCCGGCCTGCACTCCCGGCGGGACGAGGTGCCAGGTGATGGCCAGCAGCTCGATGAGCAGGAGCGCCATCCAGTACGTCGGCATGGAGTAGAGCAGGAAGGACACGCCGGTCCCGGCGTAGTCGAGGGCCCGGTTCCGGCGGACCGCCTGCGCAATCCCGATCGGCAGGGCGACCAGGACGGCGATGACGATCGCACTGCCCACGAGGAGGACGTCGGTTGGCAGGTCTTGGGCGATCAAGGTGTCGACCGACATGTTGAGCTTGTACGAGTAGCCGAGGTTTCCATGCACCAGTTGCCATAGAAACTGCAAATACTGTACCGGGAGCGGATGGTTCAACCCGTAGCGGGCCTCGAACGCGTGGATCTGGCCGGGCGTCGCCCTAATCCCGATGACGGCGCGTGCGAGCTGCGGGCCCGTGGCGACGAGGTTCTCGAGCGCGAAGGTGATGATCGTCACGCCGACCAGTACGAGCAGGGCGTGCCCGAGCCTGCGAACCAAGTAGCCGGCCACGGCGGTGGCCTACCGTGGACGCGCGACGACGGTGCGCTCGGCGCGCACAGCCGACTCAACGTGTTCGTCGCGCCACGTGTAGTAGCCCCCAGGCTGCGTGGCCAGTCCTGCGTGGCGCCCTGACGCGTCCAGCGCCACCACGTTCATCGGCACGTCGCGGCCGGGTGCGACGAGCCTCCAGACGTCCTCGATGCCGAGACGACCGGCATCCTCCAGCGTGGCACCCGAGGCGAGCATGGCCACGACACAACGCGCCGTCCCGGCACGGATGGCCAACTCGCCGAACCCCGTGCACGCAGCTGCCCCGTACCGGTCGTCGCAGTAGTTGCCGGCTCCGATGATCGGGGAGTCCCCGATCCGACCAGGCCACCGAAACGGCCAGCCGCTGGTCGAAACAGCCGAGGCGATCCGTCCCTTGCCATCGAGTGCCAGGATGTCGACGGTTCCGACGGCCTCGTCGGGTCGCTGGGTGAGCGTCAGCGCCTGGGCGAAAGCGTCGTCACCGACGACGCCGCGTGCCCTGGCGATGCCATCCTCCCAATGGCGCTGAGCTTCATCGGTCAGGAGCTCGGCTCGCTCGGCTCCAACGACCTCGGCGAAGCGCTCCGCGCCAGGGCCCACCACCAGGACGTGGGGAAGGCGTTCCATGACCGCACGGGCGACGTCGATCGGGTGGCGGAAACCGCCGAGCGCCCCGACAGCGCCGGTCCGCCTCTGCGTTCCCTCCATGAGGGACGCGTCCAGCTCTACAACGCCGTCGAGGTTCGGGTACCCTCCGGTGCCGACGCTGTGCACCCTGAGGTCATCCTCCACGAGGTGGATACCCGCGACAACCGCGTCGAGTGCGCTCGCACCCTGCTCGAGCAGCTCGTACGCGTGGTCGACTGCCTCGAGCGAGTGCTCACTACCGACGACAAGCACGCCCTCCTCCTTCTGCAGCGACCAGCCTCAGGTCGCCTCGCTCGCTTGGACCCCAGCTCCCCGGAGGCTGCCGCCCGGCCGACCGGTCCAGGAGACCCCGTCCGCCGGACGACGTCATGCGGGGTGCCATGTCTCACACTCGAACCCTGCCCTCTTGCCGGACAATCGGGCGACGAGCCAGTCGCGAATGATCTGGATGCGCTGCACCCGGTGCACCGGTCCGCCCGAACGCGACAGCTCGTGACTCTCCGCAGGAAAGCGAACGAACGTCACGTCGGCACCACGACGACGTAGGGCGGTGAACAACTCCTCAGCTTGCTGCACGGGGCAGCGCAAATCCTGTTCGGAATGCACGATCAGCACGGGCTGCTTCACACCGTCCACGTAGGACATGACGGATCCTGCTGCGTACTGTTCCGGGCTCTGCTCGGCGTTGGCACCGATGTACGCGTCAAAGAACCAGGGACCCTCGTCGGAGGTTGCCTCCATCTGGGTGAGGTTGAAGGGGCCTCGTTCAGTCACCACGGCGGAGAAGCGGTCGCTGGTGAACGCCAGCAACGCCGCCATCAAGCCGCCGTAGGATCCGCCGAGCACGCCGACCTTGTTGCGAGGGAGACGTGGATGCGCATCCAGCGCCGCCGCCGTGATCGCCAGCATGTCACTTCGGTCCACACCCCCCCAGCCACTCCCGGGTGAACGAGGGTTGGTCGGCGCACAGACCGTTCGCATCCAATGCTCCCCGTAGCCGCCAGAGCCGCGCGCATTGCCGAAGATGACCGCGATCCCTGCAGACGCGAGGACTTGGAAGTCGTGCACGTAGTCGTACCCCCACTGGCCGCCGCCACCGGGAACGTAGAGCGCCGAGCCGAGAACCTCCGTGTCCGGCGCGGGGAGCAGGACCCAGCAGTCGAGGTGCGTACCGTCTTCGGCGGTGGCGCCGACGTACTCCGGGTTGAGCATGGCCGTGGCCTCGGCAACGTTCGCGTTGGGCTCGTGCACCGTCACGAGCTCCACGTCGGGCTCGAGCGTCGCAGCGTCGCTGGCATCTGCGCCTCTTCGCTCTTCGAGCACCTGCACCACAGCAGGCTGGCCACCCAAGCGGCCAGCAAGGGCGATCGTGTCCCCGGCGGCAGCGAAGGCAGTCACGACACCCTTGCCGCTGAGACGGCGCAGCGTCGCGCCTCGCGAGCCCGCGTCGACCCGGACCAGGTGGACCGACCCGGCGTCGACGAGCAGGCTCAACACCCCGCCTCCGCCGGGAACGGTCGACAGTGGACCGGCAAGCGACCGCTCGATCCCGAGCTCGTACTCGCTCACTGAACCTGCAGAGAGGTCGATGGACGCCAGCTTCTCGTCGCATGGGAACTCAGCGACAAGCTGGTACCGTGCAAACAGCCTGCCGGAAGTGGCGTCGAACGCGAGCGGGCCCCACAGTCGGTCCGTGCCCGTCAGCTGCCTGGGCGCCGTGGGCGCACCAGCGACAACCGTGACGTACACGTCGCTGACCAGGTCCCACTCACGGTGGTCGTGGCGTCGAGAGACGAACGCGACGACGTCGTCCGAGCCCAGCCAGGTCAACTGGTGATCGTCGAACGCCGTACCGCTCAGGTTGCTCAGGGGACCGGTCCCCGCCTCGTGGCGCCGCAGATCCGCACCGAGCTCGAGCACGAAGCAGTGCCGGGGCCGGTCGACGGTCCAGCCGACGGTGTCCATCCGAGCCTGCAGCGATCGGACCACCCGCGGAGGGGCGGCGCGACCAGGAAGGGCGATGCCGGGTGCCACAGTCGGTTGGCGAGCGACGATGCCGAGCAGACGGCCGCTCGGCGAGAAGGTGAGCTCCTCGACCGTGTCGGACCAGACGAGCACCTCATGACGGGTGCGCCGCACGAGGTCGTGCACGACGACACGGGTTGCGCCGCCGGGAGCTCCTTCAACGAGCGCGAGCCGTTCGCCGTCCGGCGAGAAGGCCGGTAGGGCTCCCGAGAGCCGGGGAACCCCTCCTCGGCGCCAGCCCGACGGAGAGCGGTCCAGCAGGACGACTTCCCTGGCGTACGAGTCCGTGTCGAGATCGGGCCGAAGGGTCGCGAGGGCGAGCTGGCGCCCGTCGGCACTGAGGGCGAGGCTGTCGACGTCAACGAGGCTCGCCAGGTCTTCGGGAACCGTCACCGCGAAGTCGCGCCCGACCTGGTCACTTGGAGAAGTGCCATGTCTCGGGGTTGGTCGTCAGGATCGGGTTCTGCGCACCGATGCCCTTGAGGTTCGTCTTGATCGCCGAGATCTGGCTGTCCGATACGGGCATCCAGAGCAGGGGCACCTGTTTCCCGATGTAGGACTCGTACTTGCTGAGGCCACCCTTGCTGATCGACTGCTCGATCAACTTGTTCGCCTTGGGGTTGTTGTAGTTGCTGGAGTTGAGCGCCGCACCGCCTGCCAGGAAGTTCTCGCCAGAGGGGTAGTAGTCCGGTGCGAAGACCCAACCCTGCCCCCAGTACTGGATCTGCCCGGAGCAGCTTGACTGCTTGGGCGTGCAGGGAAGGGCGTGATCGATGACGGTGCCGAAGGGAGCGGACGAGAGATTGATCTTGACCCCGACCCCGTTGGCGGCGCGTTGGAAGTTCGTGGCTTCGTCTTGGAAGACCGTCGATCCAGAGGTGTACATCAGATTGAACGAGAGCTTGGCGCCAGAGCTGATGCCTTTGCCGCAGTCAGAGGAGCCGCTGCCTGCCCGCCTGCAGGTGAGCACGCCGGAGCCGTTCTTCTTCCATCCGTGCGCCGCGAGGAGCTTCTTGGCCGTCGAGGGACTGTACGGGTATGGGTTCTTGCGTTCGACCGAGGTGGCATAGGGGTTCTTCGGCTTGACCGGGACCGGTCCGTACGTTGGGTAGCCGTACCCCTGCAGGAAGGCGGCCACGTAGCCGGGCTGGTCGATCAGGTGCTGGAGCGCCTGGCGAATGTAGAGCTGGTGGACGAGTGGCCCGGTCACGGGGTTGTTGAAGTTGAGCTCCATGTAATTGATGGACCACGCCGGCCACGGATCGATGCGGTAACCGGCCGCCTTCACACGGCTGATCGTTGGCACGTCGTCAAGCGGCACGTAGCCATAGTCGACCGATCCTGCGAGCACGGCATTGAACTCGGCGCTTGTCGAGGTGAACGGAAGCCATACGAGCGTCTTGATCCGTGGCTTCGTTCCGGAGTAGTTCGGGTTCGCAGCGAAGGTTGCCCTTCCCTGAGAGGAAAGGGCGGTCACTTCGTACGGGCCGCTCACCACCTTCCACAGCGGTGACGTTCCATATGTGCTCGTCTTCGAGGCCGCCGAGTTGAGGAAGTTCCACACGGTGACCGCGCTCTTGGCTGTCTCGTCGTAGTTGCCGACGGGTCCTGTTGCGCTGGTCCTGTCCCAGGCTTGCTGTGGGAGGGGAATGAGCTGGGTGAGCTCATTGTCGGTGAACCATTCAGGCAACACAGCCTTGGTCAAAGTGAGCGAGATGGTGTAGTTGCCTGTCACCGACATCGAAGAGAGGTCATCAGGGAAGTTGCCTGGCACATAGTTGTAGTAGTTTGTCTTGTTGGCCTTGAGAAGATTGATCCAGAATTCCACGTCCCGCGCCGTGATGGGCGTGCCATTGGACCATTGCCAGTGCTTGAGGTGGATCGTCACCACCTTGTTGCCGTCCGAGTACACGGGAGGACGGGCAATGCTCACGGCCTTGTTGAGCACCGGCTTGCCGTCTTGGCCGAAGGTGTAGAGAGGCCGGTACATGAGATATTGGAAGTTCGCGTTCTCGTCTCCACCGACGGCGCTGGGCATCATCGGGAAGATGTAGTTCGGCGTCGTGGCTGCGGGCTCCGCGAACGTCACAGTGCCGCTCGCGGACGCCGCCCGCGCCTGCGCCCCAGCTGGCGGCGTGGCGACCAGCGACGCGGCAGCGAGCGAGGCGGCGGCACCGAGCGAGGCCGCGGCGCCCCACCACCTTCGGGGACGGTAGCGAACGGCTCCCGACCTCGTCTCGACCTCAGGCCGCTTTTTCTCCTGCGCAGTCATCGCCTCTCCCGCTGGCCAAATGCCGGTTCTAGCTGTTTGATCAACTATATCGATCAAGCTAGCGTATAGCGTTCGGGGTGCAGGGAGCATGTCAGCATGAACGAATCTCGAGAGAGCTGTTAGGAGGGGAGCCTGAATTATGCCGCAGGGCGAAGGCGTCTTGCTGAGTGGTTGCACCGTTGTCGACTGCGCGGTCGCAGGTCGCAGCACCCAGGACGCGGCAATCCTCGTCCGCGGCGACCGCATCGAGGCCGTCGATGCCGCTGGCGCGCTGGAGGAGCAAGTGCTGCGCGGCGTCCACGGAGCGGTGCGCGTTGCCCACCTGGAGGGCGCGTTCGTTCTTCCCGGCCTTTGGGATGCTCACGCGCACCTGGGCGACGTGGTGCCACCGCACTCCGCGGCGTACGCCAGCGAGCCGCCGGGCGCGCACATGCTGCGATGCGTGCGAAAGGCGCAGGACAACCTGCGCGCAGGCATCACGACGGTACGGTCGTTGGGCGAGCGCTTCGATCACGACGTCGTCCTGCGGGATGCGCTCGCCGCCGGGGTGATCACCGGGCCACGCATCCTCGCCTCGGGCGATGTGGCGTGGAGCGCGAGCACCGTAGGTGCCGATCAGTTTCGACGTGAGGTGCGCCGCATGGCTCGTCTCGGTGTCGACCAAGTGAAGCTGCTGGGCTCGGGAGGGATTCCAACGCGCTCAGCTGCCGGGATCACCACGCCCTTCATCGACCGAGAGGAGCTCTCGGCCAGCTGCGAGGAAGCAGCTCGCTGGAAGCTTCCCGTCGTGCTGCACGCGATGGGCGACGAGACGATCGGCATCGGCATCGAGCTCGGCGTGCAGAGCATCGAGCACGCGTTCGCAATGAGCCTGGACGCCGTGGGCGCGCTCGCTGCGAGCCAGACCGCCTTGTGCCCGAACCTCGTTGTCACGGAGAGTTGGGATCCGGGGTGGATGACGTCGATCGATCTTCCCGATTGGATGGTCCGCAACGCGGCTCAGGCGCGCCGGCATCACCACGACGTCGTGCGGGCATCGATCGAAGCGGGAGTGACGATCCTCGCTGGTGCTGACGATCTCCCAGAACCGAACGGTCCGCTGGGCATCGAGCGGTCCGCAGGACGCATTGGGCTCGTACGAGAGTTGGAGCTGCTCGTATCGCTCGGCATGCGGCCCGGCGAAGCCCTGCAGACGGCAACGCGCAATCCAGCCCGCGTCGCCGGTCTCGACGGGGAGCTCGGTACGATCGAAGCGGGCAAGCTCGCCGACTTGGTGGTGCTCTCCGACGATCCCCTCACGGATCTCCGGGCACTCGAGCACCCGGTGCAGGTGTGGAAGGGCGGCAGGGCCGTCTCCATCTAGACGATCAATGTCGTCCGGCAGGTTGGCCGACCCCACGTGGTCCAAGAAGGCGGTTCGGGGGTGGAGGCGCGTGACCACGACCGGTGCCCGGAGCTCGGCCCCTGTCTCGAGCACCACCTCTTCGGCCCGCTCGCCCCGCACGAGGGTGCGGGCCGCCCGGCGGATGGCGTCGGCACCGCCCCCATGCCCCCCTCGGGGTAGCCCCAGGCGTCCCACTTGGGCATGGCCTCGGCGTCCTTCTTGGAGAACTTGGCGATCTCCTCGTAGTTCTTCTTGGCGTCGTCCGACCAGATGGAGATCGACCGGCCGTCGGGGAACGCCTGGTAGTAGGGCCCCATGGGGAAGACCTTGTAGCCGTGGCGATCGAGCGAGAGGTCCTTGATGATGGTGGGGGGCATGAGGCTCATCACGTAGGAGAGCCGGGTCACCTTGAACTCGGGCGCCTCGGGCCACGGGGACTCGGTGGTGGCGGCGCCGCCGGTCTTGTGGCGGGACTCGCAGACGACCGTCCGCATCCCCGCCCGGGCCAGGTAGGCGGCCGCCACCAGCCCGTTGTGGCCGCCCCCGACCACCACTGCGTCGTAGTGCCGCTGCATGGGTCCTCCGATCCCACGTGTGCCGGTCGTGCGGACCATTCCGTGCGCGTCCACCACCCAGGTTGACTGATTGTTCAGTCTAAGGATCGCACTTCGAGGGCGCAAGCGCCGACGGACCGGATCTCCGCGCGCGCCGGTCAGCACCGCACTTCGGAGCCACCGCCTCCACGGCACCGGCAGGGGAGGAGCGATCAGGCTGGCGGTCCGTTCACAGCTTGACCATGCAGCCGTCCCAGAGGGCCGTCGGGCGCCGGAAGAGCAGCCCGCGCAGCTCGACCTCGAGCTCGTGGGGCTCGCCCGCCGCCGCCTGGAAGAAGACGGTGATCGGCAGCTGACAGTCGAGGGGGGTGTACCGCTCCGTGTCCCTCGGTCGCCTCGTCGTGGCCCGGAGCCAGGTCGTCGAGCCACTGCAGCATCGCTGGCGAGTGGAGCGGACCCAGAGCGCCCCGCCGCGTCTCGAGACGTAGCCGCAGACAAGGGGATCGACCCTCACCTCCACGAACCAACCATAGTTGCGCAGGTTCGAGGGCCCCGCTCGGCGGTCGACTCGGTGCGATGCCTGCGGCAGGCGACGGCCGGGGAGCTCTCGGGGCCCCGCGAACGGATCCGATCCGGGCACCGGCATCACCGAGGTGGGTGAGGGCTGGCCGCGTGAGCGGCGGCCAGCACCTCGGCAGCTCCCGGTCGGTCATCGGGTGAGCGCGGCCGCCACAGCACGGTGACGATGCCGTCGACGGCCACCGCGTCCGCACCGAGCTGCCGGGCGTCCTCCTCGGGTTTCGCGAGCCGGTGGCCCCGAGCGACGGCGCGCGCGTAGAGGGCGACGGTCCCGGGTGAGTAGACACGCCCCCAGGGTGCGCGCCCGATCCCGAGCCGGGTGTACAGGCGGCGGCCCGGGTCGGAGAGCACGCGCCCGGTCCAGCCGAGGTGACGGGTGACGGCGACGAGCCGGTCGACAGGGCTGAAGCCCACCGCCACCAAGCCGACGCCGGGACCGTCGTGGAGCGAGTGCACCTCGACCAGGTGCTGCTGGCAGGGCAGTCAGTGTCGGTGCCGCATCAGCACGAGGACCTGGGTCCCCCGGAGCGCTCCCAGCTCGAGCTCGCCACCCCCGGGCTCGACCAGTGCCACGTCGCGGACGTCGACGGCGACCTGTTCGGCTCTTGGCATCCCTCATCACCTCCCCACCTGGAACCCGCTCCATGGCCCCGGTCATTCCCCGACGCCTCGACTTCGTGCGGGGGCCGTGGAGGGAGGCGCGGGGGGAAGGCGGCGAGGACGGTGGAATGGCCAGAGCCCGGAGCGGCTTTCCTCGCCATGATCCGTGCAACGTGGAACGGGACCGTGCTGGCCGAGAGCGACCACACCGTCGTGGTCGAGGGCAACCACTACTTCCCGGCCGAGGACGTGCATCGCCAGTACCTTCGCGACAGCACCACGCAGACCCGCTGTCCGTGGAAGGGGGTGGCCAGCTACTACGGCGTCGTCGTCGACGGCAAGGAGAACCCCGATGCCGCCTGGTACTACCCCGAGCCGAGCCCGGCTGCGGCTGAGATCGCCGGGCGGATCGCCTTCTGGCACGGGGTGCGTGTCGAGCGTGTGGGTGCCGGCAGCGAGGTGCGCAAGGAGTCTCGCCTGGCCCGCCTCCTGCATCGCTGAGATCGCAGCGCAGACGTGAAGCCCAGCCACGTGCCCCGCGCGTTTGGTGGCGCCTGAGAGAAGAGGGTGAGAGGTGATGGTCGAGCACGCCGACGTGGTCGTGATCGGGATGGGGGTTGGCGGCGAGGAGGTGGCCGGGCGGCTCGCCGAGGCCGGGCTCGACGTGGTCGGCGTCGAGCGCGAGCTGGTGGGCGGCGAGTGCCCGTACTGGGCGTGCATCCCTTCCAAGATGATGATCCGCGCCGCCAACCTCCTGGCGGAGGCTCGCCGCATCTCCGGGATGGCCGGCACGTCGGCCGTGCGCCCCGACTGGGGCCCGGTCGCGACCCGCATCAGGAAGGAGGCCACCGACGACTGGGACGACACGGTCGCCGTCGACCGCTTCGTCGAAAGGGGCGGCCGCTTCGTGCGCGGCGAGGCACGCCTGGCCGGTCCGGGGCGCGTCGACGTCGCCGGTCAGGTCGTCGAGGTCTCCAAGGGCGTCGTCGTGGCCACCGGAACCGTCCCCGCCGTCCCGCCGATCCCGGGGCTCCAAGGCACGCCCTACTGGACCAACCGCCAGGCCGTCTCGGCCGAAGCGCCTCCTCGGTCGTTGCTGGTGCTCGGCGGCGGGGCCGTCGGCGTCGAGCTCGCCCAGGTCTTCGGGCGCTTCGGGAGCGCGGTGACGATCGTGGAGGCCCTCGACCGGCTGCTGCCGCAAGAAGAGCCCGAGTCCGGCGCGCTCCTCGCCGACGTCTTCGGGCGCGAGGGCATCAAGGTGGAGGCCGCGGCGCGGGCCGACGGCGTCGCCTACGACGAGGGCGAGGGGTTCGCCGTCACGCTGGCCGACGGACGCACCCTCCAGGCGGAGCGACTGCTCGTCGCCACCGGTCGGCGCGCCGAGCTCGCCTCCCTCGGCCTTGCGAGCGCCGGCATCGACGACACGGGTCGATGGCTCAGTGTGGATGGGCGCCTGCGAGCGGCACCCGGGGTGTGGGCCATCGGCGACGTGACCGGGGCCGGGCTCTTCACCCACGTCGCCATGTACCAGGCGGACATCGCGGCAGCCGACATCTTGGGGGCCGACCCGAAGCCGGCGGACTACCGCGCCATCCCCCGGGCGACGTTCAGCGACCCCGAGGTGGGTGGTGTCGGCCTCACCGCCCGTGCGGCGGAGGAACGGGGCATCCGGGTGCGCGTCGGCGTCTCGCAGGTACCGAGCTCGGCCCGGGGCTGGATCCACAAGGCGGGGAACGAGGGGTTCATCAAGCTCGTGGAGGACGCCGATCGCGCCGTCCTCGTGGGCGCCACCTCGGTCGGGCCGGTCGGCGGCGAGGTGCTCTCGATGCTCACCTTGGCGGTGCATGCGGAGATCCCGACCGCCGAGCTGCGCCGCATGATCTACGCCTACCCGACCTTCCACCGAGCCGTGGAGGGCGCGCTGGAAGACCTGGCGTCGAGCCCGGACTGACGCCCGTCCGCTCCCCTCAGCGCCTCGGGCCCTGCTGACGGAACGGGGCGAGGTAGCCGATGCTCGCCACGATGAACCAGTGCGGGGGCTCGCGGCGTGGCGGCTCGGGTGGTGCCGTCACCGCCGGTCGAGGAGGGACGTGGCGAAGCGGCCCAACCTGGCGACGGCCAGCTCCGCCGGCCGCCGGCGGCCGACTCGGGCCATGACCGCCTTGATCAGCACGAGCCACTCGGCGTCCTCGCTGCACGACCAGCACTCGGCAAGGTGCCGTCGCACCCTCACCGCAAGTGCCGGATCCGCCTCGCCGTCGAGGTACGCCTCGACGCCCTGGCGGAGCCTGCGATGCTCGAACCGGTTCACCGATGTCCGAAACCCGGCTCCTCGGGCGTACATTCCTTGGAATGACCCGATCCGAAAGCGGGTTCCGAAGCTGTGGCGCAGCCCGGTGAGCAGTGCAGCCCTGACGACGCCTTCTCTCGCTACGTCCTTCCCGAGCTCGAGGTCCTCGCCCGGGTCGCCTTCTCACTGACCAGGAACGCGGCGGACGCCGAGGACCTCGTCCAAGAGACGCTCCTTTCGGCCTTCCGCGCCATCGAGCGGTTCGACGGCGCCCACCCGCGGGCGTGGCTGCTCACGATCATGCGCAACGCGGAGGCGAAGCGCCATCGGCGGCGCCGGCCGCAGCTCCTGCGCGACGGCAACCAGGTGGAGCAAGTCGCCTTCGTCGACCCCGGGCTCACGACCACGCCCGAGCAGGTGGTAGTCGGCCAGCAGTTCGACGCCGTAGTGGCCGAGAGCCTGGCCCTCTTGCCCGAGCGGCACCGACAGGTGATCGAGCTCGTCGACATCGGCGGCCTCTCCTACGCCGAGGCCGCCGAGGTGATCGGCGTGCCGGTCGGCACCGTCATGAGCCGGCTGCACCGCGCCCGGGGCCGCATCCGACACCGGCTGAGCGCAGCCGGGCTCGCTCCGAGAAGGAGGCTGTGATGCCTGCGCACCGAGCCGCACCGAGCCGCCTGGCCTGCATGCGCACCATGCGGGTCCTCCAGTCGTACCTCGACGGCACCTTGGCCGACCTGCCGGCACGACGGGTCGCAGAGCACCTCGAGGAGTGCCGCCGGTGCGGGCTCGAGGCATCTGTCTACGTCGAGATCAAAGGCGCCCTCTCGCGCCACGACCGCGGCGTCGATCCGCAAGCCCTCGACAGGTTGCGGCAATTCGGCGAGCTGCTGAGCAGCGGCGAGCAGCCCGTTGGCGACTGAGGAGCGCTTCGACCTCGTTGTCGTGGGGGGCGGGGCCGGAGGGCTCTCGGCGGCCCGGGCCGGCGTCCGCCGTGGACGACGCACGGCGCTCGTCCAGGAGGGGCGCCTCGGGGGCGACTGCACGTTCACCGGGTGCGTGCCCTCCAAGACCCTGATCGAGGCGGCGGCACGCGGCGGGACCCTGGCCGGGGCGATCTCCCTCGTCCACGAGGTGATCGAGCAGATCGCCGCGACCGAGAGCGCCGAGGTGCTCGCCGGTGAGGGCGTCACCGTGATCGAGGGGCGGGGTCGCTTCGTCGGAGCGAGGACGCTCGAAGCGGCCGGCCGGCTCCTTCGCGCCGACCGGGTAGTCATCGCGACGGGATCGGCACCCCTCGTCCCTCCGATCCCGGGTCTCGACACCGTTCCCTTCCACACCAACGAGACGGTCTTCGACCTGGAACGGCCCCCGACGTCGATGGTCGTCCTCGGGGGCGGCGCCATCGGCTGCGAGCTCGCCCAGGCCTTCTGCCGCCTCGGGGTGAGGACCGAGATCGTCGAGGCGGTGGACCGGCTGCTCGCTCGGGAAGAGCCCGAGGCGAGCGCCGCGGTGGCGGGGGCGCTCGGCAAGGAAGGCGTCGTCCTCCACCTGGGAGCGACGGTGGCACGCGTCCGCCGGCGAACGCGCGACGAGGGGGTTCTCCTCGAGCTGGTGGACGGCAGGACGGTCGAAGCCGACCAGCTCCTCGTCGCCACCGGTCGCCGCCCGGTCACCGACGGGCTCGACCCGAGGGCCGGGGGGGTGGCCCTCGACCGGCGCGGGGCGGTCGCCACCGACCGCTACCTGCGCACGAGCGCCCACGGCGTCTACGCGATCGGGGACGTGACCGGGCGGCTCGCCTTCACGCACGCGGCCGACGAGATGGGGCGCCTGGCGGTGCGCAACGCCTTCTCCCCCCTCCGACGCCGAACGTTCGACGCGCGCTCCATCCCCGTGGTCACCTTCACTGACCCCGAGGTCGCCCGGGTGGGCCCGACCGAGTCGGAGGTCGACGGGCAGAGTGCGAGGGTGGCGTGCCTTCCCATGCGAAGCGTCGACCGCGCCCTCGCCGCCCAGCGAACCGAGGGATTCGTGAAGCTCATCGCCGGGCCGAGGCCTGTGCTCGGGAACGCCGGCGGCGGGCGGCTCCTCGGCGCCACGGTCGTCTCGCCCCGCGCCGGCGAGACGATCCACGAGGCAGCCCTTGCCATGCGGACGGGCATGTTCACGGGGCGCCTCGCACAGACCGTCCACGCCTATCCGACCTGGTCGCTGGGGTTGCGTCAGGCGGCTGCCCAGTTCTTCTCCGAGGTCGACGGACGCCGCGCCCGTCCGGTCGGCTCGGCACCGGCGAGCGAGCGGCCCGCCGGACCAGCGCCCTCAGGTCACGTGCTGGGCGAGCGTGGTGATCCAGGCCAGGCGGTCGAGGAGGAGCACGCCCAAGGCGCCCAGTAGCGAGGCCGAGACGACGGTCACCGCGCTCCCGTGGCGACGCAGCCACGCCAGGGGTGCCTGCAGGCGGTCGAAGAGCACGGCCACGACGAGGAACGGAGCCCCGAGCCCGAGGCTGTAGACGGCCAGCAGCAGCGCACCCTGGCCGACGCGCCCCTGGTACGCCGAGAGCGCCAGCACCGAGGCCAGGATCGGCCCGACGCACGGCGTCCAGCCGAAGGCGAAGGCTGCACCGGCCACCGGAGCCGCCAACGGCTCGAGGCGCGACACACGCGGGTGCAGCCTCCACTCCCGGTAGAGGCCGGGCGTGCGCAGGACGACCGTCCCCGCGAGGAAGAGCGCCATCGCCACCACCACGACCCCCGAGATCCTCGTGAGCAGGGTCTGCTGGTGGACGACCGCCCGTCCCACGGCGCTCGCCGAGAGCCCGAGGAGGACGAACACCGTCCCGAACCCGACGACGAACAAGGCGGTGTCGCGGGTCAGGGCGCCGATCCGTCGGGCCCGGCGCGCTCCCCGCACCTCGGGATCGCCGGGAACCCGTCCGCCCCCCGTGAGGCCCACGGCAGCGCCCCCGGCCGTCGAGGTCGTGGCAGGAGCCGCCGCCGCCGGGATGCGCGCCAGGTCCAGCCCGCTGATCTCCGACAGGTACGCCGGCACGAGCGGGAGGACGCAGGGGGACGAGAACGACGCGACGCCGCCGACGAAGGCGGCGACGAGACTGACCCCGGTCGCAGGCATCGTCCGCCGCTCAGGCGACGTGGATGCGGTAGAGCTGGTCGAGCTCCGAGGCGAGCGTCGAGGAGTCGAAGGCTCCGACGTGCGTGGCGAGCAGCTTCTCCGAGGAGCTGTAGAACGCCGTCATCGGCATCGACCCGGTGCCGCCGAGTGCTTGGTACAGGCCGTCGCCCTGGGAGCCGCCGACGTCGGACGCGATCGCCGTGACCCGATAGCTCGCCAGACGCACCTTCCCCTGGCTCCCGAGCCGGGGCAGCACGAAGTGAGCCGGGTTGGTGCTGTCGCCGGCGGTCTCCCTTCCGGTCATGCGGCCGAGAGCCGGTGCCCCTGCGATGCCGGCAGCAGCCCAGCGACGTTGCCGCGCTGGAAGGCGGCGGCGAGCACGACCCCGACGACGAGCCCGAAGAGCAGGTGGGCGAGGAAGAAGGCGATCTGGGGGACGAGGGCCATCATCGGGTTGGTCGGGGGCAGCAGCGCCCAGCGGTTGACGACGTACACGATCGCCCCGCCCGCCACGCTCGCGGCGACGAGGCCGGCCGACGTCCGCATCCCGGGCAGCCCAAGCCACGCCGCGGCACCGATGATCCCGAAGAAGGCGACGCCGAGGAAGGCGGCGAAGGCGAAGTGCAGGATCGTGCCCACCACGACGTGGGCGGCGCTCACCGGCATGGCGCTCATGACCATGGCCCGGGCAGCTGGGCTCATGTGCGACATGAGGGCGGCGACCGTGCTGTTGGTCGCGTGCCCGGTCATGAGGAGCCCCATCATGTGGACCTCGCTCGCTGGCACGTGCATGGACATGAGCATCGGTCCGAGCTTGGCCATCATCGCCGGCGGGATGTGACCGGCGTGGATCGCAACGGCCAGCTGGGCCATGACCGGTGCGGGCAGCGTGATCCCCATCGCTGCCATGAGCTTCGGCAGCATCGAGAGCGGAGGCGTGATGGTGGAGACGAAGGCGGGCATCCCGAGGTTGAGCGGGCTGGCATAGCCCATGCCCGAGGTCCCCGTGACGAGGATCATCACGACGATCATGAACAGCCCGCCGAGCAGTCCCGCAAACACCGACGGGACGGCGAGCCGCGCGGCCGCTGCCTTGACATCTCCCGCACGTGTTCTCGCTCCAGTTGCACTCATCGGCGCACTCCTTCGTGTCGCTCGGACCCTCTTGCGGCTCCCCGCCGGTCCGCTGCGACCGTCGAGTGGAGGCGGTGCACGCGGGCACGCTGGTGCCACCGCGCACCAAGGAATCCCACCCGTGGTGCGGCTATTCCCGCCGATTGCGGTGCTGTGCCCGGAGCCGGGTGCCAGTGGTCGGGCAAGGACGTCCGCGATCGAACCGCAGCGTCAAGGGGAAAGGGAAGGAACCGAGGCTGAGCCGGGTTCCCATTGCTGACGGGTCACCCGGGTGATGGAGCGCGGACTGCGGTCAACGACATCGAGGTGCAGGTGGAGAAGAGCAGCAGGACGCTCAGGACGCAGGCGCGCTGGTTGGTCGGCCTGGCGCGAGCAACCCGGCCGATCGCCGAGGAGACGAGGGAGGCGCTCGCGCTCCGGTGGAGCGAGCTCCCGTCGCACGTGCGGACCGATGCCCAGACCCTCGGCCGGATGGCGGTCGGCTGCGAAGGCACGCACGGCGTCTTCCCCCGCTGCAATTTCACCTGCACGCCCTGCTACCACTCGGCGGACGCCAACCGGGTCCGCGTCGACGGTGCGCACACCGTCGCCCAGGTGGAGGCGCAGATGGCGCATCTCGCCTCGGTCAGAGGCCCACACGCCCACGCGCAGCTCATCGGAGGCGAGGTGAGCCTGCTCGACCCCGACGACCACGCGCGGGCACTCGAGGTGATGCGCCGCTTCGGCCGGGAGCCCATGAGCTTCACCCACGGCGACATCGACTACACCTACCTCGAACGCCTGGTGCTCGGGCCCGAGGGGAAGCGCCGGTTCCGAAGGATCTCGTTCGCCGGGCACTTCGACATCACCATGCGAGGGCGGCGCGGGCTGCGCCGACCGGGGACCGAGGCAGCGCTCAATCCCTACCGGGCGGCCTTCTGCGAGCTGTTCCGCCGGCTCCGTCGGGAGCACGGGGTCCGCTTCTTCCTCGCCCACAACATGACGGTCACCCCCGCCAACGTCGAGGAGATCCCCGGTGTCGTCTCCGACTGCCGGTCCATGGGCTTCAACATGTTCTCCTTCCAACCGGCCGCCTTCGTCGGCGACGCCCGGCGCTGGAAGGAGGACTACCGCCGCCTCGACGCGGACGAGGTGTGGGGGCGCGTGGAAGAGGGGGCGGGCACGCGGCTCCCCTACCGGGCGCTGCAGACCGGGGACGAGCGTTGCAACCGCGCCGCCTTCGGCTACTCCGTCGGCGACCGGTGGTTCCCGCTCCTCGACGACGAGGACCCTGCCGACCTCGCAGCGCGAGACGCCTTCTTCCGGTGTCTCGGCGGCGTCCACTGGAACGCGCCTCCGATCCTCCTCATGGTGCGACTGGCCCGCCTGCTGGCGCGCCGGCCACGGCTCGCCGCCGTCGGTCTCGACTGGCTGCGCCGCCACGTGCGAGCCGCCGGCGGCGGGCGCGTGGTGCTCGTGGCGGCGCTCCGGCGGCGGATCGTGCCGATGACCTTCGTCATGCACCGCTTCATGCACGCCGACGACGTGAGGCCGGCGTGGGAGCTGCTGCAGCACGGCGTGACGAGCGACGACCCGGTGGTCCGGGAGACCCAGGAGCGCCTGCAGGCGTGCTTCTATGCGATGGCCCACCCCGAGACCGGCGAGATCGTCCCCGCCTGCGTCCAGCACAGCCTGCTCGACCCGGACGAGAACGCGGTGCTCGCGCAGCTCCTCCCGCTCCCCCGCCGGCGGACCGCTCCGACGGGGACGGCGCGTCGATGACCGCGCGGCCGGCGGTCGTCGTGATGGTGAAGGCTCCCCACCTCGGGACGGCGAAGAGCCGTCTGTTGCCACTCCTCGGCCGAGCAGGCTGCGCCCGCCTGGCCTCGGTGCTGCTCGCCCAGGCGGCCGCGACCGCCCTGGAGGTGTCGCCCGGCGGAGCGTTCGTGGCCGTCCACCCGCCCCAGGCGCTCGCCGCCTTGGCCGCCGGGCTCCCCGCCCACCACCTCGTCGCCCAGCGCGGGGGCCACCTCGGCGAGCGCATGGCCGAGGCCGCCGGAGCGGCCTTCGCCGCCGGGTACGGGCCGGTGGCCGTGATCGGGACCGACGTGCCGCTGCTGGCACCCGACGATCTCCGCCGTGCGTTCGACGTGCTCGGCTCCGGGTGCGACGTCGTCTTCGGCCCGGCCCACGACGGGGGGTACTACCTGGTCGGCCTGGCACGACCGCTCCCGGCGGTCTTCGAGATCGCGCCCCACCTGTGGGGTGGGCCGCTCGTGCTCGACGCCAGCCTGGAGCACTCCCGCCGGGCCGGCCTCGAGGTCGGGCTCCTCACCCCGTTGCCGGACCTCGACACCCCCGATGACGCCCGCGCCGCGCTGGCCGACATGGCGCTGCCTGCCGCGGTGCGGGCCGTGCTCACCCGCCGGGAGCCTGCGACATCCGCGGCGGCCGAGACGACATGACGTCGACGCACCCCCCCGTTCTTCGCCCGACCGCACCGTCGGCCGCCATCGTCGTCCCGGCCCGCAACGAGGAAGACCGGATCGCCGCCTCGCTCCTGCGCCTGCGGCTCGCCTTCCCCACAGCCGAGCTGGTGGTGGTGGACGGCAGCTCGACCGACAACACGGCGGCGGTCGCGGCCGAGCTCGCACCGGTGCTAACCTGCGCGCCGGGCCGGGCCCGGCAGATGAACCTCGGCGCCGAGGCCACCGACGCCGAGGTGCTGTGGTTCGTCCACGCAGACGTCACCGTCGATCCGGGCGCGCTCGGCCAGATCCGAGCGGCCCTCTCGGACCCCCGCGTCGTCGGCGGCGGCCTCTCGTTGCGGTTCGACCGGCGCAGCCCGGGCCTCGACTACCTGGCCTGGAGCTCCAACCAAAGGGCGCGCCGTCTCGGCCTGGTCTTCGGCGACCAGGCGATGTTCGTCCGGCGCCGGGCGTTCGACGAGCTCGGTGGCTTTCCCGAGATCGCCGTCATGGAGGACCTCGAGCTCTCCCGGCGACTCAAGCGCCTGGGGCGCCTCGTGGTCGTGCGCGCCACCTCCACCGCCTCGGCCCGGCGCTTCGAGGCGCACGGGACCTGGTCGATGATCGCCTACATGCAGTACCTGAAGGCGCTCTACTTCGCGGGCGCCGACCCCGTCGAGATCGAGCGGCGCTACCGGAGCGGGCCCCCCTGGCGGCGCCGGGCCGCGGCGGCCGCATCGTGAGCCCCGCTGCCGCGATGCGGAGCGACCCGTCGGTCGACCAGGCCGTCACGGCCGCCGTCGAGGTCGACGACCCCCGGCGGTCGCTGCGGGGCGGGAGCCTGCGGTTCGCGCGCACCGTGGCCCTCTCGATCGGCATCCAGGGACCGACGGCCGGCGTCATCGTCGGACCTGCCGTCCTCGCCAGCATCGTCGGAGGGGCCGGGGCGCTCTCCTACCTGCTGGGCTTCGTGGCCATGGCCTTCGTGGCCTACGCCTTCGTCGTCTTCTCCCGCCGGTTCAACACCGCCAGCTCCGTCTACGGCTTCAACGGCGCCGCCCTCGGACCCCGCTACGGCTTCGTCTCGGCCTGGCTCCTCCTCCTCGTCTACACCTCCTTTGCCGCCGGCGTCTACGCCAGCACGGCCGACATCGCCCAGTCGTTCCTCGCCTCGCTCGGCGTGCACGTCTTCTGGGTGTGGCTGGCGGTCGCCGGGTGGGCGCTCACCATGGTCCTCGCCTACGCCTCGGTCGGGTTCTCCTCCATCGTGATCTTCGTGTTGGAGGGAGTCGCCATCGTGCTCATCTCGATCGTGGGCGTCGCCGTCCTCGCCAAGGGCGGCTACCACCACCACGCCTTCTCGGCCGCTCCCTTCGAGACGCACGGCATCGCGTTGGGGGTCCTCGGCCTCGGGATCGTGAACGCCTTCGGCGGGTTCTCCGGCTTCGAAGGTGCCGCCACCTTGGGCGAGGAGTCGCGCCGGACCACCCGCACCATCCCGGCCGCCGTCGCCGTGTCCCTCGTCGCCTCGGCCGCCGTCTACATCGTCTTCACCTGGATCGTCGACAACGCCTACGCCAGCCCGGCCGCCCTGGCCGCCGCCCCGGCGCCCCTCGTCCACCTGGCCGACCTCTACGTCGGTGGGGTGACGGGGAAGATGGTCAACCTTGCCGGCGTCATCAGCGCCTTCGGCGCCCAGCTGGCGTGCGTCAACGCCGGGAACCGCCTCCTCTTCTCCCTCGGGCGGGAGCTCGGCGGAGGGCGGGAGGCCCGCAACCTGCTCGTGCGCACCGACCGGCGCCGCGGCTCGCCAGTCGGCGCGCTCCTCGTCGTCGGCGTCGCCAGCCTCGCCGGCGTGCTCGGCTTCAGCTTCGAGGCACACGCCATCCGGGCGCTCACCATCATCGTCACCTACGGCGCCTACCTGATCGTCGTCGCCTACCTGCTCACCGTGGTGGCAGCGGCCGTCTGGGTCTGGCGCCACGGCCGCCGCCCGGTGCCGCTCCTCGCCCTCGGGCTCGGCATCGGAGTGCTCGGCTACGTGCTCTACGACACCTTCGTGCCGTTCCCGCCCGCACCCTTCGACTGGGTGGTGTGGGCCGGGGCGGCGAGCGCGGCCGCGGGCGTGGCGATCACCGCCGTGCCTGCCGCCTACCGCCGGCTGTCGGGCTCCGAGCTCCTGCGCGCGGCGCGCCGGCGCGACCCGCTCGTCCAGCTCGGGGCGAAACAGCCCTGAGGGGATCGAGACCGGGGTGGGAGGCTTACGCGGCGAGGAGCCGGGCCATGAGGTCGTCGACGAAGCCGGGCCCTGCCGTGCTCGCGTAGCGGGCGGGCCGACCGGAGGGAAGCGACGGTGCGGCGTGCAGTTGGAGCGGCGGGCCCTGGTTGCCCCGGTGGTCGAGCTCGGGCGCGGCGACGCGGACGACCGCCGTCTCCATCGGCTCGGTGCAGAGCAGCGAAGGTGCCAGGACGGCTCCGACGGCGAGGGTGTCGAAGGGGTGGAAGCCGGCGGTCGAGAAGTGCTCGGCCCAGAGGTCGAGCCACGAGCCGGTTCGCTCCGCCAGCCAGCGCGCCGCCGGAGGGCCACGGCGAAGACGCGCGACGTGCGTCGGGGTGACGAGGGCGTGGGTCGCCACCTCGAACCCGGCCAGGGTGACCGGCACGTCCCTGGCGGCGAGCAGGGTCTCGGCCGCCGCCGGGTCGCACTCGAAGTTGAAGTCGGGGAGCGGCCCGCGACCGGCGACGAGGAACCGCTGACCGGGACGGCGCCCGGCGACCGCCACCACCTCGACGAGGTGACGGGCCGACTCCGGGCGGGTCTGCAGGGTCGTCGCGACGTTGGTGAGCGGACCGAGGGCCAAGACACTGAGCGGGCCGTCCGACAGGGCCTCGGCGAGGGCCTCGCTCGCCGGGCTGGGCGTGCCCATCTCCTCGGCCGATGCGGCTCCCCGGTGGAGCGGCACGTCGGCCCCGGCCACCGACACCAGCTCGGTCGCAACGTCGTGGGCAACGTCCAGCGGGGCGTTGCCGAACACGGTCGAGATGCCGACCACCTCGAGCTCGGGCGAGTGCAGCGCTTGCACGAGGGCGTAGCCATCGTCCACGTCGCAGCCAGGGACGCCGACTGCCGGGTCGGTGTCGATCCACACCCGCCGCGCCGGGCACGGGCGGCTCATCCCGCGGCCTTCACCCGATCGACGGCGCGCCCGATCAGCTCCTGCTTCTCGCCGAGCCCGACGGGCAGCGGCAGCTGGGCGACCCCGAGGAGACGGCGGATCACCTCCGCACCGGAGAAGGCCCAGGCGAGGTCGGCATCGAGCGGGGCGCGGGCCCGGTAGACGGCGAGCAACCGGCCGGAGGCGGCCTGAGGCTGGCCGGAGAGCTCGAGGTGGGCGAGCGCCACCCCGACGTCGAACTCGGGAAGACCGAAGAAGGCGAACTCGGGATCGATGACGTACGGGCCGGCGGCGCCCGCCAGCCACGAGCCGGGATGGAAGTCGCCGTGAAGGAGGGTCGCGCCCTCGCCGAGGTAGGCAGCCCCGAGAGAGGCGGTGGCGTCCCGGAGCCGCCGGTCGGAGCGCAGTCCCTGCACGACCGATGCGAGACCAGGGGTGACGGTATCGAGGTCGAGCCCGTTGCCCTCCCGGAGGGGCACCTCGAAGATGTGCTCGTGGTTGAGGCGGCGCATCCCGGCGTTGGCGAGCTCCCGGGCCGCCTCGTCGCCGCGAAAGCCCCCGTGCAGCGCGGCCAGCCAGCGCGCCAAGGTGTCGATGCACTCCTCGCCGAGGCGCTCGCCGGCGTACAGCTCGGTCAGATCACCGACCCGCCCGAGGTCGGCGAGCACGAGGATGCTGCTCTCCCGGTCGACGCCGACGAGCGCGGGAAGGCGGCGCGCCACGTCCGGGCGGCTGGCCGCGAGCAGGTACCACTCGGCCTCGAGCACGGTTCGCTCGGGAGGGGCGGGAATGTGCGGGTACTTCTCGACGTAGGGCCGCCCCTGTTTCACGACGAGGCTCGTCGAGTCGGTCACGACCCGCAGGACGAGGTTCATGTTCCCAGGCCCGGCGCGTGCCACCTCGCGAACGGAGTCGCCGTCGTCGATGAGCCCTCGATGAACGAGATAGGACTCGATCCCCCGGCGGTCGCCCGGGTCGAGGATCACCACCGTCCCATCGCCGGAAGGCCCGTCGAGCTCCTCCACGGCCCGCCCCGGCGCCGGGCGACCGGCACGTCTCACCTGCCGCGAAGGGCGCGGAGCACGCCGCCGGCGACGGTCCCGTAGAGGAGGTGACCGGCCCAGTCCTTCCCGAGCGTCCTGGCGTCGTACTCCGTGATCGGCCGATACAGCCCGGTCGGCGGCAGCACCACGTAGCCGGTGAGGAAGACGACCGTGCCGAAGAGCGGGCCCCACCAGAGGCGGGCCCGGCGCCCAGAGCCGGCGAGGAGGCCGAGGGCCGCAGCCCAGGAGACGCCATAGCCCCAGTGCATGACGTTGTTGGCGAGGTTCGCCGACTCGTCGGGCAGCTTCGTCTCGAACAGCCCTTCGACCACACGCCGTGCCACCTGGGCCGGCGCCGGTGCCTGCTCCCACGACGTCACACCCTCGAGCTCGAAGTGGATGAACCCGTCCTTCCCCCCTCCCGCTCGATGACGGAGGTACTGGGAGAGATCCATTGCCACGGTGCCGGCAAGTCCGGCGAGGGCGCCCTGCAGGAGAGCAGGGCGAACAGGTGGGCGCTTCATCGAGCGAGGCGGCGACGGGCGAGGCGGAAGCCTGCGAACGTGACGAGCGCCCCGCCGTCGACCATCCAGCTCGCGGCGACATGGCCGGTCGCGTCGAGGGCGAGACTGGCGACGACCAGCGCGGCGACGAGCAGCCACTGCCCAGCCTGCAGCGGCGCCGGACGGTCCGAGGTGCCGGGCCCCCGACCGGTGGAGGGCCCGGGCGACGCCGGCAGGCCGAGCGCCTGGCACACGGCGTCGATGCCGGGATTGACGAGACCCACCCCGCGGACCACGACGGTCGGGACGGTCTCGGTCCCCGACGCGATCCGCCGCACCGCCGCCGCCGCCTGGGGGTCCTCCCAGATGTTCACCTCGTCGGTGGTGATGCCGGCCCGTCGAAGATCCCGCCGCAGCCGCATGCAGAACGGGCACCCCGGCCGCCAGTAGACGGTGACCACGTCCTCTGCTCTGGAGGTGTCCACGCCTTGGAAACCCGTTCGGGCCGGAGAGCATTCCCCTGCCTTCCCGGTCCCGGGCCGGCACGGCGTGGGAATAGCCGCCGGACCAGGAGGGTTTCCGATCCCATGGGCACAGTGACCCCTTCGACGACGGGTGCGCCTGCCACCGGGACGCCCCGGCTCGTCCGCAACCGCCTGCAGGCACGCAACGAGGAAGGGGCCCGGACGGTGGTGACGACGGCCCGAGGGCACAGCTTGGCGACCGACGAGCCCGTCGCCCGCGGCGGGACCGACACCGCGCCCACGCCGCTCGAGACCGTTGTCGGCGCCCTCTGCGGCTGCAGCGCGGTCACCTTCGAGCGGGCCGCCCGGGAGCTCTCCTTCTCCTATGAGGACATCGAGTTCGAGGCCTCCTTCACCCTGGACGTCAGAGGCCTGCTCGGAGAGGCCGCCGTGCGCCCGCACTTCCAGACGGTCGAGGTCGAGGCTCGGGTGCGTACCCCCGAGAGCCACGAACGGCTGGGGACGGTCGTGGAGGTGACCGAGCGCCGCTGCCCGGTGCGCAACCTGCTGGTCGACGCCGGCGTCACCCTCTCGATCGAGTGGTCCGCGGTGCAGGGATGACCCGTCGCTCCGCCCTCGTCCCCGCCCTGGCGATCGACTTGGGCCCTGGTGGTGGCCGACCTCACCGGTGGCCAGCAGCGGGCATGGCAGCGTCTCCACGGATCCCAAGCCAGTTCATCCTGACCCGGGAAGACCGTTCGGCTCGCCCTCCCCGGGGTCGCGACCGGTGTGACGTGCAAGGAGTGCCCACCCTTGGGGCACTTTGGTAGAGCGCTCCACAGTGCGGAGCTCCCGAGCAACCCGGTGTGAGACGCGACGGCACCGAACACAAGGGGCCCGAGGGCAGTGCCGGCACCACCATCGCCGTCGAGGGCAAGTCGATCGTGTCAGTCGAGACGGGCGCCCCGAGAGCCCCCGGCGACGTCCCGCTTGCACGGGCTCACCGTTCCCGGATTCGCCAATGCGCAGCCACGCGCTCCACCGCGCGCTACGTGGTCGTGTGGAGAGACCGGACACCTTCTGGAGCTGGCGAGACGACATGTACGCGGTCGCGGCCTCGCTCGATCCCGATCGCTACCGCAGGCTCGCACGTGCCGCGTTCGCAGAGATGGCCCTCGCCGGCTTCAGCGGGATCGGCGAGTTCCACCTCATGATGGGGACCCCCGCCATCTCGCGACACCACCCGTATGACGTGATAGAGTTAAGCGTATGACGACGATGGTGAGCTTCCGGGTCGATGAGGACGATGTGCGCCGCGTCGATGAGTGGGCGAACCGCCTTCACGTGGACCGCACCACCCTCCTTCGAGACGCCCTCATGGCCTATCTCTCCCGCCTCGCCGGAGAGCACGACGCAGCGGCATACCAGCGTCAGCCACTCACCGACGAGGAACTGGCCCTCGCTGGAGCGGAGGACTGGGGGCCGGCTGAGGACTGGTCGGACCTCGCCGCCTGGTTGGACGAGCGTGATGCAAAGAGGTGAGGTCTGGTTCGCGGCTGTCCCCGGTGGCGGAGATCGGCCGGTCCTGATCCTCACCCGTGACCCCGTCGCCGATCGAGTCGGCCATCTCGTGGTAGCCACCCTGACCCGCACTCGCCGGAACCTGATATCAGAGTTGCCACTCGGTCCGGAAGACGGGATGCCGGTCGAATCCGTCGTGAGCTTCGACAATCTGCGCACCCTGCCACGCGAAGCCTTCCGCAGAAGAGTGACGACCCTGAGCGACCAAAGAATGGCGACCGCCTGCCGAACCTTGCGCGTCGCGCTCGGATGCAGCTGAGCCGATAGGAACCGCTGTCACGCCTTCCCCGAGCCGGAACTCACGTGGTCACCTTCCTCCGGCGATAGAAGCCCCACTACTTCCGACCAGACCTCTCTCTGACCAGATCGCTGGCTCCCGGGCATTCCGCCAACTTGGTCGCGCGCCGGCACCCGCGGCACCAGCCCGTCGGGGAGGAGCCCCTGGGGAGGCTGTGCTCAGTCCTCGATCTTCCCCGTTCCGATTCCCTGCAGGCGAGCACGCATGGCGGACAGCTGCTCGGGTGAGTGCCCGACCCAGTCGACAAGCTCGCGCACGACACGTAGCGGCTCGCGGCTGCGGAACGACTGGGTGGGATTCCCAGGGAACTTCTTGTCGGTGACATTGGGGTCGTCTTCGAACTCGCCCGTCGGCTCGACGACGTAGATGCGCCTCATGCCTTCACCAGAGGCGAGCTCAGCGGCCCAGATCGCGGCGTCGAGCGTGGCGGTGAAATAGACGTGGTTCATGATCCGGTCGACTTCGAAGTTGGACTCGCGGCCGGAGACCAGCAGTTCCCCCGCGGCGAGGTCTGCCTTCGTTCCGTGCAAGTACACGCCGGGTTCGTACACCTCGAAGGGCACGGGATCGCGGCGGTCGCTCACGACTGCGAAGCTACCAAGCCACGATGCGATCATGATCTCCTGCGGGCGTGCAGCCGGGAGCATGACCGCTGTTGCAGTGATCCCGTCAGCCTGCCTGTCCAGCAGCCGCGAACGGCAGGAGGGAGGACAGCGCCACCCAGCGCTCAGAGGCCGCTACCCCGCCGCCATCCCCACGACCGGGGCACCGGCCCGGCCGCCGCCGTCGGAACCCATGAACGGGGCGCTCCCGAAGGTGAAGATCCCGCCGTCAGAGGCGACGAGCCAGTAGCCGCCACCTGTC
>JAJYWG010000233.1 GCA_021791615.1 Actinomycetes bacterium
GGGTGCCCGCGCCGGCCGCCGTGATCGCGGGCACCGGGTATCCCTTGGCCGAGACCGTGACTGTGCTCGCCTGCCCGGCGGTCACCAATTGGGATGTCGACGAGGTGAACGCCGGTGGGGTGCTGATGTCCAGGGTGAAGGTCTGCGTGGCGCTTGGCGTCATGCCGTTTGTCGCCTTCAGTGTGAACGTGTAGGTCCCACCCTCGCTCACGCTCGGGGTGCCCAGCAGCGCGAACTGTCCGGCGGCGGTGTATGACAGGGAGAGCCCGCTGGGAAGGGTTGTGAGTCCTTTGGTGACCGAGATGGTTGGCTGCGGGTAACCAGTCGTGGCGACCGGGAAGTAGCCGTAGGTTCCCGCCGTAAAAGTGACGGTGCCCGAAGAGGTGAAGGCAGGGGAACTTGTGAAACCAATGTCCGCGTACAGCGGGATGACAGTCGATGTCGCGAACCCGTTTGTGACCGTGATGTCGATGGGAACCTGTACGGGAATGCCCGCTGTCGGGTTCGCCGTGACTGTGTAGCGGTGGCTGGCCGAGAACGTCCACGGCCCTGCGCAGGTCGCCGATGGCCCATTGGCAAAGGTGATCGGCTGCACTGTCGAGGACAGCACTGTCCCGGTCTCGCGCGCCGTGCCGTTGCCCCATGTGATGGACACACTGTCATCACCGTAGGCAGTGCCGGCACCCTGGATGCATCCCGAGACGGTGACCGTTGATCCGTTCTGGACGGTTTTCAGCACCTGCGGCGTCGATGCCGGTGGTGTGGTGGTGAGAGCCACCACCGGCTTGGAGCCCGATACCGTCAATGTCTCGTTGGCCGTACGCACCACACCGGCAGCATCGGTCGTGACGAGGCGGAGATGGAACTTGCCGGGAGCAGGGAACGAGACCGTGGTCGACTGGCCTGTCGCGACCGTCACCGGATCTGTATGGAATGTGGCTGTCTCCTTCCCGCCGACCGAAAGGTCCTTCATGTTCGCCGGGAGTGTGCTCGGCGCCGATGTGCAGAACGGCACGCCGTCGACTCTGGGTTCGGTGGTGCTCTTCGTCGCCTTGCACTTGGTCTCCACCTGCCAGGTGTAGGTGGTGGCCAGGCCGTTCTGGCTCGTGTCCGGGTCGGTGAGGCGGAGCAGCTCGCCCACCTTGGGCGTGGTCACCGTTGTCCCCGTCGAAGCATCCGTGACTGTGGTTCCGGGCGCGGTCCCGGCGTCCGGAGCGATGGTCAGGTGCAGGTCCTGCCCGTATGTGCCGCGGACCTCCAGCGTTTTGGTGAACTGACAGGCACCGGTCTTTGTGCACGATGTACCGGAGATACCGAGCGCGTTGGAGCCCGGTGCCCCCACGAGGAGGAATGTGCTCCCGTCGACGATCGCCTCCTGGTAGCCGCCTGTCCAGTTGATGAAGTTGAGCACGTCCGCCGGCACCACGCCTTGGACGCCGGCCTGACGCTCTTCCAGGGTCGGTGTGCGGTAGATCTTGCCGTGCGAGTACGTCACTGTGGTGAGCCCCACACCATTGGGTCCTGTGGTGTCGGGCCAGGTCTGGATCCTCACCGTCCGCACGTATGTGTTCACGGCCACTGTCTTGGTCTGTGTCCGGGGCGATACCTCCCAGCGGGCGCCTGTGGCAGGCACGCTGGTCACCACATTTGTGTGCACGTTGGGTGTGGTGGTTGTCGCTGTCCTCGAGAGTGCCGGGCCGCCGTGCACGCTGCCCCCCGTTGCCCGCCCAGTGCGTGCGGCGTGCGAGCTTCCGGCCCGGGCGAGCGAACCGCCGGACTTTGCCGGAGGGATGCCGATCGGGCGGACGCTCTCTGTGAGCTGGCTCTGGAAAAGCTGCTGGAGCTCTGCTCCACCCCCCGACTTGGCGAGCATCGACCAAAGGACGTTGGGACTAGTGGATGTCGTCACATCCTTCTGCAGTGTCGCTGCAAGTTGCTTGGTCGTTTGAGCTGGGGAGTTGTTCGCAATGTCGACGCCGATCGATATCGCCACGGCAATCGCGATGCCGAGGATCAGGAACCCCGCAGCGGGACCAGTGGCCAAGGCCACGACTCCGCTGGCCGCCGCCCCGGCTGCCGCCGTCGCGACGTCGCCGATGCTGCCCAGCAGGTCGAGGAGATCGAAGCCACCCTCCTCGGCAACCTCGGCACCGGTCTCCAAGGCGGTGTCCGTGCCGCTCTCCAAGGCGGTGTCGGGGACGCCGTCCAGATCCTCTTCGATCGAGGAATTGACCTTCTCCTCAGTGGTCTCAACCTCCTGCTGAATTCTGAGAACACGGGTCCGCGCCCTGCGGAACGGCACGAAAATGTTCCAGAGCTTGTCGTTGAGGCCGGGAATGGACCGCTCCACGATCGCCGGTACTGGACCGGCGACGAGCGAAGCCCAGACCTCGGCCGACTGGTCCATTGCCTCGGTTTGGGCCTGCTGGAGGTTGACGAGCTGCTTGTCGACGCTGTCTCCGAGGAGCGGCAGGCCCAGTTTCGCGGCCGCCTGGGCCATGCCGAACTCTCCGAACTCTGCCAGGGTCGGCGGGGCCGGGGGGGCCGCCAACAGTGTGCCGGCGCAGTTCGCGGAACCAGCGCCAACGCGCGGTTGGTACGTGAAGAGTGTCGGGTACGGCGACACGTATGTGCAGGGCTTCTTGGACCATTTCTCGTACTGCGCCAGGGCGTCTGCAGCCGCGAGCGTCAGGTACGGTCGCGTGATTGCCTTGAACCAGGCCGCAGCTTCCTGCGCGACGAGCCAGACACTGCTCAATGTGGTGGATGTCGCCTCTGTCCCGATGGACTCCTCGAGCAACGTCCAGATCTCGCCGGCGTACTCGGAGGTGCCCTCGGTGGTTGTCTCCGGCCTGACTGTCCCGTGGGCGCCCAAGAACGCCCCGTAGGCGCGGTTCTCCAAGTCCTCGATCCCGCACACGTCGGCCGGGGTCACTGTCGGGAACTTCGGTGTCCCTTGGTGGGTCTCCACGATCGGGTCTGTGGTCTTTGTCGGGCACGCGCCCGATGTGACGTGCACTGTGTTGGTAGGGACTGTGACGACTGTCGTCCGTGATCTCATCGGGCTGGCCCCCGACGGCGCGGTCACCAAGATCGTGCCACCGGCGACGAGGGCGAGAGCGACCCCGATCGACACCCAACGGCGGTACCCGGTCGTCGGGCCGACGTCTGCCAGCCGTTGCTCAGGTTGACGGCTCATGTCTCCTCCGCTCCCAACATCTCGTGCCGGACGGCCGATCCGTCCTCGTCGCCGTCCATAGCGGCCGCGACTGCGTCGGCCAGGGACGTCCACCCGTAGAAGCTCCGAGACGCGCAGCCCGCGCGCAGCACCACCCCGGTGATGGGCTGGATTGCGGGCTCGATCTCGAGGATCACCTGGATGCGGTCTCGGGCAGGGATCTACGTACTCTGGACGAACCACGGCATGAACGGCATCGTGGGGAGCTCCCCCAATTTTGGGCGAGGCCACCAGAACGATCGGCTCTCTCCGGTGGCGGGCCAGTGGCGGGCCAGTGGCGGGTCAGTGGCGGGTTGCCGGCTGGCCTACGACCGGTGTGGCTCCCCTGCGGCCAGCGCCGCCGCGAGCTCCGTGCTCGCTGGCCGCAGCTCTATCGGTCGGCCACAATGAGCCGGATGCCACTGGACGAGGTTCTGCTCGAGCGCACGGGTGAGATGGCAGCCATCGAGGTCGCCCTCGAGGGGGCCCTCGGCGGGGACGGGGGCTGCATCGTCATCGAAGGCCCGGCGGGGATCGGCAAGAGCGCCCTCCTCGCCGCCGCCCGGCGAGACGCCTCTGCCCGTGGCATGACCGTCGTCGCTGCCAGGGCCAGCGAGCTCGAAGAAGACTTCGCTTATGGAGTGGTCCGCCAGCTCCTCGAGCGCCGGGTCGATGCAGATCCTCGGCTGCTCCGTGGGCCGGCGAGCTCGGCAGCCGCGCTGCTCGGTGCTTCCGGGGAGAGCGACAGCCACCAGATGGCCGGCTTGGCGGAGCCCGAGACGGAGTTCGCCGTCGTCCACGCACTGTACTGGGTGGTGTGCAACCTCGCCGACCAAGGACCGGTGCTGCTGACCGTCGACGATCTCCAGCATTGTGACGTCCCGAGCCTCAGGTTCCTCCACTACATGGCCCGCCGTCTCGACGGTGTCCGTGTCGCCCTGGTGATCGCCGTTCGGCCGGGCCTCGACGACGAGCAGTGGTCCGAGCTCCTGGCCGCTCTGCCCGGGCAGGCCCTGCACCCCGCGCTGCTCTCGGCAGAGGCGTCCGGTCGGTTCGTCCGGGAACGGGCAGACGAAGCTCCGAGCCCTGCCTTCGTCGAGGCATGCCACCGAGCAAGCGGAGGCAACCCGTTTCTCCTGACCGAGCTGTTGGCGGCTGTCCGTTCAGACGGGCTCGACTGGGGTGACGCCGCCGCAGCATCAGTGGCCTCGCTCAGTCCCCACGGGGTCTCTCTTTCGGTCCTGTTCCGTCTCCATGGCCTGCCGCCGGAGGCCACCCGGCTTGCCCGCGCCATCGCGACCTTCGGCGGTACGGCTGCGATAGGCGAGGCCGCCCGCGTCGCCGGGATGAGCACCGCAGACGCGGCTGGCTACTGCGACATGTTGGTCCGGGTCGGTGTCCTGTCCCAGGGACGGCCTCTCGCGTTCGTGCATCCGGTCATCGGTGAAGCCGTGAGGGGGGACACGCCGCATGGGGAGCAGGTCCGCCTGCATCGACTCGCGGCCGAGCTGCTGGCCGCGAGGGGGGCCAACTCCGACCAGGTGGCGATCCACCTCTCCCTCACCGACGAGGCCGGTGATCCATGGGTGGTCGAGGTCCTCTGGGCCGCCGGCCAGGCCGCACGCGCGAGCGGGGCGTCGGATGTGGCGAGACGCTGGCTCTCCCGGGCGGTTGCCGAGGGTGTGTCCCCGGTTCCCGCGGCCCTTCTTCGCGATCTGGGCGAGGCCGAGTGGCTTGCCGGAGACCCGGCGTCGGCCTTGGAGCACCTCCGCGCTGCCACCGCGGCGGCGGCCAGCGACCTCGCAGATCGGGTCGCGACGGCCCTTCTGACGGCCCGGGTCCAAGCGTCCGTGGCCGATTTCGTCGCGGCCGCGGCGACCGTGGACGGTGCTCTGGCCGACCGGGAGCTGCTGGCGACCACCACAGTGCGATGGCTCGAGGCCGAAGCCGCCACCTACCGGTTGCTGAACCAAGAGGATGCCGACCTCGTTGCCGACCGCCTGGTCCAGATGGCTACCCCGGCAGGCGACACCGTTGCCGATCTGGTCATCCAGTGCAGCCTGGCTGCGACCCGCCTGCTCAAGGGCAGCGCCGCCCAAGCTGTCGCGTTCGCCCGCAGGGGGCTGTCGGACGACCGCCTGCTCGACGCAGGGGCGGTCGCGTCCTTCCCCTTCATGGCTGCGCTGACCGCCTTCAGCCTGGCCGAGGACCAGGACGAGTCCTCGGCCGTCTTCGATCGGGTCCTGTGCCACGCGCAAGATCGCGGGGCCACCACCGCCATCACCTACGTGTGCGCTGCCGCGGCCATCGGTGCCTGGATCTGCGGGGACATCCGCCGCTGCGAGCAGATGACCCGGGAGGCCCTCGACGCGGAGTTCCCGGTCGGGTACGTTCGCCCGATCCTGCAGGCCTACCTGGCGCTCGCGCTCATGGAGCAAGGGGACCTTGGCGGCGCGGCCGAGGCCGTCGGCGCCACCGGCGCCACCGGCCTGGACCGAGATGTGCTGTCGGCGTCGCAGTCCGTCCACGCGCTGTACGCGTGCGGTCGGCTTCACAGGTTCCGGGGCCAACCGGAGGCCGCGCTCGAGGTGCTCCGCTTCCGGGGCGATCCCGGGCAGGCAGAGAACCACCTGCCGTACCCTGCGTGGCGCCTGGAAGCCGCGAGCTGCCATCTCGACCTGGGCCAGACCTCCCAGGCCATCGCGCTGGTGAGAGAGCATGCCGTCCACGCCGAACGATGGGCAACGAGTGCCGCCCGTGGCGCCACCCGCCGTTTGGAAGCCTTGACGGAGCTCGGTGAGGCCCGCCTGGCCGGTCTGGCCGCTGCCGGCGACCTGCTGGCCGGTTCCCCGGCTCGGCTGGAATGGGCCCGTTGCCAAGTGGAGCTCGGCGCAGGTCTGCGGGCAGCCGGCCGCACCCAGGAGGCCCGCGACGTCCTGCGGGCGGCGTACGACGTCGCCGGACGCTGTGGGTCCACGGTGCTCGCCGAGCAGGCTCGCGCCGAGCTGGTGGTTGCGGGCGCCCGTCCCCGACGCCAGCACCTGACCGGGGTGCAGGCGCTGACGGCCAGCGAGCGCAGGATCTGCGAGCTGGCGGCCGAGGGCCTGACCAATATCCAGATCGCCCAGCGGCTGTTCGTGACCCGCTCCACCGTGGAGAAGCACCTCGGCCACGCGTACGACAAGCTCGGTGTCGCCGCCCGCCAAGACCTCGTCAGCCTCCTTGAAGCAGAGGCAGAGGCAGGGGTTGCCAACAGCTACCTTCGATATCACTTACCATCTACGAGCATGCGTCGTAGAGCACGAGGGTGAAGCTCTTTGAGTGGGCTGAGCAAGAAGGCG
>JAJYWG010000204.1 GCA_021791615.1 Actinomycetes bacterium
ACGGCCGGACCGATCTCGGCGGCCCGGCGAGTGAGCGACTCGATGTCGCGCATCGCGTAGGCCTCGGTGCCCGGCGGGTAGTCCGCAGGATCGCTGGAACGCCGGCCAGGAGCCGCCTTGCCCGTCTCGCAGTGGAAGTCGCGGTGGACCTTGGCTGTCGACCACACTGGCGTGTCGAACGGCGTGGCCGGACGCGCCAAGAGCAGTGCGAGCTCTTCTGCCCTGAAGTGCTCCACCGGACGCAGCTGAGTCGTGCCGTGGATGCGCATGCCCGCGGTCGTCATGCACCAGGTCTCTGCACGGCAACGGACGTCGGTGAGGTCCATGAACTCTTCGCCCTTGAAGAAGTTTGTGCGCACATAGGGCACGACCCGTTCCACGCGTGGTTTGTCCGTCGGAGTTCGCACACGGGCTGCATCGATGACGAAGCCCCGGGACTGCGCGTACTCGATGAAGACGTCGTTGAACCGGGGCGCGGTGTTCTCCGCCTCGATGATGATCGAGGACATGTTGTCGGGAATTGCGACCGGGAAGACGCCACCGAAGAACCCCCACGCCGCTTCGAAGCCACGGATCACCTCTTCGGTCGTCTGGAGGAACGTCGGCCAGACGAACATGTGCCGGGAATAGCACGCGGTGAAGATGAGCCCATAGCACACGCGACGCCGCTCGCCGTCGGGGACGAGACCGAGCCTTCCGAAGTCGACTTGCAGCTCGCGACCGGGCGGTGGATCGTCGACGCGCACCGTCGGCTTCCTGCGTCCCGTCCCGCAGCGCTCGACGCAGTAGCGCGCGAGCGTGCGATGCGGGACCTCCACGCCGCGCCGGGCGAGGAGGATCCCGATCTTCACCACGGTGAGGTCGGCCTCCACCCACTTCTTGATCTGGTCGTGCTCTGAGACGAGCGTGCGCCACGCCTCGCCGTGGCCGTCCGTTCGATGAGGGCGCACTGCTTCGACGACCTGACCGATCAGCTCGTCGGTGAGCTGTGCCTCGCTGCTCGAGCGATCCAGCCCGGCTACGGCGCCAGCTGCGATGTAGCGCCTCGCCGTCTTGCGATCGACCCCGACGGCACGGGCGATCGTCCGCTCGCCCTCACCTCTCAACCACCGGCGGAGTGCCTCTTTCACCTGCATCACCGTGACCTCCCTGAACGCCATGGGGCCTCCTCCGCGTCGGCTTCGGAGGCCCAGCCGAGTGATTCCTCGGCCGGCGTTGGTGGATGGTCAGGGTGGTCCCATAACTGGCAACGAAAGTGGTCCCATGCCGCTGGCAAAACTGCCCGTCAGCTGGTCCCATGTGGCTGGCAAACGACAGCAGCAGAACACTCGTCAGGACCCCGCCTCACTCGTCGCCGTCTGGACGGCGCCATCCGCAGGTTCACACGGGTGGTAACTCGGAGCAGAATCCGGACTTATACAGAGTGATGGCGAGGGATCAGCTGCGTGTGGATCGGGAGGCAGCGTTCGTCGCGCTGTTCGACGCCCACTACGGCAAGATCCTGGCCTTCGCGACGAGGCGCATCGGGCCCGACATCGCCAAGGATGTCGTGGCGGACACGTTCGTCACCGCATGGTTGAGGCTCGAGGACCTGCGGGGCGACCCCCTGGTGTGGCTGTACGGACTCGCGAGGGGGGCGCTGGCCAATCACCGCCGTAGGCTCCTTCGCGCCCAGCACCTCTCCGACCGGGCCGAACGGCTTTCGGCGCCCCGTGAAGGAGGCGACCCGGCGGACGACGTCGCGTGGCGGGACTCGTTCGCCTCTGCCTTCGGCCAACTCGCCGAAACCGACCGTGAGGTGCTGCGCCTCGTCGCCTGGGAAGGCCTCGACACTGACGCGGCGGCAGCGGTCCTCGGATGCTCGGCTGGCGCCTTCAAGGTGCGGCTCTACCGCGCTCGTCGACGCCTGCGTCGCTATCTCCGGCTCGATAGCGGTGTCACCCGCGCCATGAGGACCACAGATCCTGCCGGCGCCGTTACGCCCAAGGTCAACCCGCCGCAAGGATTCTTGGCGCCTGCTGTCTCCAAGGAGCTCCCATGCCCATGACCTGGCCAGCCGAAATGGTCGACGCCGAGGTTGCCCGTCACAATCCGGTCCATAGCGACCTCACGCACGCCGTGCGCAGCGCGGAGGCAATCGAGCTCCTCTCTCATATCCTCGACCTCGACTACCAAGGCGCCGTCGACGCCGAGCCCGGAGCTGCCCCGGCCCGTCCGACCCCTCAGGTGGAAGACCAGCCGGGCGTCTGGACCAGAGGGGCGTACCGGCGCTGGATCGCACCTCGACCGAAGCTCGTGCTCGCCGCCGCGACCCTGCTCGTCGTCGGCGCCGTGGCCGGGACGCTCGCATCGCTGGGAGGCGGCGGGCTCAGCCGGCCCTTCAAGACGTCCTGGCGGCCCGCACACCCGCTTGCGGCGCCGGAGAAGGCGGTAGAACGCTCCGGCACTTGGCGGCTCGTCGATGCCCTGCTCACCGGCACCTGGCAACAGAACGTCTACGGCCCGCCTCCCGGGTGGTTCTCGTGCTCGCCGGGTGGTTCCTGCTTCGTGCTCGCCGGCAAGTATCCGTCGGTCAGAGCCGGCGCCCCACTCCTTTCGGAGTCCTTGTACGTCAGTGGTGACCAGGGGGCAACTTGGGCGGCGTTCCCGTTGCCCGCCGGACTCGTGCCCACGACGCCGCTCGAGTGCAGCGGTCCGCAGTGGTGTGCCGCCGGTGCGACGTTCAACGGCCAGCCGGCACTCGCGATCACCCGCAATGGGGGCCACTCGTTCACGGTCGACCCATTGCCCACAGGGGTGGGAACCCTGTTCGGCCTCGCTTGCCCGGCGACAGCCGTGTGTGAAGGGCTCACCGCGGCATCGACTTCGGGGACAACACCGGTCGACGCCACCTTCCTCGTGATCAACAACGGCGGATCGACCTTCCACGACGAAGCCATCGTCGCCGGTGAGTCGATGACCCACCTTGCATGCATCTCGGCCACAGACTGCACGGTCGTCGGACAGACGGATGCAGCACCGTCAGCAGTCTCGGCCGTCACGACCGACCAGGGCCGCACGTGGAAGGCGGGATCCCTTCCGGCCGGCTTCGGGATCGACAGGTGGAACTCGCTGGCGTGCCCTGACGAACGCCACTGCTTTGTGACCGGACAGGTCCCGATGCGAGTCAAGAACCCGCCGATCTGCTCGACACTGAACTCCCAGAGCCCGACGCAGGCGACGACACAGACTCTTCCGAACATGAGCTCGCAGGTAGCGGCGATCTCGAAGAAGGAGACCGAGATTCTGTTTGCCGAGGTTGCGAAGCAGACCACAGTCAACTTGGCCACATGCCGCAACGGGATCTCGAGCTTCGGTGACGTCGCCTCGAGCAAGGACGGTGGGCTGACCTGGACGCCCGAGATGCTGCCGAGCGATGTGCCAGGGCCTTCTCTCACAGGGCTGTCGTGCCCGACGGCGACAGAGTGCTGGACCGGGGGGCAAGAGGCGGTTCCCGTGACGCTCAAAGGCGGCGGGATCGACATGGGATCTCCGGTCCTCATCGGTACGACGGACGGCGGGGCGACGTGGTCCAAGGTCGTCTTCACCGTCCCCTCGACAGCTCCAAACCTGACAAGCCAGACCTACCTTTCGATGGGCTCGGTCACATGCCCTACAGCGAATGTGTGCCTGGCGAGAGGAATGGCTGCGCAGAGCGCTCGTTACGCACCGGTCTACAGCCTCATCAAACCGCGCAACTGAGTGAGCCCGCACGGTGCCTAACCAATCTCGGAGGCGCGGACAGCGCGCGCCGCAGAGATCCGCACGCCATGGTGCCCGACGCTCCCGGAGCCTGGTGTTCACTTGGGGTGCGGTCGGCCTTGTCGTGGTAGTAGTGCTCGTGGTGGTCGTCGTGAGTCAGACGAGTCGCAATGCACCGATCAGTGGGCTCCACTTCACGCCGAAGCCGGTCCCCGCGACGATCGCCGGGGAGATCACCCACGTCCCTGTCTCGTCCTTCAACGCAGCCGGGCCTGGACTTGCAGAGATCACGCACCCCGTGGTCCTCAGCGAACAACCGGCACTCACGTTCACAGGCAAGCCTGGGATCTTCGGTCTCTTCGGGGAGTTCTGCCCCTTCTGTGCAGCGGAGCGCTGGGCGGTCATCACGTCCCTTTCTCGGTTCGGGACGTTCAGGGGCCTGAAAACGATGCAGTCCTCTCCGAAGGACACGGCGCCGAGGACCCAGACCTTCGAGTTCGCGACAGCCACTTACTCGAGTCCCTATGTGTCGGCAAAGCTCCTGGAGATGTTCGGCCAGGACAAGGCGACAGGCAGACATCCCATCATCAAGAGGCCGACCAAAGTCGAAGAGAAGCTGATCGAGAAGTACGATCCGACAGGCACGATCCCGCTCTTCGACATCGGCAACAAGCTCTTCGTCACGGGCGCCACGTACTCGCCGACAGTCCTGAAGGGCCTGTCGAGGGCAACAATCGCGGCCGGCCTGTCGCACCCGTCCGACCTGGTGGCGCGGCTGATCTTGGCAGCCTCAAACTGTCTTTCAGCGGGCATCTGCGCGATCGACGGCGGGTCGCCTCATCCCGTGTGCGCGAGCGTCGGGGTGAGGGACGCTGCGATGGCACTCGGGCTCCGGATCCAACGGGCGCCGGCGACAGACGCCGGCCCCGGTACGAGCATCGAGAAGACTTGACGCACGCGCTGGACGAGGTCTCGGGTGCTACACGCGAGTTGACTCGGTCGTAGAACCTCTGTCACCTATCGCGCGATAGCCGCGTCCCAAGAACACGCCGCGACGGCAGGCCGAAGTGCCGCTACACGGGCACGCAACGATCGCGAGCGCGGTACTGAACTAGCGTCCGTACCCCCCAGATTCGAAGACTCGGTTATCCCGCTGTCATAAGGCGGAACCCAGGCCTTCGGCAAGGCCGGCCGCCCGCCCGTCGCTCATCAACGCGATACCGCGTGATTGTTCAGGAGCCCGCGAGCACCCGGCGCTGGGCCGCCGTGAGGTCGACCGGTCGACGTGTCTTGTGGCGGTAGACCGCCTGCAGCATCCTCGTGTTCTTGTGGCCCAGGAAGTCGGCAACCTCCTGCAACGACGCGCCCGCGGAGACGAGAAGGGTAGCCGCGGAGTGGCGCAGCTCATTCGGGCTGATCGGCTCCATCCCAGCCCCGCGGCAGAGTCGCATCACCTCGCGGCGGAGGTTGTTCTTATCGATGTAACGCCCGATCCCGTTGGGAAAGACGAGGCCGAGGTCATCCCAGGCCTGCGCGTCCAGTCGCTCCCGCTCTTGCTGGTGTTCATGCGCCTTCAGTGCGTCGTAGATGGCGTCGGGGAGCCGTTGCACGCGGTCAGACTCGGCCTTCGTGGCACCGATGACCATGGAGCCATCGGGCAACATCTTGCGGGACTGGCGCACGGTGAGGGTACGTTCGGCAAAGTCGATGCAGTCCCACGTGAGACCGGTCGCCTCGCCAGGACGCAGGCCGCAGTAGAGCATGACTCCAACGAGCGCGTCGAGCCCCTCGTCGCGCGCTGCATCCATGAGATCGTCCGCCTCGGTGGGTGACAGCGACCGCCGGGGCCTCGATGCTTCCGCAGTTCTGGGCAGCCGTGCGAGACGGGCGACGTTGCGGCCGATCATGTCGCGGCGCTGCGCCTCTTCGAGGACCACGCCCAGCGCGAAGCGAACCCGCAGCAGCGAGGACTTGCCGAGCGGTCCGCGCCGACCACCGCGGCCCTTTTTCGTCGATGGCTTGCGAGTGGCCAGCTGACGGAGGAGCCCTTCGACGTCGGCCGTCGTAAGCTCGCGGAGTCGCTTGCCACCGATCGACGCCGTCTGATCTAACGCCCATCGGTAGTTGTCCTCGGTGGACGCGGCGGGGTCCGGCTTCGCCGCGCCAACGTTCTCCAGCCACCAGCTGATCCAGGCAGAAAGTCGCGTGTCGTCGCCAGTGGGGGTCGCGTTGGCAAGGTCACTGCGAAGGCTGTCGAGTGCCGTCAACGCGGCCTGTCGGGTGTCTCCAGAGACACGGCGGCGTACTCCGTCGATGGCGACGGCTCCGCGCCAGACGCCCTTGGACTTGTCGAAGTAGACGGTGCCCTCGCCGTAGCCCAGCTTCCTCGGTCGTGCCATCTATCTACCTTCTATCTGCGAACGGGGAGCAAAGGGACAGTTCGGCGTGACCCCTTGCGTGCGGGGGCAAGGGACAGTCCCATGACCCCTTGCATGGGAACGTGGGGGAGCAGTTGGGGGAGCAGTTCGTGCCGTATATGGTCTCACCCCGACCACCACCGGTCAGATACTAGCAGGTCAGAGGGTCACGGTGTGCGCCGGTGTATGCCGTGGGCCTGCATGACGCGCAAGGGGTCAGAGGTTCGAGTCCTCTACGGCCCACCGCAAAAGTCCTGTTCAGGGCACTCTTTGGCGTCACCCCTTTTATTCGCCGGACCTTCGCATCCCGCGAGTATCCCGCGACCGTAGCCGTGCCGCGACGAGGCGCGCCGCGTTCCGGTCCGCGCCCTCGGTGGTGCGCGCGTAG
>JAJYWG010000134.1 GCA_021791615.1 Actinomycetes bacterium
GCCGTCGGCGTGGAGGTCAGCACCCCACCGGCGTTCACCTCGTCGACATCCCAATTGGTGACCGCCGGGCAGGCGAGCACAGTCACGGTCTCGGCCAAGGGATACCCGGTGCCCGCGATCACGGCGGCCGGCGCGGGCACCCTTCCCTCCGGGATCTCCCTCGGAGCGTCGACCAACGGAAGCGCGACGCTGCATGTGTCGTCCACAGCCGCACCAGGGATCTACCCCATCGGACTCACGGCATCGTCGGCGTCAGGGTCCGCGGCGCAGACGCTGAACCTCACCGTGGGGTCGACTCCGGTCATCACCTCGCCTTCGAGCGAGGGGCTGGTGCCCGGGCAGCCCGCTGCATTCAATGTCACGGCAACCGGACTGCCCGGCCCGTTGGTGTCTGTGACGACACTTCCCACAGGCCTGACTGCCACCACGTCGACGACAGGAAGTGCCGTCTTGGTCGGAGGAACGCCCAGCGCGACAGGGAACTACAGGGCGAAGGTCACCGCGAAGAACTCGGCGGGTACTACCACCGAGACACTCTCCATCTCGGTCTCGCCGACCGGTGGCCCGTCCATAACGACGGGTACAAACGGTGTGGCCAAGTTTGAGGTCGGCACGACGGGGATCTCGTACACGGTCTCGGCGACAGCCACAGCGACCATCAGCATCAAGGCCGGGACGCTTCCGCGGGGGCTGCACTTCACGGTCGGGACACACGGAACGGCCACCATAAGCGGCACACCTGCATCGACAACCGCAGGCGTGTCGGCCATCGAGCTGCAAGCGACGAAGCCTGGCTCGAGCCCGGGCATTGCATTCGTGGAGATCGAGGTCTACGGGACGCCCGTGTTCACGAGCGCGGCCACTGCCACCTTCACCGAGGGCCGGGGCGGCACCTTCACAGTCACCGCAACCGGTCTGCCTGCTGTGGCACTCGCCAAGATCAGCGGGACACTTCCTCCGGGCCTGTCGTTCGCCACAGACGGCAACGCCAACCGAGCGACGATCACAGGCACCCCGACGAACGCCGGGACGTACACGATCACGCTCAACGCGACGAACATCTTGGACACGGGGGCAGGTGTCGACCAATCACTCACCATCGTGGTCGACCAGCCGCCGGCATTCACCAGTTCTTCTGCGTGCGTGCTCGCCGCCGGCCGGAACGGATCGTGCACGATCACCGCGACCGGGTTCCCGGTGCCGTCGCTCACGGTAGGCGGCTCGCTGCCGACTGGGCTGACGTACACCACAAACGGCAACGGCACGCTCACCATCTCGGGGACGCCTCTCACCGCCACTGGGACGACACTCTTGGAGACCAATGTCCCGATCACCGCATCATCGGCCGGCGGCACGGCATCCGAGGATCTCTCCGTCCAGATCGGTCCGGCGCCGGCGTTCACCACCGGGCCGACTGCCGACTTCTCGGTCGGGACCACATCGTCGTTTGCCGTCACTGCGAGCGGGGCCGGGGCCGTCAAGCTCTCGATGACGGGCTCCCTGCCGACAGGTCTCACCTTCGCGACACACGGGAACGGCACGGCCACCATCTCCGGCCGACCGGCCTCGGGCCAGGGCGGGAGCCGAACGTTGAAGGTCACTGCGGCAGACTCCTACGGCACCACCGTCGAGACACTCACCCTCGACGTCGACGAGGCGCCCGCGTACGCGACATCTCCCGGCTTCACGACAGCCGCATCGTTCGGGATCACCGGTACCCAGTACCAGTGGACAGTCGGCTCCACTGGGTTCCCGGTGCCCACGCTCGACCTGACAGGCACCCTCCCGGCGGGAGTCACCTTCACCGCCGGAAGCAACGGCACGGCGCGGATTGCCGGCTCCCCGGCCAAGGGAACGGCCGGCACCTATCACTTGAAGCTGCTCCTGGCGAACACTTCCGGCTCGACGTCGCAGGCCTTGATCCTTACCGTCAACCAACCGCCGAACCTCAAGACAGCCAGAGGCACACCGGCAACAGGGGCAGTCATCACGAAGGACGTGGTGTTCGACCCGAGCACACCGACGAGCACCACGCTGACAGTGACGGGTTCCCCCGCGCCGACAGTCACGCTGACAAAGAGGGTCGGCACCACACCGCCGTCGTGGCTGACGGTGAGCATTGCTGGGGACGCGATCCATCTCTCGGGGACGGCGCCGGCGACACTGGCGGGTACGTCAACGCGCCTGGTCTTCTCTGCCACCAGCGCCGTCGGTGGTGGTGGCACCCAGATCGACGTCGTCGTACAAGTGCCCCTCCGGCTCGCCACAGCACATTTGGGTGTGGCGTACACCGGCAAGCTTCCCTCGGGTCCCAGCTATGGCGTCGAGCCAACAAGCCCCTTGCCGGCCAGGCTCACACTGTCGGCCACAGGAACCCTGTCGGGGACGCCGACGGCGTACACGACAGCATCCTTCGTCGTCGCGGTGGGCGGTGGTGGCACAGTCCTCGTCCAAGTCGGCGTCCACCCTGCGCCTCACACCCTGGAGCTGAGCAAATTCCGGACCACCGGCCCACTGGGTCCCGGCGACTGGTTTGCAGAAGTGGAGAACCCCACCGCCTCGCCCGTATCGCTCGGCGGATGGACGGTGGAGATGGAGGTGCCCAAGACCGCTCCGTCGACGACACCGACAGCTCCCAAGCCGACAACCACAGCGGCCAAGACAGCGGCGAAGAGGATGGTCGCTGTTCCCCTCGGGAACGGCACACTGTCGCCCGGCCAGTCCGTGCTGGTGGCCGGCCCCCGCTTCTCGGGAAGTACAGCTCTCGGCTCGCCTGTCTCCCTCGGCCCGACGGCATCCACAGTCGACGGCGGGTTCGCCGTGAAGGGCCCTGACGGGACCATCACCGACGCAGCCGGCATCGTGGGGTCCGCAGCAGGGCTCTCCTCCGGGACGCCGCTCGCTGCACCGACGTATGCCGCCGCGTCGACCCAGAGTGCATTCGTGCGGCATCAATCAGGTGGAGCGCCGGTCGACACCGGTGACAACGCGTCGGACTTCACGTTCGAGACGATCGGGGCATCGTTCACGCCTGCACCAGCGGGCCTCTCCCCCTACTTCACGACCTCGCTGACAGCGTCCTTCGTGAAGCCCGCCACATCGAGCGCGTCCCTGACCCTTTCCCGGACAATCGGGCCGCTCCATGTCACGGCGACCATTCCAGGCGGGGTGCTACCGGTCGGCTCCACCGTCTCGCTGGCGAGCGCCCCGTGCGGATCGGTCGGAACCTTGGCCACACTGGCCTCGGGTGACTGCCCGGCAGGAGTGCCGGCCACAGAGACAGCCGTCGGTGTGTCGTGGATCGCTCCGACAGGCGCGGCGCTCCCGTTCCCCTCCACAGACCCGGTGCGGATCACCGTGTCCGCTCCGGCGCTCGGTGCGGCGTGGAGGCTCGACGAGCTCGGCCCCTCCGGGACGTTGCGGCCGGTTGTCGGAGCAGCAGCCGGATCAGCCAGCACGACCCTGCGGTCGCCCGCCGCGTATTTCGCGCTTCGCGCCTCGACCCCGACAGGCGGGGGCTACTGGGAGGTGGCCTCCGATGGCGGGGTGTTCGCCTTCGGGGCGGCTCAGTTTGACGGGTCGATGGGCGGTAAGGCGCTCGATGCCCCGATCGTGGGGATCGCCTCGACCCCGACAGGCGGGGGCTACTGGGAGGTGGCCTCCGATGGCGGGGTATTCGCCTTCGGGGCGGCTCAGTTTGACGGGTCGATGGGCGGTAAGGCGCTCGATGCCCCGATCGTGGGGATGACCGCCTGACGGTGCTCTTTGCGAGAGGGGCCGCGACGGACGGACTGGATCGGTCCTCGAGCCTTACGAATTCGTACGAATTCGTAACGCCGGCAGCCTGCGTGGACATGCGACGACTCATGCCTCCAGGCTCCCAGGGGGCCGAGCCAGGCTGCATCGACGTATGCGAGGCCGACTGCCTGCCTGCGACCGGGGACTCGCCGTGGGTACGATCACCACAATGCTCCGCTCATTACCCAGTGCAGTCCAGCAGCACTTGGCCCGCAACCAGTGGACCGGTGCTGATGACGACGTGGCGGGTGACAGGACCCGTCATCTCGTGTGCCACAGTGAGGCAGGTCAGGCCAACACAGTTGGAGGGGAGAGTAGGACGATATGAGCGAAGAGCTTCGTGCGACGACGATCCGCATCTCCGGTCACCAAGGCGACGACATCGAGGCTTATCTGGCCCAGCCTGAGGGTCAGGGGAAGCGAGGTGGGGTCGTCGTCATCCACCACATGCCGGGCTACGACCGCGCCACGAAAGAGATCGTGCGTCGCTTTGCCGAGCTCGGCTACGACTCAATGTGCCCGAACCTCTACTCGCGCGAAGCGCCCGGTGCGAGCCCTGACGATGCTGCGGCGACGGTTCGCGCCGCTGGTGGGGTTCCCGACGACCGGTTGCTCGGTGACGTCGGCGGTGCTGCCGCATACCTGCGCTCCCTCGCCACGTCCAACGGCAAAGCAGGAGTGATCGGCTTTTGCTCCGGCGGGCGTCAGAGCGTCCTTGCCGCATGCAATCTGGAGCTGGACGCGGCGGTGGACTGCTATGGCGCATTCGTCACCGGCACCCCGCCTGAGGGATTCCCTCTGCGCGTGACGAACTTGGTGGACCAACTGCCCAACCTTTCCTGCCCGCTCCTCGGACTGTTCGGAGCCGACGACCAGTTCCCAAGCCCCGAACAGGTGAAGGAGCTCGAGCAGATCCTTTCTGCTCACGGAAAGCAGTTCGAGTTCCACTCCTACGAGGGTGCGGGTCATGCCTTCTTTTCCCCGGATCGCCCCTCCTACAACGTTGCCGCGGCGAACGACGGATGGCAACGCATCGCCGCCTTCTTTGCCACGCACCTCGGAGGCTGAGCGATGTGCACCTACTCCACCGAGAGGAAAAACATCGACGGAAGTGCGAAAGGCCCCGGTGGAAGTTGGTTCCACGTCAAAGAGGCGACGGTCTACTTCGACCATCCGGTCCACGCGATGGCTGTCCATACCCTCAACGTCGACCTGGCAGACCCTTCTCGAGGGCCGTCGGCGCGCGTCGCCATCGAGCTGACGGCTTCTTCGGCGCGCAACTTGGTCGATGCCATTGAAGCGGCGTTGGCATCGGTGCCGTCAGAACTGACCTCGTAGGCGCCCGGAGGCGTCCGGAGGCGCCCGGAGGCGCGGGGAGCCGTCCGAAGGTGCGGGGAGCCGGGGATTCTGGGGAGCCGGAAGAGCCGGGGAGGCGGGGGGCTCGGGCACCACCAACCGCTCTCCCGCCCGGGTGGCCATCTGCTCTTCCTTCGTCACCGCGTGGATGCGGGTCAGCCATCTACCCAGTGCAAAAGGGTGTGCGTGCCGAGAATGTCATCTATCCGCTGTGAGCTGCACTTTGACGGCTGGCGCCGGATGCAGTGAGCATCCGGGACCGTGACCCTCTCGTTACCTCTACCGGGCGTACTGCCGCGTACTTCAATTGGTCCGCCTCATCGGTCGCAGTGACACGGATCTCGCCATCGAGGTCGTGATGCTGCGCCACGAGGTGGCGGTCCTCCGACGCCAGGTGCAGCGCCCGGCGCTCGAGCCTGCAGATCGAGCGGTGCTGGCCGGACTGGCACGACTGCTCACCCGCCAGCGTCTCGGACACCTCTTCGTCCAACCGGCAACCCTGCTGGGTTGGCACCGGGATCTCCTCTCCAAGCACTGGACCTACCCGCACGCCAGGCCAGGTCGATCGGCCATCCCGAAGGGGACCACGGCCGTGGTGCTCCGCTTCGCGAAGGGGAATCCCCCGTGGGGTTCGCGCCGCATCCACGGTGAGCTCGCCACCATGGGGATCGTCATCGCCCCCTCGAGCGTGTGGGCCATCCTGAAGCGCCACGGCATCGATCCATCGCCGCGACGATCGGGACCGACCTGGGCGGAGTTCCTCGCCGCGCAAGCCAAGAGCTTGATGCCGTGCGCCTTCTTCCACGTCGACACCATCCTCCTCCGCAGGCTCTACGTGCTCGTGTTCATCCACCATGACAGCCGCTTCGTGCGAATCGCCGGCATCACGCGAAATCCGGTCGCCGGCTGGGTCACCCAGCAAGCCCGCAACATCTCGATGGACCTCGCCGACCAGGCGAACTCGGTCAAGTTCCTCATCCGCGATCGCGACACCAAGTTCACCGCTTCCTTCGACGCCGTCTTCGACGCCGAGGGCACCACTACCATCAAGACCCCCATCCGAGCACCCCGAGCCAACGCCATCTGTGAGCGGGTGATCGGCACCATCCGGCGCGAGTGCCTCGACCGGATGCTCATCCTCGGCCGCCGCCACCTCGAGGCAGTCCTTGGCGAGTACGTCGAGCATTACAACGCGCACCGGCCCCACCGGTCCCTCAGCCAACGACCGCCGGCTGATTGCGATGCGGCCCCTCCCACCATCAGTGACGTTGACGCCGCCAGGCTACGAAGAACCGATCACCTGGGCGGCCTCATCCACGAATACCAGATGGTCGCCTGAGCTGGGCGGACGGGGTTCTCGGCACCCACA
>JAJYWG010000221.1:0-1153 GCA_021791615.1 Actinomycetes bacterium
CCACGAGGTGGACGTCGGTGCCGGCGAGCACGTTGAGCGTGGGCGGCTCGGGGTCCTCGGCGTCGATGACGACCGTGCGGTCGCTCGCGTGCTCGGGGAGCCGGTCGAGGATGTCCTCGACGAGGGCGCCCTTGGGGTCGATGACCACCGTGCCCCTCCCGCTGGCGATGTCGCCCAGCACGAGGTTGAGCAGCAGGGTCGACTTGCCCGAACCGGTCGCGCCCAGCAGGTGCAGGTGATGGCAGGCGTCGGCTGGCGCGAGAGCCACCGGCCGGCGCGATCCGGTCTCGGCGTCGCCGAGGATCTTGCCCTGGCGGTGGATCTCGGGCGGGGGCGCGACGCTGCGGGCCCCGGCACGGGACACGCCGGGGACGTCGCGGTCGAGCGGCAGGTGGGCCAGCGCGGCGACCTCCGCGGCGGAGTACAGGTCGCCTCCTTGGAGCCGGGCTGTCCCGATCGCTCTGTCGGGGTGTCGAAGGCGGCGAGCGATAAGGGTGTTCTCCGCCGCGTACTCGGCGAACGCGGCGCAGATCGCCCGTGCACGGCTGCGCAGGTGTCGCTTGGCGCGGTGCCCGGTGACACGTGACGAGACGACGACCCGGACCGCGGCCTCGAAGCAGGGGCGCTGGACCTTCTGGCGGGCGGCGCGCAGCTCCGGCCGGGGCGGCTCGCTCCGGCGTGACACGGGACGTGCCGGCGACGAGGGGCCGGGGGTCACGAAGTCGAGGATCCCGTGCACGATCGGTCCAACCAGGCGGAGAGCGGGGCTCGGCCCTGCGATCCCCTGCAAGCCGAGCACGGCCCGCTGGGCATTGGCATCGCGACGCCGGGATGCGGGCCGGGCCACGACCTGCACGACGACTTCGTCGTCCTCGTGGAGCTCGGCGGCGGCGCCGAGCACGGAGCGAAGCGGATCGAGTGCATGGTCGGTGGCGATCGGCAGCCACTGGGCGCGAGCCAGGCGGAGTCGGTAGCCAGCGGACGCTCGGTGCCCTCGATCCGTTGGAGTCAGCTCGGAGGCCAGGACGCTCGCCCCGGGCCACGCGGCCGTGATCGCCCGACGCACATGGTCGGCCATCGGTTGAGGTGCCGAGATGGTGAAACGGGACCGCTCGCCGATTGCCCGAATCTCGAAGGCGACCCGGTGGCGACC
>JAJYWG010000221.1:1163-6470 GCA_021791615.1 Actinomycetes bacterium
AGGACGGGCGCAGCAGGGCGTGGAGGTTGGTCCAGAGGACCTCTGCGCTCCCCGGATCGACGACCGGGGGCGGGCGGAGCTCCAGGCGCACGATGCCCGCCGCGACGTGCCGTGCCCGCCACCGGGCGAGCAGCACCTGGCCGATGGCGGCAGCGGCGACGAGGGCTGCGACGGGTGGGCCGAGGTGGCCGAGGACGAACCAGCCTGCGTGGGCCAGCAGGTGTCCGAGGTCGTGCAGCGCAACGTGCGGGTGCAAGAAGAACCGCGCCAGCGGCCCGTGCAAGCTCGGGGAGGGCGGCAGCGACGTGTCAAGGAGACGGGGAGCTTCCGGTGGAGGGGTCACGTCCAGGAGTCCTTTCGCTCGGGTGGGTCGATACGGGGGCTGGTTGGCCGGTGGAGCACCGTCCGCCTTAAGAACACGGGGCCCAAGCCCGGATTTCGCCGATTTGTCGCGGATGTGAGACAGCGGGGATACGCTCAGGCTCGTGAGCAGCCAGTTCGTGACGGAGCGGGACACGGCACTGCTGGCCGAGCGGGCGGGCGAGGCCACCAATGCCATGGTCCGGTGGGGCCTGGCCGCCCAGGCGGCCAGCGACGTGCCCGAGCGCCTGCAGGCGCTCGCCGCCGCCCGGCGCCAAGCCGAGCTGGCCCTCCACCAAGCCGTGTGGTCGGCGGTGTGGGCCCGACCCCATCGCCATCCTTGGCGCGAGATCGCACCGTTGGTCGGCATCCCGTGGCAGACGCTCTACCGCCGCTATCGGCAGCCGCCCGAGCGGCTTCCCCGGGCGAACCGGGCTAGCGATTCTCACGGCACGGTCGGGCCTGGTGTCGAGTAGACGGTCGTGCCGACGCCTCGCCCTTCGGCGACGCCTGGACCTGCAGAAGTAGCGTGAACGCGATGTCGGGGCCGCTGGAGAAGGACACGTGTCGTGACTACGTCGTGCCGCGCCTCGATGCCGCCGGGTGGAAGGACCGCTTCGTCGAGCAGTACCGGGTGACGGACGGGAAGATCGTGCCGGTCCCCCGACAGCCGAGGCGTCGACGAGACCACAAGCGGGATGACCCGCTCCGTGCCGACTACGTACTGGAGTACGAGCCCAACGTCCCAGTGGCCGTCGTCGAGGCGAAGCGCGAGCACAAGCGCGCCGGCGATGGATTGCAGCAGGCGAAGCGGTACGCGGAGATGCTGCGCCTGCCCTTGGCGTACTCGACGAACGGCAAGGGGATCGTCGAGCACGACTACGACACGGGCCTCGAGTCGAACCTGGACGCCTTCCCGACGCCAGAGGAGATGTGGCAGCGCTACCGAGCCTGGAAGGGCCTCGTGGACGAGGTGGCGATCGAGACGCGACTGCTGCCGTTCAACCGCGACCTGCGGCTGCCCGATGGCCGCGTCAAGGAGCCCCGCTACTACCAGCGGGCGGCCATCGACGCCGCGCTGGATGCGATCCTCAACGGCGGCAGCGACCGGGTCCTGCTGACGCTGGCCACCGGCACGGGGAAGACCTTCGTGGCCCTCCAGATCATCTGGAAGCTCTGGCAGAGCAGGTGGCGAGACGGGCGGAGACCCCGCTTCCTCTACCTTGCCGACCGGAACATCCTCGTCGACCAGCCGATCTCGCGAGAGTTCAAGCCGGTGTTCGGAGACGCGATCTGGAAGGTGCAGGGCGAGGCGAAGACCGGCCGGGAGGTCTACTTCGCGCTCTACCAGTCGCTGGCCGACTCCGGCGACGCGCTCGGAGTCTTCCGGGACTATCCGGCGGATTACTTCGATCTCGTCGTCGTCGACGAGTGCCACCGCGGTAGTGCACGCGACGAGTCGTCGTGGCGGGCGATCCTGGAGCACTTCGCCCCCGCCGTGCAGCTGGGCATGACCGCCACGCCCCTTCGCGAGGAGAACCGTGACACCTACAGGTACTTCGGTGATCCGGCCTACACGTACTCGCTGGCACAAGGTATCGACGACGGGTTCCTCGCCCCCTACCGCGTGCGGCGGGTCGTGCTCAGCCCCGACGCTGAGGGCTGGTCACCCGCACCGGGCCAGCTCGATCGTTTCGGTCGTGAGATCCCCGAAGGCGTGTACGAGACCAAGCACTTCGAGCGCGTGGTGTCGTTGCTGGTCCGGACCGACCAGGCGGCGCGGCACCTGAGCGACTACCTCCGGCGCACCGACCGCATGGCGAAGACCGTGGTGTTCTGCGTGGACTCCGAGCACGCGGACCAAATGCGCCAGTCGCTCAACAACGCCAACGCGGACCTGGCTCGCCAGTACCCGAACTACGCGGTCCGGATCGTCTCTGACGAGGGCGACGTGGGCCGCCAGCACCTGGGCGACTTCGCCGACCCAGAGCGTGAGACGCCGGTCATCGCCACGACCTCTCAGCTGCTCTCGACCGGCGTGGACCTGCCCACCGTGCGCAACATCGTGCTCTTCAAGCCGATCGGCTCCATGGTGGACTTCAAGCAGATCATCGGACGCGGGACGCGGCTCTACCCCGACGACGACAAGCTCACCTTCGAGATCATCGACTACTCCGGGGCTACGGCCCTGTTCGAGGACCCGGAGTTCGACGGTCCCCCCGAAGCGCCGCCGGTCACCGAGGAGATCGACGACGAAGGCGGGATCGTGAGCGAGCCGGAGGTCGCCGAGCCCGAGCCCGCCTACGGGGACGAAGACACCGGCGCGGACGAAGCTGACCCGGACGACGTCGAAGACGTAGCGGTCCGGAAGTTCTACGTCGACGACGGCACTGCCTATGTCGCCGTCGAGGGGATCTACCTCCCCGATCCCACCACCGGGCGCTTGCGACTCGCCGAGTACAGCGACTACCTCGCCGACACGGTCCGCCGGCTCTACCCGAGCCCGAACGATCTCCGGGCGGCATGGCGTAGCCCGCCCGGGCGAACGGAAGTCGCCGATGCGTTGCTCACGCGAGGCATCGACCTCGCCGAAGCAGCCGAGAGGCTCGGGCTCAGCGACCTCGACCCGCTCGACCTGCTCGTCCACGTGGCGTGGAACGGCGACGCCATCACCCGGCGAGAGCGAGCCGGGCGTGTCCGCAGTCGACAGGCTGCCTTCCTGGGCGCCTTCTCGCCGGAGGCCCGGGCTGTCCTCGCCGACCTCCTCGACAAGTACGCCGACCACGGCATCTCCCAGCTCGACGACCTTCGGGTCCTCGAGGTCCCGCCCCTGGACCGACACGGGAGCCCCACCGAGATCGCCGCCCAGTTCGGCGGACCTCACGGTTTCCAAGACGCCGTCGAGCGCCTCGAAGAGCTACTCTACGCCTCGTAGGCACGCGAAACTAAAGGTTCAATATAGGATCATGGGGTGCGAGTCGACCGCCAGGATCTCCGACGCCGTCTGGCTGCCCTGGCTGCGACCCAGTCGGGATACTTCAGCGCGGCGCAGGCGCTCGGCGTCGGGTACTCCTACCAGGCGCAGAAGTTCCATGCCGACCGGGGCAACTGGATCCGGGTCGACCGGGGCCTCTTCCGGCTGCCCGAGTGGCCGGTCGGAGCGCACGACGACCTGGTCCGCTGGTCGCTGTGGGCTCGTGGACGAGCCGTCGTGTCCCACGAGACGGCGCTCGCCGTCCATGAGCTGGGAGAGGCGAACCCGACCGCCGTCCACCTGATTGTCCCGGCTAACTTCCGCTCGACCGCAGCCGGCGTCGTCCTGCATCGCGGCGCCGTCGACGAGCACGACATCTGGGAGCACGAGGGGTTCCGGGTTACGAGCCCGCTGCGGACGCTTCTCGACGTGGCGGCATCCCACCTCGACCTCGACCAGCTCGCTAGTGCACTCGTCGACGGCTGCGCCAAGGACCCAACGCTGGAGCAAGCGATCATCGGCCGGGCGCGAGAGATGGGTCCACGCACCGCTGCCCGTCTCCACCAGGCGCTCCAGATGGCAACCGCCGCATGACCTACGGAACTGACGGGGCGTTCCGAGCGGCGCTCGAAGCACGGCTTGGCGCAAGGTCGCGTGACGCAGGGGCGGACCTCAACCGGCTCCGCCGGCGAGTGGTGTTCGAGCGGATGCTGGCCCGACTCGAAGCGGCCGAGCCAGGCTTCTGGATCCTCAAAGGCGGGATGGCGCTCGAGGTGCGATGGCACGACCGCGCCCGGAGCACCCGTGACATGGACCTCGCCGCCAGGCATTCGCTGACCACCGGTGTCGACGCCCGGGCCGCGCTGGCCGGACCCCTCGCAGTCGACGCCGATCACGACCGGTTCCGCTTCACGGTTGGCGACGCACGCGACCTGCAGGTGGACGAAGCCGGCCGGCCGGGTTGGCGGTTCCCGGTCGAAGCGACGCTCGCTGGCAGGCAGTTCGCGGCCGTCCGAGTCGACCTCGTGATTCGTGAGACCGAGATCAGCGGGACCGAACGGCTTCGCCTCCCCGGGGCGCTCGCCTTCGCCGGGATCGGTCCGTGCGAGATAGAGGTCGTCGATCGCTCTCAGCATTTCGCCGAGAAGCTGCACGCACTGACCCGGACCTACACTTCCCGGCCGAGCACGCGGGTGAGGGACTTGGTGGACCTCGTCCCGCTCATCGATGACGGGCTCCAGCCCGACATACGGCTCTACGACACGGTCGTCCACGTCTTCGAGGCACGAACGAGCCATCCCGTGCCGGAAGAGCTGCCTGACCCGCCGCGCTATTGGCCTGTCCGCTACCGGGAGCTGGCAGACGACCTTGACGTCAGCGCCGCCACCCTTGACGATGCCATGCACCTTCTGCGTGCCTTCTGGCGCCAGACCCTATCGAGACAGGAATAGTGTCCCATGCCCAAACGCTCCAAGGCCGCCCCCACCAGCCCGCAGGCGAAGCTCTCGGCCGTCATCAAATCCGCCCGCGACACCATGCGCAAGGACGCCGGGCTGAACGGTGACCTTGACCGCATCCCGCAGCTGGCATGGCTCCTGTTCCTTCGCGCCTACGACGGGCTGGAGGAACGCCGCGAGGTTACCGACCGGAAGTTCCGGGCCGCGATCGAGGCTCCGTACCGGTGGCGTGATTGGGCGGCCGACCCAGTGAACGGGCGCACTGGCGAGGACCTGCTGGCGTTCGTGAACGACGAACTCTTGCCGTACTTCCGCGACCTGAAAGGCGCCGGTCAAGACGATCCCAGGGACGTGATCGCGGCGGTGTTCAAGGAGACCCACAACCGGATGCTCTCGGGCTACCTGCTCCGAGACGTCGTCAACAAGGTCAACGAGGTCAACTTCACCTCGAGCGACGACATCCACACGATGGCCCACCTCTACGAATCGATGCTCCGTGAGATGCGCGACGCCGCC
>JAJYWG010000232.1 GCA_021791615.1 Actinomycetes bacterium
CTGCGTTTCTACGCCCGTCGGCAGCTCTCCGCCTGGTGGGAGCAAGAGCGCTCGCGCGACCACCTGCAGCTGCTCCAGACGCTCTCGCGTTGAGGCGGGAGCTGGACGCGAGTTGAGGCGGGGGCTGCACAGCTGGCTTCGGCTTGCTCGTGCCCTCCGTAGGCCGGCATCGTCCAAGAAACCTGGGGTCACTCAGCGGAGAGTCGAGCGTTGATGGAGCTCTTCTGCCTGGGCTGCGCCGGCCGGCACCGTTGAGAACGTGCTTCATGGTCTCACCTCTCCTTGCCCGGGCCTCAGAGCTTGGCGCCTGGAGGCCGGGCGAGGCGGTTCAGCGTCAGCTCGATCATCGCCAGGTTGACGAACGCCTCATGGGTGTCGGTCCTGCGCCCGTAGTCGCGAGCGCGCCGACGCCGGCGCTTCGGCCGGGAACGGGCGCGCTCGACGCCCAAGCGTCAGGGGAGCACCGAGAAGCCACGCCGACCGGCCGGCTCGGAGACGGTCTCGAGGGTGACGCGGAAGCGCTCCCTGGTCCGACCGGCCAGGGGCCGGCTTAGCCGCCGTCGGCGAAGAGCCGGCGTGGCGAGGGCGTGAGCCTGCGAGCGAGCCCAAGCACGCCGGTACCCCGCTCGCGGTCTCGGACGCAGGCTGCGGTCACGCTCGGCACCAAGGGCAGTCCGATCTTGCCAATGAAGAGGTGGCCCTTGCGCCCGTTCACCTTCTTTGCCGCATCGAGGTCGCGGCTTGCCTGCTCCATGGTGTCTTCACGGCAAAGAGACGGGGAGCTCACCATCCGGCCGGGTAACTCTCCACCCCCCGAGCTCGCTCGAGCTGCGCAGCGCACAGCCGCAGGTCGGCATGGGCGAACTTCCCCGTGATCGGCTCGTCGAGAAGGTGCACGTCGGGCGCGCCGAGGTGGAGTGAGAACGGCGAGGAGCGGAACGATGCCGACCCCTCTTCGACCCCCCTGGTGCGGGGGCGCCGAGGGCATCGAGGAGCGCCTGGGCAGGGGTCGCCCGTCTGGTCCGGCGGAGCTGTCGGCGAGGCGGCCCTCGGGCTCAGCGATGTACGCCGCCTGCCGTTGGACGATCGAACGAAGTGGGGCGCTCTCCTCGAGCAGGTCTTCGTAGGAGGGCGCTTCCTCCGGTGATGCTCCGGCATGCAGAGAAGTCAAGCAACACACTGGTGATCTCGCGATTCAGCTTGTCAACGGCCTGGGAGCAGTGGTACTGCCCCCTGAACAGTTATCCCGGGTGTACGTGGGCCGGTCGAGGGTGATGCCGGGCGCCGAAAGGTCGACCGAGACCGCCTGGAACCTGGCCAGCCGGACGCCAATCGTCAAAGGCGACAGGCCCAGCGACCTGACGGCGACCGGTCGAGGTTCGAGTGCGGCCGGTCGACGCTCGAATGGCAAGCCTCGACCAACTGCACGTCGGGCGCTCGGCGCCCGGATGCGGGGGGTGGACCACGACACCCAGGCAGCACCGTCGGCGCATGCCCGACTCGATGGAACGACCGACCGTGCGTGAGGCAACAGGGCTTCACGGTCGCGAGAGCCCGGTATGCCAGGTTGCCTCCAGCCACTTGCCGTCGGGCGGCCTCGCCTGCGCCGCCGAACGCTCGACTGCGACGTACCGCGACGGCCCCGGTGCCCGTTTCCTCGCCTGTATCGCCGCGCCTCGGCCGCCCGCCCGCGCACGCCTCAGCCTGGTCCTTCCCGGAGCGAGCCGAACGGGCGAGAAGGTGACGCCGGGCTCGGCGTCCCGTTGCAGACCCTTGACTCGATGCCCCCGCCGGTGTATAAGTGCGCTGTCGAATGGATTCGACGGTGACCCGGGCGGCACGTGCGGCGAAGGGGGGTAGGGGCAAGGCCGTGCCGAAGGTAACGATCACGGCCGTGGCGGAGCACGCAGGCGTGTCGCCGAGCACGGTCTCCTACGTGCTGAGCGGCAACCGGAGCATCTCGTCGGAGACCCAGGCGCGTGTCCGGAGATCCATCAAGGCGCTCGACTACCGGCCGCACGCAGGGGCACGCGCGCTGCGTGCCGGCAAGACCGGCGTGATCGCGCTTGCAGAGCCCTTCTACGACTGGTCGTCCGAGCCCGTGCTGATGCCGTACGTCTACGGCGTGGTCGATGAGGCACGTCGACATTCGTGGAACGTGATGCTGCTCACGAGCAGAGGTGAGGGTTCCGAGATCGACGAGGTCGTCGGGGGCAAGATGGTGGACGGCGTCATTCTGATGGAGGTGCGGGTCGGCGACGAGCGGCTCCGCGCGATCGAGCGGCTGCCGGTCGCCGCCGTCTGCCTCGGCATGCCGAGCGAGCCGACCGAGGTTCCGTACGTCGACTTCGACTTCGAGGGCGCGGGGCGCCTCGCCGTGGAGCATCTAGTCGGGCTCGGACATCGACGGATCGCGCTGCTCGCGTCCCCTCCGGGGACGTTCAAGAAGAAGCTCGGGTATGCGCGACGGTTCCGGCTCGGCGTCACGAGCGCTCTGCGGGCGGCCGGTCTGGCGTTCAACGGCGTGGCGATGGAACCGAGCATGGACGGCGTCGAGGAAGCGCTGGAGGCGGTGTTCCGGAAGGATCCGGAGACTAGCGCCATCATCGTGCACAACGAGGGCGCGATCGACCTGCTGATGCAGGGCCTCGGCCGTCGCGGGAGGGCGGTGCCCACGGACGTGTCGGTGCTGTCGGTCGGCTGGGGCGAGCTGACGAAGCACCTGTCCCCACCGCTGAGCTACATAGACGTGCCGTCGGTGCAGATGGGCAGGGCGGCGGTCGACCTCCTCGGCGCGGGCGGCCCCGCACGGTTGCTGCCGGCGAGCGTCGTCGCGGGCGGCACGGTCGCGGCAGCGCGCGAGGGCTGATCTCATGATCTCGGGACGAAGCGCGAGCAGCAGTCGAATCGATTCGACAACCCGGCCGCCGGCAGCGGTCGGGCACGCTCGTGCGAACGTGAAACCAGGGACCTTCCCAAGCAGACATGAACAGCACCCACAGACAGAGACAGGAGGCAGAGTTGAACGGAACAAGAAGCACGGCAACCGAGTCCGTACGACCCAGGCGCGCCGGGATGGTCGCGCGCCTGCGCACGCGGGCGGTGGTCGCGGCGGGTGTCGCAGTCGCGGCGATGGTGACGCCAGCGCTCGTCGTGCCGGCGGCGCAGGCCGCCACCTCGCACGGTGGCAGCGTCACGCTGACCGAGACCTCGTACTACACCGGACCGAGCAACGGCCCGATCTACGCCTACCTGAACACCGTGTTCAAGGACTTCGAGAAGAGCCATCCAGGCATCACGATCAAGAGGGAGGACATCCCCAACAGCCCGCAGTACCTGACGACCATCGCGGCGGAGGCGTCGGCGGGGACCCTTCCGGACGTACTGATGCTGGACAATCCGATGGTCCCGACCATCGCGTCGTACAACGTGCTCACGCCGCTCAGCTCGCTGGGCAAGACCGTGATCCCGGATCTCGGCGCCGCACAGCAGACGGAGGCGAAGTTCAACGGGACGATCTACGGCTATCCGCTCTACACGAACACGATCGCGCTGTTCTACAACAAGGCGATGCTGTCGGCGGCGCACATCTCGCCGCCGACGACCTGGGCGGAGCTGTTGAAGGACGCGAAGGCGTTGACGAACTCACAGCACTACGGCATCGCCTTCGCGGGCGAGAACTGCTCGGGTTGCAACGTCTGGACCTTCATCCCGTTCCTGTTGACGAACGGCGGGAGCCTTACCCGCCTCACGACGCCGCAGTCGGTCCAGGCCCTGACGCTGTGGACCGACCTGGTGAAGGAGGGGGCGGTCGACAAGGACCTCGTCGATTGGAACCAGGGGCAGCCCGAGGCAGAGTTCGCTGCCGGGAAGGCTGCGATGATGATCAACGGTCCGTGGTTCTTCGGGACCCTCAACGCGGTCAAAGGCCTGGACTACGGGGTCGTCCAGATCCCGGTGCGGACCCCGGGGCAGGCGGTGGTCGGACCGATCGGCGGTGAGGTCTGGACGATCCCGAAGCACTCTCTCACCATCGAAAAGGATGCATTCGAGCTGCTCAACTACATGGCGAGGCCGTCGGTCGACGCGGCATTGGGCACCAACACCGGTGACATCCCGACGGTCCAGGCTGCGGTGCCGATCTGGGCGAAGACCGCGAGCCCGCTCTATGCCCCGTTCGAGGCGGAGCTCAAGCACGGCTTCCTTCGGACTGGGACGCTCGGGGTACTCTATCCGAGGGTCGAGAGCGCAGTCGGGAACGCGATCGTCGCGGCATTGATCGGCAAGCAGACTCCAGCCGCGGCGTTTGCCACGGCCCAGAAGAACGTGAACGCGATCCTGGAGGGCAACTGAGGCTCCAGGCGGACTGTCGGGAGAGGCGAGTAGTTGACTCACGGCGAGGCCTCCGTCGCCGGGCGTGAGCCGACGCGGCCGGCTCGGGCTCCGCTGCCCAGGGACACGACGTCCAGCGGGGCAGCCCAGACCGGGCTCGGCGATGCGGGCTCGTCCAGGGCGCGGAATGGCTCGTCTTCCAAGGAGGCGCGGGCGCAGTCGGTGAGCATCGGGCACTGGCTGCGCCAGCGCCGCCGCCAGGCGATCCTGCTCGCCTTCATCGTGCCGGCGCTGGCCTACGTATGCATCTTCTTCGCCTATCCTCTCGTCTACGGGTTCACGATGAGCTTCGAGAACATCGGCTTCATCGCTGGAGGCGGCCCGTTCGTCGGACTGCACAACTACAGGGTCGAGATCGCAGATCCGGTCACCCGTACGGCGTTGGCGAACACAGCCGTCTTCCTCGTCGCCTCGCTCGTCTTCCAGTTCGGGATCGGCCTCGGCATCGCCTCGTACTTCAACCGGCGCTTCTTCCTCTCCCGGTTCCTCCGGAGCCTGATCATCATTCCCTGGCTCTTCCCGCCGATTGCCAGCGCCACGATCTTCTCCATAATGTTCTCCGGACAGGGCGGGATCATCAACGAGATGCTCCGGGCGCTGCATTTGATCCGGGCGCCGATCTTCTGGTTCGACTCGTCGTTCAAGGCGATGTTCGTGATCATCCTCGTCAACATATGGATCGGGATCCCCTTCAACGCGGTCCTGCTGTACTCGGGGCTCCAGGACATCCCGGTCGAGCTCCGAGAGGCGGCCGTTCTCGACGGGGCCGGCGCCTGGAACCGGTTTCGCTATGTGACGCTGCCGCTGCTGCGGCCGGTCGCGCTGGTCGTCATCATGCTGGGCATCATCTACACGGTGAAGACCTTCGATACGGTCATCCTGCTCACGAACGGAGGACCCGACAACGGCACCCAGCTCATGTCGACCTGGGCCTACCAGCTCGCCTTCACGAACTTCCAGACTGGTGACGGCGCGGCAGTCGCCGACATGCTCTTCCTATTCTGCATGATCGTGGGCGTGTTCTACATCCGCGCGACGCGCCGGGAGGTGGTCCTGGCATGACGGCGCGCGGCTCGGCGCGCAGGGCATGGCGGCGCTACGTCCGGCCCGTGGCGCTGCCGCTCGGGGGTCTCGCGATCACCGCGGTGATGATGCTCCCCATCTACTTCACGGCGGAGAGCTCGCTCGAGCCCACCAGCGTGATCCAAGCGCTGTCGCAGTCGCTCCTGCCCAGCCACTTTGTCCTGAGCAACTACCGGTTGGCGTTCGACACCGAGTCGGGCAGCATCGTCACGAGCCTGCTCATCGCCCTCGGCGCGGTGGTGCTGTCGGTGGGCGTGGGGCTGCCCGCCGCCTACGGCCTTACGAAGCTCGGCTACCTGAAGAACCGCGCGGTGGTCTCGGGCGCGATCATGGTGCTGCTGGTCACTCAGATGATTCCAGGAATATCGCTCACGCTCGCGTTCTACAAGCTGTTCTTGCACCTCCATCTTCTGAACAGCGTCTTGGGGCTGATCATCGCCGACTCGACCTACGGCATGCCTTTCGCCTCGTTGGTGCTTCGCGCGTACATGGGCTCGATTCCCGTCGAGCTGTCCGACGCCGCCTACGTGGACGGTGCCTCGGAGTGGCGCACGTTCCGCTCGGTCGTCGCGCCGTTGGCGGTCCCCGCGATCATCACGGCCGGGCTGTTCGTGTTCCTGTTCGCTTGGGGAGACTTTCTCTACGCGTACACGCTGACGGCGGGCGGCAACGTCACGCCGCTGACGAAGGGCCTGCTCAACTTCTTCAACAACAACACGGTCAACTGGGGAGGCGTTCTCGCAACGGTGGTGTTGGCCGCGATCCCTTCGGGTCTGATACTGGCGTTCGGGCAGCGTTACGTGCTTGGTGGTTTGCGCGCCGGAGCGCTCAAGGGCTGACGCGGGCGAGCGGCCGCTCGCCCCTGGATGATAGAGAGGTGGGATCATGGAGGAACACGCCTCGGTGCTCGGGCACTGCTTTGGTCGGGAGCGCTTGCGCCTGGAAGCCTGGGGTCGAGACTCGATCAGGGTGCGCGTGGGCCAGTTTGGGATAC
>JAJYWG010000294.1:0-4268 GCA_021791615.1 Actinomycetes bacterium
TGGCCGGGGCCGACCAGTGCATGGGCAGCAACGAGCTCGCCGAAGTGGGACAGCCTCACCTCGTTGCCCGCTACTTGGACCTCGACGGCCCGCCCGATGAACCTCGTCGGCACCGAGTAGCGGGCGCCGCCAAAGCGCACGCACGACAGCTTGTCCACCTTCCTGGTTGTCACATTGCCAAAGCCCGGCCGGAGGGAGGGCAGCGCCCCGAGCAACGGCCGTTCGGCCTCCAGGCGTTCGGCCGGCACGGCGCAGATCTCCGAGTGGCGGGCCGCGTTGACCTCGTCGCACCAGGCCTTGGCAGCAGAGTTGGCCCCGGCCAGGTCCTCGGCGGCCAGGCCCTGGGGCACGACCAGGTCGGACTTGGCATATCCCACCAGGTTCTCCACGATGCCCTTGGACTCTGGGTCATGGCCCTCACAAAAGTCCGGCCTGAAACCATAGGAACTGGCGAAACGCACATAGGCCGGCGTGGGCACCACGACATTGGCGACGACGCCGCCTTTCAGGCAGCCCATGCGGTCCGCCAGCACCACCTTGGGCACACCGCCTAGCTCCTCGAAACAGGCAGCCAACATCTCGAAGGTGGTGGCGGCCTTCTCGTCGGTGGCAAAGCGCACGAAGCGCCAGCGGGAAAAGGCCATCACGGCACAGAAGATGTGGAGGCCCGCCTCGGTGCCCCAGTCGATCACGAGCACTTCGCCCGGGGCCCACACCCCGGGCCGGCGCCCCCGGTGGTGCCCGGAACGCCAGGCCCGCTTGGCCTTGGCGACCAGGCGCCGGAAGTTGCGGGCCGAGCCGTTGTAGCCCGCCGCCCTGGCCTCGGGCAACAGGCGCTTGGCCGATATGCGGGCTGATGTGCCGGCCACCCGCTTGGCCACGACATCGGCCACGACGTCGTAGTTGTGCACGCGCACAGCCCGGCCCGATGAGCGGGCCACGGCCCTCTTTACGGTCTTGTGGTCTACGCCGCAGATGGCTGCGGCCCCTCTGTAGCTGCCCACGTCGTTGAACGCGGCGATCATGTCCATGTCTTCCCTCTCGGTCTTCAATGGAGTGTCCTCCGGGTGGTCGGTGCGGATTGGCTACCGACACCGTGCCGCCCGGAGGGCCCGCTCCAGGTGGATGCTCAAAGAGGGGGTGGGGCGTTCACTTGGCCACCAGTGGGGACAGGAGCTGGCCATACGTGGGGAGCTTTACATGGCCACGGACACGCGTTGGGATTTCTGGGGCGGAGGTCAGGTCAATGGTCGGGCAGGTTGCCCTCGCCGGTACTCGGTGGGTGAGACGCCGTAGGAAGCGTGGAAGCACCGGCTGGCGTAGTCGGGGTCGGGCCAGCCGACCGAGCGGGCGGTCTCAGCGATCGACAGGTCGGTCGCGGTCAACAGCCGAGCCATCCGCTCGACCCGCATCCGGCGCAGATACGCCATCGGGCTCATGCCCGTCACAGCGTCGAAAGAGCGAACGAGTGTAACTGTTCACCTATGCCGGCGCGGGTGGCATCCACGGATCGCCGGCGAAGAGCCGCATGAGGGCGTCCATCGCCGAGACGCCGTTCTTGCGGGTGGTGTCGAGGTAGCTACGTAGGTGAGCCGCACGCTGCGCTCCGGCGAGGCTCCTGAACGAGCCCGAGATCTTCCGGTGCAACTTGGACGGCCTGAGCGCCCTTTCCGCCTCGTTGTTGGTCATCGGCGTCGTGAGGTCGTTCATGAACCGCAGGATTGACCGCTTGTGGGTGGCAAAGGCGCGGACGAGGTTGAACGAGCGCCGCTCCAGGTAGTCACGCCTTCGGTGCTGCGGCTCGGGGTTGGCGGCGATGCCCATCGCCACGAGCTCGTCGTAGCGACGAGAGAAGCGTCGGCGCTGGGATGCGGGCAGGGAGGGCTCGCCGCGGTCTCGGGCGGCGTGACAGGAGTTGTTGATCTCGACCAGGAGCGCGGCGAGTGCGGCCGCCCAGGCTGTCTGGGTGGCGACGACGGCGACCTCGGCAAGGTCTCGCAAGAGATGCGCTCCACACGCTTGGTGCCTGGCACGTTTGAGCTTCCAGTACATCGCCAACCTGTCGTGCACTATGACCCCCCGGTAGCCCCTGAGCACCCCGATCTCGTCGATCGCCGCCTCTCCCCGTGTCAAAGAGGCGTGGATCAGCGTGTGGAGCGTGCTCGACACGACGTGCATCCAGCAGTTGGCCGTCTCCAGCCGGTCCGATGTCTCGTCCACGTGCAGCACCGGGAGCGTGCGCAGCAGCACCACCAGGGCGGCGACAAAGCCCATGAGGCGCCTGCCCGCTTCGGCGAACACCGAGTCCACCGCACCGGAGGAGATGTCGAGGCCGAACAGGTCGCGCATCGCCTCGACGACACGGCGGTTGGGGATCTGCTGGCGGCCGAGCAGGTAGGCGACGATCGCTCGCGTCCGCGGCCCGTAGCTGACAGGAGAACGTGCCTCTCCCGGGAAGGGGGCCGTCGTCTCGTGCCCGCACGGACAGAGATATGTGTGCGCCCGGTGCTCTGTCACCACGGGCTCGACGGGCGGGACGTCGACCACCTGCCGGCGCTGGTAGCCCCGGTCGGCCGAGTCGTCGGTGAACGAAGTCCCGCAGTCCGAGCAGCGCTGCGGCCGGTGGTCGACGACCTCGTCAGGGGTGTCGGACATCTCGAGCTCGGCGACCCGAGCCTTGAGCTCCCGGTTCTCGGCACGTAGCTCATCAACTGTCCTCGAAAGCTCAAGGACGACCGCCGCCAGTTCCTCGTAGCTCGGAGGGCGCTCGCTCGTCACCCCACAAGTCCATCAACCTCAACCGGAAATCGCGAGCATCACCTAACCGTAAACGCGCTGGTCACGCGCTTGTTTGCAAGATTCCCCTCGGCAAGAGGCTCAAGGTAGGTGAACAGTTACGAACGAGTTGAGAGCGGGACAGGTGGACTTCCCCGGCCAGCGCGTCGAGGGTCCACGGTTCGGCCAGGCGGGTGCGCAGCAGATTGACAGCTACGACCACGTGGCCGCGGACGACGCTATGTCCGGTTACCACGGGGGCTCGGTCCGTGCCGTGGGAGGTAGTGAGGTCGCTGCGGGTCATATTCGTGAGCCGGCGAGGATCGGGGTGATGAGTTCGTCGGCGAGCCATTGCAGGGAGCGGTCACCGAGGACAGGGGCGAGCACGAAGTGGGTGGCTCCGGCGTCGATCAGGTCGCCCAGCAGGGCGCGGCTGTTTGCCGGTTCGGTGGGGTCGTCGGCTCGGACGATGAGTTGGACCGAGCGGACGATCTCTGTCGGCTCTCGGCTGATCGCTTCGCAGCATTGATCGAGGTACCGGCTTCGATGTTGGAACTCCTCGATTGACGGCCAGGGGAAGTTCCAGATGTCGGCGTGCTCGGCCACGACCTGCAAGGCCCGGTCGCCTTGGGCGCCGATCAGGATCGGCGGATGTGGCTGTTGCACGGGCTTGGGCTCGCAGACCGTGCCGCGGAGCTGGATCGAGGGGCCGTCGAAGTCGAACGGCTCGGTCTCGGTCCACATCCTGCGGATGATGTGAAGGGACTGGTCGAGGTCGCGGATCGCCTCGCCGGCCGGGACCAGTGGCACGCCGTATGCCTCGAACTCTCGAAGGGCGGGGTTGGCGTCGGGGTCTTGCGCGGCGGCGCTATCGGCCGCGGGCAGGCTGCCTCCTGCCCCGATCCCGAAGTCGAGCCGCCCTGCGGCTACGACATCGACGGTCGCTGCCATCTTGGCCAGCAGGGTTGGTGATCTGAGACGGTTGCTGGTGACCATGACCCCGAGCCGTAGTCGGCTGGTCTGGGCTGCCAGGGCCGCCAGCAGCGTCCACGCTTCCAGCGTCGCCACGCGGGCGTCGCCGCGCATCGGGACCATGTGGTCCCACAGCCAGGCGTGCTCGAACACCTCGATGGCGTCCGCTTGGCGCCAGGTCGCGAGGATGTCCTGGTAGGTGAGGCCCATCTGCGTGGTCTTGATGCCGAAACTGACTCGTTGCTCCGGATTGGTCATCTGTTGTCCTCTGCTTGTCATAAGGCGGATCAGCCGTAGTGATCATCAGTATAGCTGACGATCACTGGCGCTGTATCCTGTGTCTGTGCCTGCCGTGCCCCTCGATCAGCCCTCGCAGACTCCGGTACTGGAGCTGTCTGATCGCCTCGCTCACCTGTTCAAGCACGCGCAGATGCGGCTCGCTGAGCTGACCGCAGCCGCACTGGCCCCATCCGACATCACCGGCCGGGAGCTAGCGGTGCTCCTGGTCATCGCCGACCAGC
>JAJYWG010000294.1:4278-6440 GCA_021791615.1 Actinomycetes bacterium
CAGCCACCCACGTCCCAGCTCCAGATCGCGACCCGCATGGGCGTGGACCGCACCACGATGGTCGCGCTGATCGACGCCCTCGAACACAAGCAGCTAGTCGAGCGCCAACCAGACCCGGCCGACCGCCGCCGCAACGTAGTCGCCCTGACCAACGCTGGACGCAAGACGACCCACCAAGCCGCCGCAGCCGCCGACAAAGCCGAACGAGCGTTCCTCGAACCCCTCCCACCAGAGGACGCCGCCACCGTCAGGCAAACGCTGAGACTCCTTGCCTTTCCCGACACGGAATGACGTTGACCCGAACCGGACGCACTTGTGTTTGCCGTCCCACGGGGACATCATCTTCTACACCTATCCCGGCGACAGCGTGCCCCACCACGTCGTCATCTACTTGGGCGGCGACAAGATTCTCCAAGCGCCGGAGACGGGGCAGAACGTCGGCTACGGCACCCTGTCGGAGTTCCCCGGCCAGACCGCGACGGTCCGCCGCGTCGGCTGACCCGTACTGGCCTGGTTGGTGGGGTGGCGCACCTGACGGGCGTGACCATCACGCTCATCGCTTCGCACACGCTGTTTGCGACCAGCGTCTACCCGAACCTGAACGGCGTTGGCGGTGCCGGGCAGCTCGAGACGGTGATCGGGCGCTGATGACGATCGTGCTGATCGTCGCCGTGCTCATGATGCTGGTCTGCGCCGCCACGTGGGCGGTCGCGTCCGCCCACGGTAACTACCAGACGGCTATCAAGGCTCGGACCGGGCTGCTGGTCGCGCTTGGCGCCGCGGCGCTCGACGGCGCCGGGATCACCTGGCTGAACTTCCTGCTGCACATCGGCCCCACGCTCTGATCGCTCGGTCGACGGCGGGCCGTCGCGGCGGAGCGGTGGCGGAGAGGGCGCACCTGCGGGGTGAACCCCGCCACGACGGTCACCTGCTGACTGTGGGTGTGCGGGTCCGTGCGCTGCGAGGAGCCGCTGATGATCTCTGTCCTTACCCCTGTCACGACCGGCCTGTTCGGCCGGTCCGAGGTGCTGTTGGCCGACGTCAACATCTCCCCGAACTCCAACGGGCTGCCCGGCATCAGCGCGTTGCAGACGATCGTCGGGGCGGTCATGACCGTCGGGCTGATCCTGTCGGTGCTGGCGTTGATCGTGGCTGCGGTGGTGTGGGCGTTCGGGAGCCATTCGGCCAACCCGCATCTGGCGACGCGCGGCAAGACCGGCGTGCTGATCGCGTGCGGCGCGGCGATCATCACCGGCGGCGCGGTCGCGTTCATCAATTTCTTCTGGCACGTTGGCCAGGGCATCTGAGGACGCGCCGCGATGGGTGTCTGCTCTGTCCCGGTCATCTCCACGGTCTGCCATGTCGCGGGCAGCGCGGCGGGCACGATCATCTCCGCGCCGTTCGACTGGATCGCCGAGGGCGTCGGCAACGCGGCGGAGTGGATGTTCAAGGGCGTCTGGCAACTCTTCGACTCCACAACCGCGGTCGATGTCACCGACCCCAACTACCTGAAGGTCTACGACGTCCTGTTCGGCGTTGCGATCTTCTTGATGCTGCTGTTCTTCTGCCTGCAGCTCATCACCGGCCTGGTGAGGCGCGATCCTGGCGCCCTGCAACGAGCGGGGCTCGGGTTGGCGAAGTCGGTGCTCGGGTCGTTCCTCGTCGTCACCCTCACCGGGCTGGTATTGACGATCGTGGACGAGCTGTGCGTGGGGATCATCCAGGCGACCGGTAACACCCTCTCGGAGATGGGCGGCAAGATCGCCGCGCTGGCCGCCGGGATCGGTGCGATCAGCCTGTCCGCACCGGGTGCGGGGGCAGTCATCATCATCTTCCTCGGCTGCCTGGCGATCACCGGCGCGGCGATCGTCTGGTTCTCCCTGTTGATCCGCAAGGCGCTGCTGCTCGTCGCCGTGGTCCTCGCGCCGGTGGCGTTGTCGGGGCAGTCGTGGGATCACGCGCGGGGATGGTTTAGCAAGTGGGCGTCGTTCGTGGTGGCGCTGATCGTCTCGAAGTTGGTGGTGGTCGTGATCTTCCTGGTGGCGATCAACCAGATGAACGCCCCGCTGAACCTTGACTTGTCCTCGATCTCGAACCCGGTGGCGGGGATCGTGTTGATGTTCGTGGCGGCGTTCGCGCCGTATATGGCCTACAAGTTCATC
>JAJYWG010000059.1 GCA_021791615.1 Actinomycetes bacterium
TCGTGCCAGCCGGCTCGTCCGGCTGGCTGGTCGCGCAGTTCCTCAGCGCCATGCGGTCACGGCCCGTTCGACGCCCACGGATCCGTCAGAAGAGCCAGACATCTAACCGAGGGTGGCGTAGCACCACCAGGGGTGGAGTCCAGGGATCCGTAAGAAGCGTTGCTTTGGCGCGTCGTTGGCTCGACCCAGCGGTTGAGGCAGAGGGGAACGACGGCGTGTGGTTGTGTCCGGAGCGCTGTGCTCCCGGAAGTGAATCCCGGCCGTCCTCATCTCGGCGGGACGCTGCACCGGTGGCTCTGTGTCTGATCTCGGACGCGCTCACTCCACTCCTCACCTCGGACTGCGGGCTCGAGAGCGCCTCGGGGCTCGTGGGTCCGCTGGGGTTGAGAAAGGAAGAGCACAGCGCGAAGGCGCACTAGTTGAGGAGAGAACACTGAAGATGAAATTGAGCATGTTCAAGAGCAAGAAGGCGATCATCGCGACCGCCCTGGCCGCTGGCCTGGCGGCAGGTGCGTCTGGGATCGCCGCCGCGTACTTCACGTCCACAGGCACCGGGGCGGGCAGCGCAAATGTCGGGCACTCGTCGCACGTGACAGTGGCCGAGACTGGTCACACAGGCACGCTGTACCCCGGTGGGCCTGCGGAGACGCTCACGTTCACCGTCACCAACAACACCCCATCGTCGGTCGGGCTCTTCGCTGCCAGTGGGAAAATCACACACGCGACAACATCGAGCGTGGGGCCCAAAGCGTACTTCCCGACAGGATTCGTCTACACAGCAACATCCGGGGCGTTGGTAGGTCCGACAAAAAGTACCGGGAACAACGTTCCAACGCAGTTCGGGTGCCAGACGCAGTGGTTCAACCTGGGTGCGCCGACAATGAAGACAAATGTCCTCAAGCCGGGCGCATCCACCACCGTCACGGAGACCATCTCCATGAACACAGGCACAGATGCAAGCTACACAAAGACACAGACGCAGGCTGACGAGGATGCCTGCCAAAACGTGAACCCGAAGGTGACCCTCCACGTCACATCATGACAGTCGGATGAGCGTTGTGTTGCCAGTCAGAGCGACATGAGGACGGTGGCCGGACCACGGGGGCTCTCTCCGTGGTCCGGCCCCGACCCGTGCTGCCGGAACCGTCGCTGCAAGGCGCAAACGGGGCGGGTGGATGCAGTGTGGTCGGTGCCGTCGGCGAGGTGATAGGGCGATATGAGGGGCGAACGGGTGCGGAGGGCAAGGCTGGTTCGGTGGATGACGCTGGCAGCCTCTATCGCGCTCGTGGTGATAGGCGTCTTCACCCTCGTCGTTAGCAAGCCCGGGATTCCTCCGTCAGGGGGCGTCGCCACTGAAGGGAACCTCGCCCTGGTTAGCTACCACGGTCCGCGGGATCAGGAAGGCGGCGGCGACCACGAGACGACCCACTTCACCATCTCTGGTACGGCAACAAAGGTCCTCTACCCCGGAACGACAAGTCCCATCGACCTCACCTTCTCGGACAAGACAGGGGGGCCGATCACGTTGCCCGCCACATCGATCATCGTAACGGTCACCTCACCGTCGTCGAGCTGCCCGGCGTCGCGGAATTTCCGGGTGCAGACGCTCCGTGCCGTCTTCGCCATCCCGGCACATTCGGTCGGTCTCACGCTCGCGAGTAGCGGGATCACACCCGCCCGCTGGCCGCGCATCAAGATGCTCACAACGGGGGTCACACAGGACGCCTGCCAGGGACTGACGCTCACCTTGCATTTCTCGTACTCGCCACGAGGCGGTGATAATGACGACTGACGGCGAAGAGCACGTGCCAGTGGCGCGACGTCGGCTGGTGGTGGCGCGACGACTCCACCGCCACGCGATGGTCATCGCGGGCGGCATCGCCCTGGTGCTCGGGGCGGCAGGCGGCACCGCGTACGGCTACTTCTCGGTCACAGGAAGCGGCTCGGGCGCGGCCAGCGTCGGGTCCATCCAGCCGGTCACGGTCGAGCACCTGACGGCGACCGTCACAGACAAGCTCCGACCGGGCGGGGCGGCCACGCTGCGGTTGAAGATCGTCAACGCAAACGACGTCACAGTGGTGCTGATCTCTGTCCAGGCGGGACCCAGCCCGACAGTGACCGCCACAGCCGGGCACCCTTCCTGCACGGCCGCCGATGATGGTGTCAGCGTCGTGACCCGGCCGAACCTCCACGAGGTGCTCAGCCCGGGGGCGAACATCGTCACACTCCCGACAGCCGTCGAGATGTCGCCTTCGGCTGCGACAGCATGCCAGGGAGCGAACTTCTCGGTGCCGGTCACGATCACGGTGAAGAAGTGATGGCCAAGCACCGACGGGCCCGCGGCGCGTTCGTTTGGGTGCTCCTGTTCGCGGGCGCCTTCGTCGTCGGTTCCATGGGGGCGGCACTCGCCTACTTCCTGGTCAAGGTGACCGACCCGCCAGGGAACAACGCCGTGGCCTCCGCTGCGGTGCTCTCAGCACCGACCAGTGCCGCTGTCACGGAGACAGGCAGCAACACGACCGTGAAGGTCTCCTGGACCAACCCGACGACCCAACTCGCCTCTGCGCGCTACGTGGTCGTCGAGACAGGGACGGCCGTGGTCTGCACAGATCCGCAAACCGTCGACTCGTGCAGCGTCTCCAACCTCACGCCCGGCAGGGCCTACACGTTTACCGTTCACGCGTCTATCGGCACACACTGGCGCTCGGGCACCACCACGGCGAGCGTCACGACCGTGAAGGTGACCACGGCCGCTCTTCCGAACGGCACCGTCGGAACCCCCTACACAACGAGACTCCAAGCCATCGGTGGGCCGCCGGGAACCGCGTTCACCTGGGCCCTCTCGTCTGGAAGCCTGCCGAAGTGGGCGACGCTCCATCCCACAGGGACGATCACCGGCACACCGACCTCCGCCGGGAAGACCACAGGGCTCGTCTTCAAGGTGACCGACGGTTCGGACGTGTCGGCTCTCTCGGTCCCCCTGTCGATCACCGTCACAAAGCGCGCCACCACCCTCGACGTGGTCTCGTTGCCCGACCCCTCGGTGACTGGCGAGCCCGTCGCCATCGTCGCCGCTCCGGTCGGCGGGACCGACATGGCCAGGCCGACGGGCACGGTGACGTTCGACCTCAGTGACGCCAACGGGAACCACATCAGTTGTGCGGGGGGCACAACCCAGGCGATCCCTGCCTTCCTCGGCCACGCAGTGTGCATCCCGACCGTGCCGCTCCAGGCGGTCGACTCGCCCTACCGGGCCACCGCCTCGTACACCGGCGACGCGCGCTTCAAGGGGTCGACGGGCGCCCTCACACCGATCCAGACGGTGAACCCGGACAAGACGACGACGATCCTGACCTCGAGCTCCCAGGTGCGTTCGGGCTTCTCGGGCTCGGACCGCCTCTTCGTGGGCGCGGGCCACTCGGTCTCGTTCCAGAAGGTCCGCTACACGGCAAGCATCCGCGCCGACCTCCCCGGCCTCGGGGTACCCGGGCCCGTCGGCGCGGTCACCTTCAAGGCGACGGATGCCGCCGGCCAGGCGAGCGTGCTCTGCGCGACAGTGCCGCTCTCCGAAGGGTCGGCTACGTGCACAGACAACGGCGCGTTCAAAGCCGTGGACGGACCATACGCCGTCACCGCCACGTACGCACCGACACCCGACAACTACATCTCGTCGTCTGCAACGGTGACGGAGGACGTGTCCCCCGCTCCGAGCCCGTTCGACATCACCGTGACAGGCACGACGGAAGCAACCGCCACCTATGGCGGGAAGGCGTCGCTTGCTGCGTCCGGCCTGCCCCAGGGCGCAACGGGCACGGTCACCTTTGCCACCGTCGGCGAGGAGGGCCACCACGCCCTCACGCTCTGCAGCTACAGCTATCCGTCGAGGACCAGTTGCACAACGCCGGCGACGCTCAATGCCGGGAGCTACAGGATCGGTGCCCAGTTCACGGACTCGACAGGCAACTACGCCAGCACAAGTGCGCAGAACACGGTGCACCTCTCGGTGAACCCGGCCCAGACCGACTTCCAAGTCCAGGACGACAACGGCCTCGGTGCCGCTTCCCTCGGGCCCAGCGAGGCCCAGGCACCGACGGGTTCCCAGACGCTCGGGGTCACCGGGCTCCCCCGCGGCGCGAGCGGGACAGTCACCTTCCGGGCGGCCAACCCGGAGCTGACGCTCTGCTCCTTCAGCTATCCGACAAGCGGCACCTGCACGACCGGGATTCTCCCGGGTGGGGTCTACACCGGGATCACCGCGTCGTTCCACGACGCGACAGGCAACTACACCTCGTCCGTCTCCACGAACGCGCTCGGCTTCACCGTGTACGTCGCGCCGTCATTCACGAGCGGTGCCGGGGCGACATTCACGGCTGGGGGGACGGGGACCGTCACGGTCAGGACTTCCGGGTACCCGCAAGCCCGGGTGGGAGTGGCGACACTGCCCCCGTGGGCGACCCTCTCGACAAACGGGAACGGCACCGCCACGCTTTCCGGCAGCCCACCGTTGGGCACTCGCGGGAGCATCGGCCTCACTCTCACGGCATCGAACGGGGTCGCCCCCGCCGCCACCCAGTCGTTCACCCTGACCGTGGTCACACCCTTGGCTGGGCTCTCCGTCGTGGACGCCTCGGGAGGGGTACTGGTCTGCAGCACCACCACACAGGCGAAGGTCACCTGCACCGACTCGACACTGGGGGCGACGGGCGGCCTCTCGTGGAAGGTCGAGCTCGTGGACGCCTCCGGCCACGCGCTCACCAACACGACGGGGGAACCGCTCGTGGTGAAGGGGGTGTACGCGACGGTCGCGTCACCCGGCGCGTCCTTCACGCCGGCTGACTCGACGGTCCCCGAAGGGACATCGCAGGCGCTCTCGGCGTTCTCCCTCGTCGGGAAGGGACCGACATGGCAGGCGACCGTGGTGCTCACGTTGACCCTGGGTGCGCGTACCTTCACCGTGACGGTGGCAGCGAGTTGAGGACGGGATGAACGAGCACCTCCTTGCGCACCTGCACTCGAGAGATCCCGAGTTGCTCCGCTACCTCGACGCCCGCGGCGACATCTCGATGCCCACGGCCGAACAGCTGTACCGCTACGCGTTGGCACTGTTGCAGGGGCTCCTCAGCCCGGCACACGTGCAGGAAGACTGGAGCGACTTCTACGTGGTTGCGGACGCCTTCATCCTGGCCTACGGCTCCCGCCGTCTCGCCATCGCAAACCAGGAGACGGAGCTTCTTTCGGCGGCAGCGGACCAAGCGCCTCCGGTGAGCAGCTCGGACCAGCGGTTGCTCGTCGAGCTGGTCCGAGAGCTCGGGGCGTTCGTCTACGCTCACGCAAGCCGGAGCAGCGACGAGTCGTCCAGCCAATGACCTGACCACCATCGTTGGAGGTGGAGGGTCCACCACCGATCAGTGGATCGCTTCACCCTGATGGCATAGCGCAATAGCGGCTACGGGTGCGCAGGCTCAGCGACGACGAGGGGCCGCCAGCTCCAGCGGATCGTCCGGCACGGAGGCAGTAGGACGGAAGGGTCGATCGTGACATGGAGACTGTCGAGGTGATGGCATCCGTTGGAGCGCTGCATGGCTCCTCTCGGCGAAGCCGCCGGACCATGCGCACACTGACGGTGTCGACGGACAGCGCTCCTAAGTTCCGGCGGTCCGGCCCTCCAGGGTCCGGAGGGAGCTGTACGTCGGCGGTTCTGTTATCAGGTCGTGGACGATTGGAACGGGCACCGCGTTTCGAACGGTGACGTCGGCTTCACGTCGGCGATCCCGTGCCAGACGACGCGGCGGCATCCTGACCCAGCCTCGGGGCGCGAACGGCACGCTCGACTCCGCGTTTCTCGTGGCAGCCGGAACGGACACCGGCTCGCTGCTGGGGCCGACCACGAAGAGCGCGAGTACCAACGCGAGGAGGGACCCGAGCCTGAGCGAGCTGGCTCTACGGGGGACGCCAGGCGAGTTCACGGTCCGTGTAGAATGGCTTTGGGAGTGGGAAGGGGGAATGGGGAGTGGCAATTCGGGGGTCCCTCGTTGCAGCTTTCGCGCTTGCGACCGGAGCCGCCGTTACTGTGGCACTGGCGCTGCCAGCGATCGCCACAGCAACCAGCGGTCGCGTGACGGCTGGCGATTCAGGTGTGCTCACCTCGTATCACGTTGGTGGGACCAGCTGCCAAGAGAGCTCGAGGACATGCGGGATCAGCCTGGCAATCAATATATATGACAATACACAATTGAACTTTGTGCTTCATGATGTTAGTGGCTACATACGAACCAGTGACTTGTTTGTCCTTGTAAGCGGGAATAACGCGAACCCGTTGTCTACGCAGTGGTTAAACCAGTCCGCTACTGCGTTGAAACTCGAGTTTCCTGGTAACGAGATTTTCGCATATACCGCCGGTACGAAGAACATAGCAGTTGCCGCCAAAGATGTGAGTAGCTCCATCAGTGGGATCATCTACGGATACGAACCTGGCATGTCAAATGAGCCGGAGTTCCGCTGGACGATGGGGACAACGCTCCGGAACATGGAATCCGCTGCGAGCGACGCCATCGCTTCGGGCAAGGAGGCGGGTGCCGCGCCGACTGGGCGGCCACTTCTCGAGTCAGATCTGCTGCAGTACGGGTGGCAGTACGGACAACTGAGTAACCAATTGAATCTGACGATCGTCCAGACGCAAACCTGGGCAAGAAAGGGGCCCAGTTCGTTCGCTCACGCTGTAGCCCTCCTACAGGAGGAGTATGCAGGCACGGCTGAGCGGTGGATGCCGCAGTTGACCGTTGACTCGACCGATGGGAACGGAATAGCCCCCCAGGCGGCGTACCAAGACACGCAGGTCATGGAGTCCGACCACCTGAACTACGTGTCCATTTGGTTCAGCAACGCGACGTCGTATTTCGCTACTTACCTTTCGATGTTGCGCGCGCCAATTGCGACGCCTCCAGGCACCGCAACATCATCGATTGCCCACGCCGTTGTCACGACGCGACTGGCTGGGAGCACAGCGGACGCCACTGCAGCAGATGCGCTCTTTCATGCGTTTCCCTGGACAAGAACAACATGCCCGGGAAGGGCTGGTGGTCGCCCGGTGGTGCTGGCGAGCGACGAAAGCTCCTCTGACGCTCTGGCGGCCTCATACTTGGCGGGATGGTTGAAGACGGGAATCCTGTTAACCCCTCCCGATGCGCTATCGACACCGGCCGGACAGGCACTACGAGACGAGGGGATCACCCAGGTCTACATTGTTGGAGGGCCGCTGGCTGTCTCAGCGAAGGTTGCTCAGTCGATCGAAAGCCGCCATGCGACGTCCTGCGGCGGAGACACTGTCACAACAAGGCCGATCTCTGTGAACCGCGTGTATGGCAGCACCGCGTACACAACCGCGCGCTATGTCGCCCTGCAACCTGGTGCCGCGTTCGTCGGCGGATTGGACCTTGCCGCCGCATACGGTGGATCCGGACTCTACAATGCGACGGACGGCTCTTCGTCCGCTCCACCGACTCGAGCGGGCGCACTCGCCAGCGCGATCGTAGCGACTGGTGCGGAATTTCAGGATGCGGAGTCGGCGGCCACGCTCTCCTACTCGGAGCACCTACCGCTTCTCCTTACGTCTCCGACGGCGTTGTCGCAAGCGGTCAAGACAGCGATCGAGAGTTTAGGCGTCGAGCAGATCATTGTCATGGGCGGGCCACTCGCGGTGTCCACAGCTGTGGTGTCCGCTTTGGAGGGCCTCGGCCTGTCCGTTCTTCGAGTCGCCGGCACCACCTATATGCAAACTGCAACCGAGTTGGCATCGCTCGAACTCGCCTCCAATGTCTCTGAGCTCGGAGCAGGTTGGGCGCCGACCGGTGGCGTGGTTGTGGCCCGAGGTGACGTCTATTCTGACGGGCTCGCCGGTGCGGTTGTTGCGGCAGGCGTGGGGACACGTGCCGACCCGGAGCCGATGCTATTGACCGAGAACCCGAACGCCATCGGGCCTCCCCTTTCGGAGCTCTTGAAGCTGGCTGGTGCGCAGGGTATCGATTCGGACGGGACGGTGATCACTCACTTGGTCGTGCTCGGGGGTCCCCTTGCCGTTACCACAGTGACGGTACAGGCGATGGTGACCGACCTCGGCGATTGATGCCAGACCTCGGGCGAGACGGAGGGAAATCGGTTGGTGGGGAGCGTCGCCCCGATCGAAGTTGTCAGGGTGGTGTCACGTGCCCGCATTTGGAGTACGCGCTGTTAGCGCTTTGAGGTCATCTTCGGGCGGCGTGAGAGGACGGAACGACAGCCCTAGCAGCGTCTCGAGCGCATAGAAGGACACGATCAAGCGGAACACGACATAACTCGGGATCTCCGCTATGAGTCTCCACTCCCGGAAGAACGCCATGCACACAGCCATTTGTACAAGTTGAAAGCCGAGCAGGATCGCCCCGCCGGCTGCGACTTCTTCCATGCTCACGAACGAGTGAGTCTCGGCTAAGAGCGCCAGCGCCACACAGGCGAACGGAAGGATCATCAGGCGCCGGAGCATGATGAACCCCGCCCAGGGTAGCATCCACACCGCCCGGAGTCCTTCCACCCGGATGATAGCCGACTTGTTTCGTGCGAGCATGTGATAGGTGCCGCGACTCCAACGCATCCGCTGCTCCCGAAGGTATGCGAAGGTGCTCGGCATCTCCGTGAAAGCACGCACGGTCGGATCAGAAACAATGCGATATCCGAGACGACCGACGCGCACGGTCATGTCAGCGTCCTCTCCGTTCATTCCTTGAGCAAAACCATTGAGCGCAACAAGGACATCGCGCCGATAGGCCACGAGTGCACCCGGCAAGACCCCCACCGCGTCGATGACGTTGTAACCCGATCGCTTGAACCCGACCTGGTAGATGACTTCGACCGCCCGCATGCGGCAAATCCACGCTCTTCTGGACCGAGGCAGCGGCATACCGCTCGTTCCTCCAACTCTCGGGTCAGCGAAATGTCGCATCAAGCCGAGCAGCACCGACGAGGTAACGACCGTGTCGGCGTCGATCCGCAGCACAATCTCCTCGTCACACGCCGCTATGCCGTGATTCAGCGCGGCTGCCTTGCCGTGGGGAGGACACGTAAGCACCACACCAGCCGCGTGTCGCATGGCAGTGATGGCGGCTTGGGCCTCCCCTGCCGTGTTGTCCACTGAGCCGTTTTCGACGACATAGACTCGAACGGGTGAGGGGTACTCGCCAGCGGCCGCATCGATGGACGCCAGGGTGTCGCCAATCACTCCCGCTTCGTTTTGTGCCGGTACGACGACTGCCACCGATGGCATGGACATTTCCACGTGCCTAGAGCGTGCGACGGCGCGGTCGAGCAGGTAGAGGAACACCGCCAACAGCCCGAAGAAGAGTAGGACGGCCGAGCCCACGCCGGCAAGGACGGGAACCCGTTCGGCGGCGACGAGCTCGCGGTGCAGGTACTTCACCGTGACGAGAACCCCCGCGACACTTACGGCGGCGCCAAGGGCCGCAAGCGCAACACCCCAACGCCACCGTGGGACCTCTTTCGCCACCGAGACGCCGCGCGGGAGCGCCGCACTGGTGAAGACGCCACCAGCCAGCGCGAGGATTCCCGCGACACCCGCTATTGCGTTTCCAAGGATGCTGAATGGACCTGGTACCCCAGCTGCCGAGAGCTCTGCGAGCAGGATGTCGGAGGCGAGGCACAGGACGCCGAAAGTGGCGAGCGCAACGAGAAGGAACCGCAACCGACGGGGAAGCGTTCCCGACAGCATGATGGTCACAACCAGTACGAGCGCCACGTAGAGCGGGCGCACAACTGCTGAGCCTTGGTGGCCCAACCGGTCATGAGCAACGCCGAGCACGCGGCCAAGATCGTCAGCGTAGTAGTGCACGCTGAGCAGCAGCCACCGGTTCAGCACCGTTGCAGCGATAGCGAAGGCGACCAATAGCAGCGGTGCTGCCAGGCGTGAGCGACTGACGGCAAGGCCGGCCGGCGCCGTATCTGGGGTGAGATAGAAGCCGTCAGTGCGACCCGTCGTCGTGTCCCTCCCCCCACCGTCCGGCACCGTAGGGCTCACGATCCGACCGCCGCGATCACGTGCCGCGCCTCGGGCACACCCAGGGGTGTCGTGTTCAGCTCGATCCCACTCGCGTAGATGGAAGCCCGGCGAGCCAGCGCCGACAGGGGTCCGAATTTGAGGCCGGAAGTCGACAGAGTGACCATGAGGCGCGTGCGGGGACTGGCCAAATGGAGTTGCTGCCCCACCTCACGTAGAACGTCCAAGAATGCGGTTGGTGTGGACTCCTCGGAGGCCACCTGCAGCACCAGATATGTGGCTCCGACGGCGCCGAAAGTCAAACCGCAGGCCAAGAACGCTTGATCCAGCGTTTCCCCCCGGAACTTGGTGCATGACGCCCCTGGCGCGAGAGGCAGGTCTCGTCCTGGCACGACAATGGATCCAAGGTGATGACCGTGTGCCAAGGCGGTGAACGCTCGCATAGCCGAGATCGGCCGCTGTTGCTCAGCTATCGGAGTGCGCGACCACTTCTCTGGGTCGTAAGCAACGAGCCTGGCTTTGCCGAGCGCCTTCGTTGCAAGGGCATGGCGCAGGCCGCTCACGCTCGTGAAGATCGGCACGGCTCGGGTGCTCGGGGCGGCGGTCGTGCCGTACCACAAGACGCCTGAGACGGCTGGTGACACCCAACCGGACGACGTCTGATCCGAAATGATCCACGTAGCTTGGCGGCGACCCGACGCGCCCGCGATCGGTGCCACAAGAATGGTCGCCAGAGCCGCCAGGCAGGCCATCACAAGTTTCACTCCTGAGCCTGAGGCACGTTGGCCACAGTGTCGGCTCTAGTTCCGTGCCTTCTCATAGCCGCCGGCGGCGCAATCGGTGCAGTCGGATTGACGGTCTTCGTGGTTGAGATTGTCTGGGGGGTGCGCCGCTGACCCCGATGGCGAGACTCGAGACCTGGGCACTGGTACTCCTTCGACGGTGGCGCTCCAGCCGCGTAGTCTTTTAGCCGGCACAGCAGCGTTGGCACACTCAACTGGCTTTTCATCGCGAGACGAAACACGAGCTGCTTCGAAAGGCGGTACGGAAGGACCGTGCCTGTAGGACCGCCGTAGAGGTAATCCCCGGTGAACACAACCGGGTAGTGCGCATCGAGCCAAGACACAACGTGGGGCTCGATCGTCGCTGTGTTCGTGGTCTGCCCCTGGTCAGACGCCGGCATTGCCATCGCGAGGACCCTGTAGTCGGGCAAGTGCGTGCGGAGCTGTGCAACGCCCCAGTCCATGTTGGCGTGGAAGTCCTTGAGGAACAGACGGAGCGACTCGAGGTGACCGCGGCGGAGGCCCCCAAGCCATGAGAGATAGCCGAAGCGACCGCCTCGTGTTCCATAACGACGATACGAAACAGTCTCTTTGCCGTAGCCGAAATGCTCCTGGACTGTCCAGACACCAGAAGAGTCCATCGAGCGCATCGTCGTCCACTGAAGCTCCCATGCCGGATGGGCCCGGACCCACCCCGGTACCACAAACTCGACTGCATGGAACTTGTAGCGGCGCAAGGTCATGTCCACCGCTCGGTAGCTATCAGACCGCCCATCATCAAACGTCAAGAGAATGGGTTTGGTGGGAAGATGGTACGATCCTCCGGAGCGCCAAGCGCTGTACCAGGCCACGTACTGCCGCAACGTGAGCGTGTGGAATCCGCCGATATGCAAGGCGAGCATCGTCTGTGCGAACAGTGTCCGCGATACGTTGAGCTGGGAGGACGCGGGGAGCGCCCCGACACCGTGATAACAAAGCACCGGGACTGCATCCGTGTAGTTGGGAAAGGCCCGCCAGGCTGCGGCCTCGGTGCTGGCCAGGTGAGTCGACAACGGCGCCTCGAGACGCAGATTCGGATGCCGATGCTGGGCACCCGCGGTTTTCAGCGTGATCAACCCTAAGATGCCAGCTGCGAGCAGCAACCACGCGCCGAGCAACTGGGCGCCTAGCCGAAAGCGTCGCACGAGGCTCCCCCGCTTGACGTGTTGCCCGCTCAGACTTGCACCAGTGCCCGGGGTCGCCAACGAGCCTTAGGGAGAATGTGGCTGCTCGCGACCCGATCACGGTAACGCTCGATCGTGTCGAACATGTGTTCAACCAGCTCGGTCGAGAGAAGATGCGGGGTTAGCCCCAACTCGAGGAGGCGTTGGTGCTTCGCGTTGTAGTAGTGGGCTTCCTTCTCCACCCGCGGGTTCTCGACCGATTCGATCGTCGCTTCGATTCCGAAGTCATGGGCGGCCCTCAGTACGAGATTCGCCAGTTCGTTGATGGAGAACTGCTCAGTGAACTGGTTGAACACGCGAAACTCGCCTGGAACCGCCGGATGAAGCGTCGACAGCTCCACACATCGCAGAGTGTCCCGAATGTTTAGATAACCACGCGTCTGACCACCTCCGCCATACACCGTGAGCGGATGCCCGACGACTGCCTGGACGCAGAATCGGTTGATCGCGGTACCCCAAACTGCGTCGTAGTCGAACCGCGTGGAAAGACGCGGGTCGAGAACCGTTTCGTCGGTGTCGATCCCGTAGACCACCCCTTGGTTGAGATCGGTGGCGCGTAGGCCCCAAGAACGGCATGCAAACTCGATGTTGGTAGAGTCGGCGACCTTTGAACAGTGGTAGTAGGACGCCGGCAACTTGGGAAAGGGTAGACGGTCTGATCGCCCGTTATGGTTGATTACGATCCAACCTTCTTCGATGTCGATGTCGGGAGTGCCATATTCACCCATGGTTCCCAGTTTTACGAGATGAGCCTGAGGTGCATAGTCCCTCAGTGCCCATAAGATGTTGAGGGTATTTATGATGTTATTGTGCTGAGTAAACACACAACGCTCTCGGTTCGTCATTGAGTAGGGTGCCGAGGGAATTTCGCCATAGTGGATGACGGTGTCAGGCTCTGACTCAAGGAACGCACGCTGCACCACTGCCCAGTCGGTGAGGTCTCCGACGACCACCCGGATCTGTCTGCCAGTCAGCTCCTGCCATGCGCTTGCTCGTTGATCGAGGTCGTCCGCAATCGGAACGAGCGATCCACTTCCAACCTCCATGTGGAGCAGTCGTCGCAAGTAGTTGTCGACGACCGTGACCTCGTGACCGCGCGCTGAGAGGTACATGGCAGTCGGCCAGCCAAGGTAGCCGTCACCCCCGAGCACGAGGACGCGGTGCCGCTCGGTCGATGTCATTCATGTCCCCCTTCATTGACGGGTGCTGCGTTCGCTCTTGCAGAGAGCTGTTGCAACCGGTGACTTGGATGTTCCTTCGCGGCACTCTGGCCTTCTCGACGGCGTGCGTAACTGGAGCGCGAAATGTCGGGATGGCGCATGAAGATTGCTCCGGACGGGTGACATGCGGTTCGCCGAGTTCGGTGAAACGCTAGTGTCCGTCGGGATGGGCGAGCCGTATGCGTGTTCGACTAGCCGACTCCAGCCTGCTCTCGCATTTCCGTGTTGCTCCTGGCGTGCAAAATGCGGTTGGAGCGCGAACTGGTCAAGGGTGTGACAGTTCGCTTCCGCCCGGTTTCTGTGGAGTGGCCCTGCCACTCCGACATGTAGAGTATGCGCCGGGTTGGTCTACGCGCATCCCCAATTTTGATGAAGAGCGCGTGCCTCCGAACTTGGGACTCGTCGCTTTCTGTGGGTCAGTGAGGACGGAAGGCGTGGGTCAAGGGCGGGTGCATGGCGACAAAGTGGACCCTTGACGCCCTGCGCCGCAGTCGGTCCGCCGGTCACCCACCGCGGATACGTCCGTAACGCGGCCTCGCGCGGAGGCGCCATGATCTACCTGTGCTGGGGCGGCCACCTTCGCGGAGTCGTCATTGCCGGGCGTGTTCGCGGGCCGGGATGATCGCTGCCGAGGCTGACGAAGGCCATCCGGCCCGCAGGGCCATGGCCACCGCCTCGAGCTGGCTCGACACGTCCAGCTTCGAGAGGATGCAGCGCACCTGGCTCCGCACGGTCGTCTCCGAGACGGCGCTCGAGGCTGCGATCGCCCTGACCGTCCGGCCGTCCATGAGGGCTCGCAAGACGGCGGCCTCACGCCCGGTCAGCTGGGCGAACGGACCGGCGGCCGCATCGACGGACGCCTGCCACCGGCGCCAGGCATCGATGCAGCGGTAGCGGTCGGCGCCGGCCACCGCCTGCCGCCCGTCGGCCACCGCGCCGACGGCGTTCAAGAGCTCCTCGAGCGGCTGGCTCTTGGAGAGGCACGCCGTGGCACCGCGGGAGTAGCAGCGTCCTGCCACCACGTCGTCGAGGGTGCCGGTGACGACGACGACGGGCACATGGGCCTCGACGGCTCCGCCGATGAGCGACTCTCCGCTACCGAGCGCCCCAAGGTCCCGGTCGATGATGGCGAGGTGAGGACGGGTCTCGAGGATCCGATCGGCGACGTCGTCGAGACTGGTCAGCGCCGGGGTGTCCACGTCGAAGCCGCTGTTCCGGAGGGCCATGGCCAGCGACGCGCTGAAGAGACGGTGGTCGTCGACGAGCATCACCATGGTCATGTTGGAGCCCTCCTGCGCTCAGGCTGACGTGACGATCCTGGCCGGCATGGGACGGGGTGGCGGTGCCACGGTTCGTGCGGTGCCGGCTGCCGGGGCGGGCGCAGGCAACGCGATCACCATGCGGCAGCCAGGGCTCTCGCCGGAGCCGACCACGATGGAACCCCCCATGGCGGTCACCAGCGTCCGGGCCACGTAGAGACCCAGCCCGTTGCCGTCGGTCCCGGCACTGGCAGTCCCCCGCTCGCCGGGCTCGAAGACGGCGGACCGTTCGGCGGTGGCGATGCCCGGACCACCATCCTGCACCGAGATCTCCACCGCTCGGTCACGTGGCACCGCCGTGACGGTGACGGCCGACCCGGGGGCGTAGAGCCGGGCGTTGACCAAGAGGTTCTGGACCACGCGGCTCAGTGAGGGGGCGTCGGCCAGGACGGTCTGCGCGAGCAGGCGAAGTGCGACGGGTGCGCCACGGGCTCTCTCGGCGGCCACCACCGGACCGAGCGTGGCCGCGAGGTCGACCTCGGAGATGTCGAGCTGCCGGGCGGGATCGACCATGGCGTGCAGCCGGGCCAGCTCGGCCGTGATGGCGTCGGCAAGCTCGTGCTCTACAGCAGACCGTGCCCCGTTGCCGCCGCGCAGCACCGCGTCCGCCGCCTGGAGCCCCGCCACCGCGTTCCGGAGGTCGTGGATCCAATGATCGAGCGCCCGGCGGTCACGGGCCGTCTGGTAGATGGAGGCTGTCAGCGCGAGTTGGAGTCGCCGCTGGGCCTTGTCCTCCGACGCCAGGATCTGCTGGACCCGGTGGATGCTTGTCGCGAGCGTGAGCACCGCGGCCGAGAACAGAAAGGCCGACGAGAAACCTGTCGCCGCCCACGGGACGGGTGACAGCACCCGGATGCCGACGGATGCCGCCAGCAGCCCTGCGGCGACGGCAGCCCACGGGGCCACCCCGGGGGAGTTGCGACGGCTGGCCCGGAAGACGAGGGCGGCGACGGCCAGCCACACGAGGGCAGAAGCGGCGCTGAAGCCGACCTCGGCTGGCCGCCCGGTGATCCACCGAGGAAGCAGCCCGTTGAGCTGGGCAACACCGAGGAGGCCGATGGCGGCGAGCCCGCCGGCGAGCGCCGACGCGAGCGTCACGAACGGGCGCAGGCCGGCGTTCACCTCGCGGTCGACCAGGCCCCTGCACATCAGCCCCCCGACGAGGCCCGTCAACAAGAAGCCGGCCACCGGCCGAACCGCGGGCACCGATGCGAGGCCGAAGGTGGACAGGCCATCGCACACGGCGAGCATCACGCCGAGGACCACGAACGCCGGCCCCAGCCAGCCGAAGACGGCCCGCCCCGTCACCTTCCACACGATGAGCCGGCACCCGCCCGCCACGGCATAGGCCAACCCGGCGGCGATGGCGGCGTAGGCGCCGAGGTCTGCTGCGCTGGGATGGCGCGGGACGAGGAAGAGCGCGGGCAGCCAGGTGCCGACGGTCACGATCCCGAACAGGGCGAGCACACCGGAAAGGGGCGGGTTCGTCACGCGCCCGTCGTTCCGCCGTCGACGCTCCGGCCCGCGGTACGGGCCACCTCCCCCCGCCTGGAGACCCACTGTCACCCCTTTCCGACAGCAACGGTGACGGGTATCTGCCGTTCCAGCGCAAAAGATAGCGGAGCAGGCGCTCGGGTTCCACCGGCACTGAACCACGGACGCTGAAAGGGCCGCTCGTGTTCGCAGAGCGCACGAGCGTGTCGCGCAATCGGGTGATGAAGGAACGGGTGATGAAGGGAGGTCAGGTCTCCGGGGGGATCTCCACCTCGACGACGCCGAGCTCGCCGGCGGCGTGGTCGGCTCGGAGGACCTTCTTGTCGAACTTCCCCACCGAGGTCTTCGGGATCTCGCTCACGAAGGCCCAGCGCTCGGGCAGCCACCAGCGGGCAACCCGGCCGTTGAGGAACTCGACGAGCTCCTGTGCCGTCGGGGTGCTCCCCGGTGCGGGCACCACCACGACCAGAGGGCGTTCCTGCCACTTCGTGTCGGGGACCGCCACCACCGCAGCCTCGTAGACGTCGGGGTGGGCCATGACCTCGTTCTCCAGCTCCACCGAGGAGATCCACTCCCCGCCCGACTTGATGACGTCCTTGGTGCGGTCGGTGATCTGCATGTAGCCCCGGCCGTCGAGCGTCCCGACGTCGCCGGTGCGCAACCAGCCGTTGTGGAACCGGGCGGGGTCGGGATCCTTGTAGTACGAGGCGGTGATCCAGGGGCCCCGGACCTCGAACTCCCCGACCGATCCCCCGTCGTTGGGCAGGATCTCCCCGTTCGGGGCGACCACGCGCACCTCGACGCCTGGCACCACTCGACCGGCGCGCGTGCGGTACTCGAGCTCCTCCTCTGCCGTGGCCGCCTGCCTGGGTGGGACGGCGACCGCGGCCACCGGGCTCGTCTCGGTCATCCCCCACCCTTGGGTGAGCGGGATGCCGACGCGGGCCTGGAAGGCCTCGATGAGCGCCCGGGGCACGGCCGAGCCGCCGGCGGTGACCGCCCGCAGCGAGGAGAGGTCGGCATCCGACGTGGCCGCGGCGCGCAGGAGGTCGTTCCAGATGGTGGGGACGCCGCACGACATCGTGGGCCGCTGATCGGCGATGATCCGGACGAGGGACTCCCCCTGGAGGAACATCTGGGGCATCAGGAGGTCGGTGCCGGCCATGAAGGCGGCGTACGGCGTCCCCCATGCGTTGGCGTGGAACATGGGGACGACCACGAGCAGCTTGTCCTGCTCGGTCATGCCGACGGCTGCGGCCGACGTCACGGCCATCGAGTGCAGGTACGTGGAGCGATGGCTGTACACCACGCCCTTGGGGTCGCCGGTGGTGCCGCTCGTGTAGCACATGGCGGCAGCGTCCCGCTCGTCGAGGTCGGGCCAGTCGTACCCCGGCTCTTCGGCCGCCAGGAGCTCGTCGTAGCGCAGCGTCTCTCCGAGGGCCGACGCGTCACCGTCGCCGTTCACGATGATCGTCTGCACGGTCGGGAGCTTGTCGATGACCCGCGCCAGCACCGGTACGAGCGATGCGTCGACGATGATGACCTTGTCGCCGGCGTGGTCGATGACGTACGCCAACTGCTCCGGGAAGAGCCGGATGTTGAGGGTGTGCAGGATGGCGCCCATCGACGGGACGCCGAGGTACGCCTCGAGGTGCGTCTGGTTGTTCCAGCAGAAGGTCCCGACGCGGTCGTCGCCCCGCACCCCGAGGCGGGCGAGCGCGGAGGCGAGCCGCTCGGCCCGCTCGGCCACCTCGGCGAAGGTCGCGGTGCGGTAGCCGTCCGTTTCGACGGTGACGACCTCGCTCTCCCCGTAGACGGACTGCCCGTGGCGGAGGATCCCGCTGATGAGGAGCGGTCCGTCCATCATCGTGCTGCGCATCACGTCCTCCCTGCTCGGCTCCGCTCAGCGTACCCAGCCGGTTGGCGCGATCGGCTCCCGCGTCGGTGGCCCGAGACTGCTTGGGCCCACCGCGCGACGCCCGTCCGGTGAGCGCCAGCCCGGGGCGGGGCGACCGTTCCTCCACGTCCCGTCGGAAGAAGGGAGCCGCCCGTGTCGCTGCGCACCGCCGCCATCCTCGTGGGAGCGCTCGTGTTCGGCATCGGCGCACTGCTCTCGCTCGCCGGCCTGGGAGCCGTGGGCATGTCCGGGCTCAGCCCGGCGGTCCTCACCGCCGACCAGATGCCCTCGGCCGCCGCGCTGGCGCAGATCCCGGCGGCCTACCTGCAGGCCTTCCGGGCGGCAGCGTCCACCTGCCCGGGCCTGTCCTGGACCGTCCTGGCGGGGATCGGGCGGGTCGAGACCGACTTCGGGGCCGACGATCACGTCTCCTCGGCGGGGGCGGAGGGGCCGATGCAGTTCATGCCGGCGACGTTCGCTGCCTACGCCGAACCAGTCCCACCCGGCGGGGCGGCACCGCCCAGCCCGTTCGATCTCGTGGACGCCGTCTACGCCGCGGCACGGATGCTGTGCGCCGACGGCGCCCGGGGGGGCGTGGACGTGGCGGGCGCGATCTACGCCTACAGCCACACAACGGGCTACGTGCACGAGGTGCTCGGCTATGCCGCACGGTACGCCGGTGCTGGCGCCAGCACCGGCGGGAGCCGTGCCGGCGCCGGGGCGCTCGCCGGCGCTCCCTCCCAAGCGGCGGCGATCGCCGTCACCTACGCGCTGTCCCAGCTCGGCACCCCCTACCGCTGGGGCGGGGAGACGCCCGGCGTGGGCTTCGACTGCTCGGGGCTCACCCAAGCGGCCTACGCCGCCGCCGGCATCCCCATCCCGCGCACCTCCACAGCGCAGTGGGTCGCACTCCCCCACGTCCCCCTGGCCGACCTGGAGCCGGGGGACCTCGTGTTCTTCGAGCCGGGCGAGTTCACGCCCGGGCTCCCGGGCCACGTCGGGATCTACCTGGGCGACGGCGAGATGGTGGACGCCCCCCACACCGGCACGACGGTGCAGGTCGACGCCCTCTCGGGCTGGCCGCCGCCCATGGGGGCCGCCCGACCGTGGGCGTAGCGGCCGTCCCCCGTCTCCGGGCGGTCGGGGTTGGGTCGTTGGATCCTGCGGAACGGGACCCGCCCGACCGTACCCTCCCCCCGTGTCGCCGCCGCCCCGCCGGCCGAGAGCCTGCGCATCGCCCGGCCGTCGGCGTCCGACGCCCGGCTCGACGAGGTGCTGCGCCGGGTCGGGCTGGGGCCGTGGCGGCAGTCGCTCCCCGATGGGCTGGCCACACCCCTCGGCGACGGCGGCCGCCCGGTGACCCCCGGCGAGCGTCAGCGCCTGGGCATGGCCCGGGCCCGCCTTGGCCGGCGGCTGGCTGCTGCGCAGGCGCGGGCGCTCACCGGGGCACCGCCGCCAGGTGCTCGAGCATCGCCCGGTGGTGGTGGCCGAGCGCGGCCCGCAGGGCCGTGCCGTCCCCCGAGGCGAAGGCGTCGCGCACCCGCTGGTGGAGGTGGAGGTGCTGGCGGGCGTGCCCGGCGCCGAACCATTCGGGCGGGTCGTCGGTGCGCACCCAGTGGTCGTACTCGAGCTCGAGGATGGCGGTGTGCACGCTCTCGTAGAGAGTCGTGAGGTAGGGGTTGCCCGCTCCGGCCACGAGGCGGGCGTGGAAGTTGGTGTCGGCGGCAACGAGCGACCCCGCGCCGGCGCCGTCGGCACCCAGCTGTGCCAGGGTCTCATCGAGGCCGGCGACGGTCTCATCTGCCCGCCCGGTGCCCATGGCCTCCAGCGCGCCGAGCGTCTCGAGCCAGAGGCGCAGCTGGGAGAGGTCCTCGAGCGATCCGTGCCGGAGGTCCATCATCACGTTCAGTGACGCCGAGACCATGGAGGCCGGGTCGCGCAGCACGTACGCCCCCGACCCCGGCCGGATCTCCACCAGGCCCATCAGGGCGAGGGTCCGCAGCGCCTGGGCCACGACCGCCCGACTCGAGCCGCAGCGCTCGGCCAGCCGGCGTTCGGACGGCAGCCGGGCACCCGTCTCGAGGCCCTCGGCCGTGACGAGGTGGCGGATCTGCTCGACGATGTCGTCGGCGAGCCGGCGCCGCCCGACCGGCCGGAAGGCCCCCACGTCGACCGACCCGGCGCTCGGACGGCCGTCACGGGATCGCCGGGCCGGCGCAGCTCCGATTGACCTTGACATGAGGGAGGCTCCCGCCTAAGAAGTGGACAAGTGGCTCAGCCACTGTGCCACATCGCCGAGATGCAGACGTCGCAGATCCTGCAGACCCGAGCGGACCGCGCCGACCGTGCAGGCCGCACAGACGGCGGGAACGCGCGGACTGCGCAGACCGTGCGGAAGGGGGGACCGATGGCGGACCAGCGCCCTGCCGTCCTGCGCGACGGGACCCGGCCGGCGCCGGCCGGGATCGCCGGGCCCGGGGCCAGGCCGCCGACCACGGACCCCGGCGAGCTGGCGGCCACGGCCCGGCGCATCCGGCGGCACGCGGTGGAGATGGTGGCCATCGCCGGCATGGGCTACCTGGGCCAGGCGACCACGTCGGCCGAGGTGTTCGCCGTGCTCTACCGGGCCGTCCTGCGTCACGGGGTGGACCGGCTCGTCCTGTCCCCCGGGCACTACGTCATCACCCACTACGCCGCCGCCGTCGAGGCGGGCCTCCTGGACGAGCGTGCCCTCGCCACCTACGGGGTGGACGGGAGCTGGCTGGAGAGCATCTCGACCGAGCGCACGCCGCTGGTCTCGGCCACCTGCGGCGCACTGGGCCAGGGGCTCTCGGTGGGTGCGGGCCTGGCCCTGGCGGACGCGCTGGCCGACGCCGAGCGGCGCACGTTCGTCTTCGGCAGCGACGGGGAGATGGAGGAGGGCCAGACCTGGGAGGCGGCGATGTTCGCCGCCCACCATCGGCTCGGCCGGCTCACGGCCCTCTTCGACTGCAACGGCTCCCAGGTGGACGGACCGGTTGCGACCGTGACCACCATCGAGCCGGTCGCCGACAAGTGGCGCTCCTTCGGCTGGACGGTCCACGAGGTGGACGGCCACGACGTGGGCGCGGTCCTGGCGGCCCTCCACCCCCCGCCCGGCGACGGCCGGCCCTCGGTCGTGCTGGCGCGCACCCGCATGCTCCACGGCCTCGGCTCGCTCGGCGACGGGCGTGACGCCCACTTCGTGACGCTCGGTCCGGGCGACGTCGAGCGGGCCCTGGAGGACACGGAGCCGGTGGGGCCCCGATGACGGCCCGGGACGGTGCCGCGCCTCCGGCCCACGGCGTCTCCGCCCTGCACCCGGTGGCGGCCGCCGACCTCCTGCCCTTCCCGTGGGCGACCACGACCAAGCCCTACGGCACGGCGCTGGTGGAGCTCGCCCGGGCCCGGCCCGACGTGATCGCCCTCGGCGCCGACCTCACGCGCCAGACCGAGACGGACCTCGTCCGCGACGAGCTCCCTCGCCAGTTCGTGAACGTCGGGATGGCCGAGCAGAACCTCATGGGCGTGGCGTCGGGCCTGGCCCGGGCCGGGCGCTGCGTCTTCGTGCACACCTTCGGCGTCTTCGCCACCCGCCGGCCCTTCGAGCAGGTGGCGATGCAGATCGCCTACCCGCGGCTGGACGTGAAGATCGTCGGCTTCATGCCCGGCCTGTCGAGCCCCGGCGGACCGAGCCACCAGGCCGTCGACGACGTGGCGCTGATGCGGGCGCTCCCCAACATGACCGTGGTCGACGTGGCCGACGCCACCGAGGTGCGCCAGGCCGTGGCGCTCCTGGCGGAGCGGGAGGGCCCCTGCTACCTCCGGCTCAAGCGGGGCGAGGTGCCCGTGCTCTTCGGAGCAGCCCACCGCTTGGCCGTCCCGGCCGCCCAGTGGCTGTTCGAGGGGGGCGAGGTGACGGTCCTGGCGTCGGGGATGCTGGTCGCCACCGCCGTGCGGGCGGCGCAGGTGCTTTCCGACGCCGGGCTGCCGGTGTCGGTGCTGAACGTGCCGACGCTCGAGCCGATCGACCGCGACGCGGTGCTGGCGGCGGCCCGGCGCTCGGCCGCCGTCGTGACCGCCGAGAACCACGCCGTCGCCGGCGGCCTGGGGACGGCGGTCGCCGAGGTCCTGGCGGAGGCGGGCGCCGGCACCCCGCTCCGGCGCGTCGGCATCCGCGACGGCTACGCGCAGGCGTCGAGCGCCCCGTGGCTGTTCCGCCGCCACGGGCTCGACGTGAACGCGGTGGTGGCCGCCGCGTGGTCGGCCGCCGGGCGGCGGGGAGACCCCCCGACGGCCGCCGACGTCCCGGTGGAGACCGGCCGGTACGCCCCCGTCTGACGACCCGAACGACGAGCCCTCCGAGGAGGAGACAGCCCATGACCGGACCCCACACCGCCGCTGGCGGACCCACCACCGACGGCGCCGCACCCCGGCCCACCCCGGCATCGATCGCCGCCGCCGTCGAGGCGGCCGACCGCGCCGTCGGCACCCCGCAGACCCATTCGGGCGCGGTCGCCTCGCCCGGGGCGGTGACGTTCGTGGACTGGGAGCACCGGGCGGACATGGCCCGCCTGCGCACCGAGCGGCTGGCGCGGGCGGCGGCGGCCCTGGCAGCCAGCGAGCTCGGCGCCCTCCTGCTCTTCGACATGAACAACATCCGCTACACGACGGGCACCCACATCGGGAACTGGGCCCGGGACAAGCTGTTCCGCTGCGCCCTGCTCCAGCGGGGCCAGGACCCCATCTTGTGGACCATCGGCTCCTCGGCGCGCCAGCACCGGGCGCACGCCGACTGGCTCGACCAGGGCTCGTGGCGGGCCGGGCTCTCGAGCTGGCGGGGGTCGATCCCCGTGGAGGTGGGCGTCGAGTCCGGCAACGCCCGGCGGATCGCCGGGATCCTGCGCGACAGCGGCCTGGCCGGCGAGCCGGTGGGCGTCGACGTGGTGGAGATGCCGGTCCTGCGGGCGCTCGAGGCCGAGGGCCTCGACGTGGTGGACGGGCAGGGCCTCATGCAGCAGGTGCGGGCCATCAAGACCACCGACGAGATCGCCCTGCTCGAGCACGCGGCCGGCCTGGTGGACGGGGCCTACGACGAGCTGTACCAGTTCCTGCGGCCCGGGGTGCGCGAGAACGAGTGCGTGGCGCTCGTCAACCGGTACCTCTACGAGCACGGGAGCGAGGAGGTGGAGGCCGTCAACGCCATCTCCGGCGAGCGGTGCGCCCCGCACCCCCACGTGTTCTCGGACCGGCTCATCCGGCCCGACGACACCGCCTACTTCGACATCATCCACGCCTTCAACGGCTACCGCACGTGCTACTACCGCACCTTCAACGTGGCCAGCTCCTCCCCCGCCCAGCGCGACGCCTACCGCCGGGCGCGCACGTTCATGGACGAGGCCATCGCCCGCATCCGGCCGGGGGCGACGAGCGACGAGATCGTCGCCGCCTTCCCGGCGGCCGGCGACTTCGGCTTCGCCGACGAGGAGGAGGCGTTCGGTCTCCAGTACTGCCACGGCATCGGGCTCAGCAACTGGGAGCCCCCGCTCATGAGCCGGTTCCACTCGTTCGAGCACCCGGTGGAGCTGCGGACGGGCATGGTGTTCGCGCTGGAGACCTACTGGCCGACCGACGACGGCGGCGCGGCCGCACGGATCGAGGAGGAGGTCGTGGTCACCGCCAGCGGGTGCCGGGTGATCACCCGCTTCCCCGCCGGCGAGCTGCTCGTGGCCGGGACGCGCTACTGGACCGGGTTCGGCCCGCTCACCCAGGCGTAGGCGGGCGGGGCGCCTCGGTCGCCTCCACGTGCTCCCACTGCCGGGCGAACCGGAAGGCGCCCTGGGCCGGCGGCTGGGGCGCCTGGACCTCGATCCAGCGCACCGACGTGCCCTCGGCCGGGAAGAAGGCGTGCACGCCGCCCACCCCGGTCCACACGACGTCACCGACCTCGAGCCGGTAGCGCTCGCCGTCGAGCACCGCCTCGGCCGCGCCGCCCACGATCACGTACGCCTCCTCGAAGGGGTGGTCGTGCGTGTTGCCGGCGCCGCCCTCTTGGAACTCCACCATGAAGACGTTCATGTGCTGGGCGCCGAACACCTTGTCGACGAGCATCTTGAGCCGGATGCCCGTGACGTCGCTGCCGCTGTAGCCCTCCATCTGCAACGACGACGGCGGCGGCAGCTGGTCCTCGGTGAAGTGGCCGACGAGCCCCCGCAGCGGGCTCTGCCAGTCGGGCCGGCGGGCGGCGTCCCAGTCGACGGTGCCGGGCACGGCGAAGGTGTCCCGGGGCGAGGTGCGGGCCTGCGGGGCGACCACCTCGAGCCACCGGCCGCCGCCCGACGAGGAGAGGGCGCAGGTGGCGCCGAGGGGCACGAGGGTGTAGTCGTCGGCCTCGAGGTGGTGGACCCGGCCGTCCACGGCCAGGCGCACGTCGCCCTCGAGCACGTAGAGGGACTGCTCGAAGGAGTGGGCGTGCGGGGCCACCACGGTGCCGGGCTCGAGCGTCGAGACGCCGAGCGTCATGTGCACGCTGCCGCAGCGCTCGTCGATCATGACGGTGCGGCGGTAGCCGGCGGCGCCGTCGGGACGCCCCGGATCCTCCACCGCCTCCCGGTCGCCCGGGCGGATCACCGCGTGTCGCATCGAACCGTCCTCTCCCGGCCATCCCCATCCCACGGAACTGGCCGCCATCGTAGCGACCGCCAACTCTTCGATGACACGACAAGTGGCAACGGGACAGCGTGCCCGGCACCACCGAGCACCTGGTCGTTGACGCGTCCCAGATCGACATGAGACAAGATGCGTGGGCCAGCGGCTACCGCCGCCCCTTGTCCACCGGGTAGCAGGTCTCGGAGACCCTCGGTGCGGGTGACGGCACTCATGATCAACGTCCGCCCGCGCCGCAGGCGTCGCCTTCGGCGTGGTCACCGAACGGATCGGGCGCCTTGCCGACGTCAGGATGCGGCAGCTTTGCGAGGCGCTCGAAGTCGCCGTTGACTGCGACCGCTGCTCGTCCCCTTTCGCGGTCGCCCGCGACCCGGCGGTATGCCCGCCTTCGGCGACCTCCTGGGCTGACGTTCGGGGCGAGTGATGCGGGCGCTTCAGGCGATGTCACAACGAACGTCTACTTTCGGTACCCATGCCTCGGCTCGCCGAGTTCTACGGCATCGCTATCTACATGTACTGGAAGGATCACTCGCCTCCGCACTGCCATGCCATCTATGGTGGCGACGAAGCACAGATCAGGATCGAAGATGGCGAAATGATGAGTGGCGCGTTGCCGGCGACGGCCAGTCGTCTGGTTCGCGAATGGGCCCGATCTCATCGCGGCGAGCTTCAGGCCAACTGGGAGCGAGCTCAGCGACCTGAAGCGCTTCAGGCCATCGAGCCGCTGCAATAGGATGACCTCGATGCCACGGGCCGCCCGCGTTCTCGACGTCGAGTATCTCGGCGATCACCGCCTTCGTCTTCGCTTCTCGGACGGTCTCGTCCGGGAGCTGGACTTCGCTGGCGCGTTGACGGGCGGAGGCGTGTTCGAGCCGCTTCAAGACCCTGGCTTCTTCGGGCAGGTATCGATAGACCAGGTGGCTGGCACGATCTCTTGGCCGAATGGTGTGGATCTCGACCCTGACGTGCTGCACGGGGATCACGATCCGGTGCTCGGGGAGGCTCCCCGGGTTCTCCGGGAGTACCGCCTCCGCCCTACGGCCTAGCGCCTCTGCTCTCGCCTGCCGCACGGCGATCTGGGCGCACGTTGCGCACCGGTGTCGAGTTGATGGGGGTCGAGCGGTAAAGGCGCAATCGTCGACATCAAACCGATCGCCGAGCATGACGGTCGATCATCCCTCGGATCGACGATCGCTTCAGCGCAGCGCGACGGGTTGATCCATCAGCATGTCGGGAGCCAGCGTGCCGGAGCGGGCGCATGTTCGCACACGTCTGCGTGTTCCGTCCACACCCGCCGGTTGGCCCCGGGGACCGCTGCCAGCCGGAGCCATGGCCCCCGCGGAATGCGCCCCGGCCACGGCGTCGCGTCGGCAACCCGGCACCAGGACGTTGACACCTTTCATGTCCACGACCGTGTGGCATCCGAACGGCAAATGCGGCGGTTGCCTGCGTGGACGTGACATGGGCGCGGTCCTGGCACGCACCGACACGGCCATGGCCGTCGCGATGGCACGGCGTGGCGGCCATGGCTACCGTGGCCGGCGGGCGGGGAGCGACCTCGCCGCTCGTCCGGGAGGTGAGGCCGTGACGGACCCGATGCTCGACGCGCCGCGCGCCGCCGCGCGCCGCCGCGCGCCGCCGCCCCCCGGTGCCGCCTGGTGCCGCCCTGCCGGCCCCCGCCTGCCGACCGCCTGAGCCCCATGATCGCAGCGCAGGTCCATGCGTACCTCCGCACCCCGGGCCCGGGACGGCGCCAGGTCCGCGTCGGGCCCTTCACCGTCCGCTTCACGCCGGGCAACCGCCACCCGATGAGCAACTACGCCGTCCCCGACGACGGCGCCCGCCCGACGGCGACCGACGTCGAGTCGCTGGTGGAGGCGTTCGCCGCCCGCGGGCTCGTGCCCCGGGTCGAGTACGTGGCGGACGCCGCACCCCACCTCGAGGCCGCCCTGCTCACCGCCGGCTTCACGATCGACGACCGGTTGCCGCTCATGGCCTGCCCGCCCGGCGCCGCCCGTCGGCTCCTGCCCCCCGAGGGGATCGCCGTCGTGCAGGCCCGGTCCCGGGAGGACCACGCCGACGCCATCCGGGTGGCCGACCTCGCCTACGGCGAGCCCACCACCACCCCCCCGGACCCGGTGGCCGTCCTGGCGCGCCTGCGGGCGGCCGGACGCGGCGCCGTGGTGGTGGTGGCCCGTGACGTCGCCACGGGCGCCGCCTGCGGCTCGGGGGTGGCGACCGTGCCGCGGGCCGGTGTCAGCGAGCTGGCCGGGATCGGCACCCACCCCGACTTCCGGGGCCGCGGCGTCGCCGCCTCGGTCACCTCGCTCCTCGCCCGGTTGGCGCTCGCCGGCCCGGTCGAGCTGCTGTGGCTCACCCCCGGCGACGACGGGGCGGCCCGCGTCTACGAACGGGTGGGCTTCGGGGCCGGCGGGGCCACGATGGTGCACGCCTCGCGGCCCCGGCCGAAGGTGCCCTGAGGCCCGCCCGGAAGGTGGCGCCGGCTCCCTCGCCCGGTCGTCACCAGTTCCCGGCGTTCCCGGTCACCCCGGCCGGGCAGGCCCGGGGGTCCCAGGGGGTCAGCCCGGGGTTGCTGGGCGAGGGTGTGGCGAAGCCTGAGCTGAGGGCGTTCTGGTTGCCTGTGCCCGTTGCCGGGGTGCTGGTCGATGTGGACGCGACCGTGGCGGCTGTGGGTGTCGACGGGGCGGCCGAGGTCGTGGTGGTGGACTGGGCGGGCGAGGCGCCCGGCGCCGTGGCGTCCACGGCGAAGCTCGTCCCCGTGGTCACCGTGACCTGGGCGCCGTTGGTGGTGGGCCCGTAGTCCAAGACGACGGCGCCCGACATGGAGTCGGCCACCAGCTGGGCCGCCGCCTCGTCGGTCGGTGTCCGTTGCGAGTAGGTGACCAGCGTCTCGGACTGCTGGGCCGGCGGTGTGGTGGCGCCCGTGCCCACCACGTCGAAGCCGAGGTGCGACAGCTGGGCCGCCGTGGCTGTGGTGGTGGTGGCTGTGTTGGTCCCGTCCACCACCGAAACCTTGACCGAGCTCGGGGCGGGCAGCGGGAGGCCGGTCATCGTGTTGGTGTCGCTGCTCACGCCGAGGAACTTGTCCACCACGTTGTGGTCGAGCGGCTCGGTCGGGAACTCGATGTAGCCGAAGTCCCCACCCTTGTAGACGTATGTCCCGAAGGTGCCCACGAGCACCGGCAGGGTCAGCTGGGGCGCCTGGTTGATGTTGATGTGGTGGTACGTCAGCGCCAGGTTCACGAAGTCCGACAGGCTGAACCCGCTGTCCACGGTGAGGTCGGGGAGCACGGCCTTGAGCAGCGAGAAGTCGGTGGAGGGGTTGCCGAGGCCCCGCTTGCCCACCTCGGTCGCCAGCACCCGGAGGAACTCGTGGTCCCGGAGGATGCGGGCGAGGTCGCTCTGGGGTGTCTGCGGCCATGTGTAGGGATATGTCGTCGGGTCGCCTGTCTGCCAGTACTGGAGGTGACGGGCCCGGACGACCTGGAGCGCCTGGACGCCGTTCAGGTGGTGGCAGCCGGGCGTGAGCACCCGGAGCCCCGAGTACCGGTCGAAGATGCGGTCGGGGAAGTACATTGTGATGCCGCCCAGCGCTGTCACGACGGCGGCAAAGGTGTCGAAGTTCAGCTCCACGTAGTGCTGGATGGGGATGCCGAAGTCCTCCTCGATCACCGCCACCAGCTGGCTCGGTCCCTGGTAGAGGGCGGCGTCGATCTTGTAGGCGCCTGTGCTCCGGGCGTTGGGGACGAACAGGTCGCGCGGCAGGGACAGCACCGACACCGACTTGTTCTTGGGGTTGAGGTGCAGGACCATCACGACGTCGCTGTTGACGCCGGTGACACCCTGTGTGCACAGGCCGTAGGCCGCTGTCTGGTGCGCCAGGCCGCACCGGGTGGTCGACCCCACCATGAGGATGTTCTCGGTCCCGGCGTCGGTGCCGGTTGTCGTCCCGGGCGACAGCCCCTTCACGGCGATGCGGTGCACCTTGTGGTTGAGGTACCAGGCGTAGCCGGCGCCCCCGGCGATGGCCAGCAGGACCAGGGCGGTGAGGCTGATCAGGATGCGCTTCAGCCAGCGGTGCTTGCGGGGGGGGCGGGCGCGACCGTGACGGCCGCGGCCCTCGCGGGTTGGCGCGCTCCGGGGGGCGCGCGGCTCGTCCCCGCCGTCGATGGCGCGTCCCAGGGCCCGGAGCCCCTCCTCGTTCGGGTCGGAGCCCGGCATCGGCTGACAGCGTATGCCGTTCGGCTTACGTTTCCATTACACCCCTCAACTAACGGAGGGCCGGCTGCCCGGGGACGATGGGCGCCGGGAGGGCGGTGTCCCCCATGAGCCACCGGTCGACCGCGGCCGCCGCGGAGCGCCCCTCGGCGATGGCCCAGACGATCAGGCTCTGGCCGCGCGCCATGTCGCCGCAGGCGAACACCCCCGGGGCCGAGGTCGCCCAGCCCGCGTCCACGGCCACCGCGCCCCGGCCGTCGAGCGCCAGGTCCAGCTCGGCGACCACCCCGTGGCGCTCGGGACCCGCAAAGCCCATGGCCAGCAGCACGAGGTCGCAGCGGAGCTCGAACTCGGTGCCGGCGACCGGCGCGAACGTCGGCCGGCCCCCGTCGGAGCCGACGACCACCTGGTGGCCCCGGAGGGCGCAGAGCGCGCCGGTGCCGTCGTCGACCAGCTCGGTGGCCGTCACCGAGTAGAGGCGGCGGCCGCCCTCCTCGTGGGCCGAGGACGTCCGGAGGATGACCGGCCAGACGGGCCAGGGGTGCTCGGCCGACCGGCTGCTCGGCGGCTCGGGCAGGATCTCGAGCTGGTGGACCGACGCCGCCCCCTGGCGGTGGGCCGTCCCGAGGCAGTCGGCGCCGGTGTCGCCGCCGCCGATGATCACCACGTGCTTGCCCCGGGCGTCGACGGGCGAGGCGGCAAGGGCCCCCTCCTGGACGAGGTTGGCCGGCCGCAGGTACTCGAGGGCGGTGTGGACGCCCCGCAGGGTCCGGCCGGGGACGGCCAGGTCGCGCGGCTCGGTCGCCCCCCCGGCGAGGACGACGGCGTCGTGGCTCTCGAGGAGCACCCGCGCCGGGAGGACCGCCACGCCCGGGGGGGCGGCGGCGGCCGACGGGCCGTGCGGGAGCACCGACCCCTCCCCCACCGAGACGGCGCACACGAAGGTGACCCCTTCGGCCCGGAGCTGGGCCAGCCGGCGGTCGAGGACGCGCTTTTCCATCTTGAACTCGGGGATCCCGTAACGGAGGAGCCCGCCCGGGCGCTCGGCCCGCTCGTAGACCGTCACGCGGTGGCCCGCCCGGGCGAGCTGCTGGGCGCAGGCGAGGCCGGCCGGCCCCGACCCGACCACGGCGACCGACTTGCCGGTGCGCTCGGGCGCGGGCTGGGGCGTGACCCAGCCCTCGGCGAAGGCCCGCTCGGCGATCTCGTACTCGATGCGCTCGATGGTGACGGGGTCTGTGTTGATGCCGAGGACGCAGGCCGCCTCGCAGGGTGCGGGGCAGAGCCGGCCGGTCATCTCGGGGAAGTTGTTGGTGGCGTGCAGCCGCTCGATGGCCGACGACCAGTCGTCCCGGTACACGAGGTCGTTCCACTCGGGGATGAGGTTCCCGAGCGGGCAGCCGTCGTGGCAGAAGGGGATGCCGCAGTCCATGCAGCGCGCGCCCTGGGCGCGGGTGGCGTCCTCGGCGAACGGCTCGTAGACCTCCCGCCAGTCCCGCAGGCGCACCGGGACCGGCCGGCGGCGCGGCAGCTCGCGCCCGTGCTCCAAGAACCCGGTGGGCTTACCCATGGGCGGACGCCATCACGGCCTCGTCCACCGAGCGGCCCTCCTCCAGTGCCCGGCGGGTCGCCTCCATCACCCGGCGGTAGTCCCGGGGCACCACCTTCACCATGTCGGCGGCGGTGGCCGCCCAGGCGTCCAGCAGCCGCCCCGCCAGCGGCGACCCCGTCTCCTGGTGGTGGCGGGCCACCACGGCGCGCAGCCACGTCTCGTCGTCGGCCGTGAGGGCCTCCACGTCGACCATGCCCGGGTTGTAGCGGCGGTGGAACGTCCGGGCGGGGTCGAACACGTACGCCGTGCCGCCCGACATCCCGGCCCCGAAGTTGCGCCCGGTGGGACCGAGCACCACGACGTGGCCCCCGGTCATGTACTCGCAGCCGTGGTCGCCGACGCCCTCCACCACCGCCAGCGCCCCGGAGTTGCGGACGCAGAAGCGCTCGCCCACCTGTCCGCAGATGAACGCCTCGCCCGCCGTCGCGCCGTAGAGGACGACGTTCCCGGCGATGATCTCCTCTTCGGGCGCGAAGGGCGAGCCCTCCGGGGGGCGCAGCACCAGGCGCCCGCCGGACAGGCCCTTGCCGAAGTGGTCGTTGGCGTCGCCCACCAGCCGCATCGTGATGCCGCGGGGCACGAAGGCGCCGAAGCTCTGCCCGGCCGAGCCGTGGAAGGTGAGCTGGACGGTGTCGTCGGGCAGGCCGGCGCCGCCGTGGCGGCGCGTCACCTCCGCCCCGAGCAGGGTGCCCACCGTGCGGTCGCGGTTGGTGATGGGCAGCGTCACCGCCACCGGGGTCCCGTGGTCGAGGGCCGGGCGGCAGGCCTCGAGGAACCGGTGGTCGAGGGCGTGCTCGAGGCCGTGCTCCTGGGTGCGCACGCAGCGCGGCCCGGTGCCGAAGGCGGGGTCGGGCGCGGCCAGGACGGGGCCGAGGTCCAGCCCGGCCGCCTTCCAGTGGTCGACGGCGTCGACGGCGTCGAGCAGGTCGACCCGGCCGATCGCCTCGTCCAGGGAGCGCAGCCCGAGCGCGGCGAGGTGCTCGCGCACCTCCTCGGCCACGTACTCGAAGAAGGTGGCCACGAACTCGGGCCGGCCGCCGAAGCGGGCGCGCAGCGTCGGGTTCTGGGTGGCGATGCCCACCGGGCACGTGTCGAGGTGGCAGACGCGCATCATGATGCAGCCCGACACCACCAGCGGGGCGGTGGCGAAGCCGTACTCCTCGGCGCCGAGCAGGGCGGCCACCACGACGTCGCGCCCGGTCTTCATCTGGCCGTCGACCTGGACCACGATCCGGTCCCGCAGGCCGTTGGCCATGAGGGTCTGCTGGGTCTCGGCCAGGCCCAGCTCCCAGGGGATCCCGGCGTGCTTGAGCGAGGTGAGCGGGGCCGCCCCGGTGCCCCCGTCGTGGCCCGAGATCAGCACGACGTCGGCGTGGGCCTTGGCCACGCCGGCCGCCACCGTCCCCACCCCCACCTCGGCCACCAGCTTCACGTGCACCCGGGCCCGGTCGTTGGCGGTCTTCAGGTCGTGGATGAGCTGGGCGATGTCCTCGATGGAGTAGATGTCGTGGTGGGGCGGCGGCGAGATGAGGCCGACGCCCGGCGTCGAGTGCCGCGTCCGGGCGATCCACGGATAGACCTTGTGGCCCGGCAGCTGCCCGCCCTCGCCGGGCTTCGCCCCCTGGGAGATCTTGATCTGGAGGTCGTCGGCGTTCACCAGGTACTCGCTGGTCACCCCGAACCGGCCCGACGCCACCTGCTTGATGGCGCTCCGCCGCAGGTCCCCGTTGTCATCGGGAGTGAATCTCGAGGGGTCCTCCCCTCCCTCGCCGGTGTTGGACCGCCCCCCGATGCGGTTCATGGCGATGGCCAGGGTCTCGTGCGCCTCGGCCGAGATCGACCCGTACGACATGGCCCCGGTCGAGAAGCGGGCCAGGATCGAGCTCGCCGGCTCCACCTCCTCGAGCGGCACCGGGCCGCCGGCCGGGGCCCGGAAGCGCAGGAGGCCCCGGATGGTGGCCAGGCGCTCGGACTGGTCGTCCACCGCCGCGCTGTACTCCTTGAACACCTGGTAGCGCTTGGCCCGGGTGGCGTGCTGGAGCTTGAAGACGGTCCGGGGGTTGAAGAGGTGGTGCTCGCCCTCGCGGCGCCACTGGTACTCGCCGCCGACCTCCAGCTCGCGGTGGGCCCGGGAGGCGGGCCGCTCGAGGTAGGCCCGCTCGTGGCGGGTGGCGACCTCGGCCGCGAGGACGTCGAGGCCGACGCCCCCGATCCGGCTCGAGGTCCCGGTGAAGTACTCGTCCACCACGGACGCGTCCAGCCCCACCGCCTCGAACACCTGGGCGCCGGTGTAGGAGGCGACGGTGGAGATGCCCATCTTGGACATCACCTTCAAGATGCCCTTGCACGCCGCCTTCAGGTACTGCCGGCGGGCCTGGCGGGGGGGCACGCCCTCCAGCTGGCCGCCGGCGATCATGTCGTCGATCGAGTCGAGGGCCAGGTAGGGGTTGACGGCGGCGGCGCCGAAGCCGATGAGGAGGGCCATGTGGTGGACCTCCCGGGCGTCGCCGGACTCCACCACGAGCCCCACCTTGGTCCGGGCCTTCTCCCGCACCAGATGGTGGTGGACGGCGGCGGTGGCGAGGAGCGACGGGATCGGCGCCAGCTCGACGGTGGCGTTGCGGTCCGAGAGCACGATGATGTTCGCCCCCCCGGCGATGGCGTCCGACACCTGGCGACGGACGTCGGCCAGCGCCGCCGCCAGGGCCGCGCCGCCGGCCGCCGTCGGCCGCCCGGCCCGCCCGGCCTCCCCCACGGGGAACAGGGCGTCCACGGCGAAGGCCTTGAAGCCCGGGGTCTCGCCGTGCTCGTTCACGTACATGAGCTTCGCCAGGTCGTCGCGGTCGATGACCGGCTGGGGCACGAGGATCTGGCGCCCCTCCCCCGGCCGGGCGTCGAGCAGGTTGCCCTGGGGCCCGATGGTGGCGGCGAGAGAGGTGACGAGCTCCTCCCGGATGGCGTCGAGGGCCGGGTTGGTCACCTGGGCGAAGAGCTGGGTGAAGTAGTCGTAGAGGAGGCGGGGCCGATCCGAGAGGACGGCGATGGCGGTGTCGGACCCCATCGAGCCGATGGGCTCCGCCCCGGTCCGGGCCATGGGGGCGAGCAGCACCCGCAGCTCCTCGGTCGTGTAGCCGAAGAGGCGCTGGTGGGTGACCACGCTGGCGTGCTGGGGGGTCAGCATGCGCCGGGGCGGCAGGTCGTCCAGGTGCACCTGGTCGGCGGCCAGGTACTCGGCGTAGGGGTGCTCGGCCGCCAACGACGCCTTGATCTCTGTGTCGTCGACGATGCGGCCCTGGGCGGTGTCGACGAGGAACATCCGCCCCGGCTGGAGCCGCCCCTTGCGCACGACCTTGGCAGGGCTGACGTCGAGGACCCCCACCTCGCTGGCCAGGACGACGAGCCCGTCGTCGGTGACCCAGTAGCGAGCCGGGCGGAGCCCGTTGCGGTCCAGGACGGCGCCGGCGACGGTGCCGTCGGTGAAGACCACGGCCGCCGGCCCGTCCCAGGGCTCCATGCGGGCGGCGTGAAAGGCGTAGAAGGCGCGGCGGGCGGGGTCCATCGCCTCGTGGTTCTCCCACGCCTCGGGGATCATCATGAGCACGGCGTGCGGCAGGGATCGCCCTCCCAGGTGCAGGAGCTCCAGCACCTCGTCGAAGGAGGCCGAGTCGCTCGCCCCTGGGGTGCACACCGGGAAGATGCGCTCGAGGTCCCCTGCGATGAGCGGGGTCTCGAGCAGCGCCTCCCGGGCGCGCATCCAGTTGCGGTTGCCGGCCAGCGTGTTGATCTCCCCGTTGTGGGCCAGGTAGCGGTAGGGGTGGGCCAGCGGCCAGCTCGGGAAGGTGTTGGTGGAGAAGCGCGAGTGCACGATCGCCAGCGCGCTCTCGAACCGGCCGTCGGAGAGGTCGGGGTAGAAGGCCCGCAGCTGGTGCGACGTCAGCATCCCCTTGTAGACGAGGGTGCGGGCCGAGAGCGAGGGCACGTACACCCCGTCGACCGTGTGCTCGACCCGCTTGCGCACGACGTAGGCCGTGCGGTCCAGGGCGAGAGGGTCCGGTGCCCCCGCGCCGGCGCCCGGGGCACGGCCGGGGCCGGCCGGGGCCAGCACCACCTGCTCGATGCGGGGCGCCGTCCGCCGGGCTGCGCCGCCGAGGGGGCCGGGGTCGACCGGGACCTCGCGCCACCACCGCGCCGCCAGGCCCTCCTCTGCCGCGATCG
>JAJYWG010000097.1 GCA_021791615.1 Actinomycetes bacterium
GGCCTGCCTCCTCGGAACCACCGCTCAGCTTTCGGCGCGCTGGCATGGAACTACCCCTTCCGGTCTCGGGCGCCAGCCCGAGAGTCACCCGGTCCGGCGCGCTCGCTGTTCCATGCTGACTTGGGCAGCGAGCACCCAGCGCCTCGCGCGGCCGCGTCGAGGCGGCGGTGAGCACGCGCGACCGGACAGGACCGGAGGGGAGACCCGGTGGGGACGATCGAACGATGCCGTTGGCGGTCGACCTGCAGGGTGTGCGCAAGAGCTTCGGTGCTGTCCACGCGGTGAAGGGGATCGACCTCGCCGTCCGGCCGGGTGAGGTCGTCGCGTTCCTCGGCCCCAACGGGGCGGGCAAGACCTCGACGATCGACATGATCCTCGGCCTGTCCCGGCCGAGTGCCGGCGAGGTCGAGGTGTACGGCATGGCCCCACGCCAGGCGATCTGCAGAGGTCTCGTCTCGGCGGTCATGCAGAGCGGTGGCCTGCTCAAAGACTTCACGGTGGCCGAGACCGTGGACTTCACGGCCAGGCTGTTCGCGATGAGCCGTCCCGTTGCCGAGGTCCTCGAACGTGCCGGGATCGCCGGTATCGCCGGGCGCCGTGTCGCCAAGTGCTCGGGGGGCGAGCAGCAACGGCTGCGATTCGCCATGGCGCTGCTGCCCGACCCCGAGCTGCTCATCTTGGACGAGCCCACCCAGGGCATGGACGTGGAAGGCCGCCGTGACTTCTGGCAAGCGATCCGCCACGATGCCGCGCAGGGCCGCACGATCGTCTTCGCCACCCACTACCTCGAAGAAGCCGACGCGTACGCGGATCGGATCGTGGTGATCCACAAGGGCGAGATCGTCGCGGATGGCACCGCGGCGCAGGTCAAGGCCCTGGCGTCGGGCCGCACCGTGAGAGCCACCCTGCCCGGCGCGGACGAGGCTGTCCTTCGGGCGGTCCCCGGAGCACAGGGCGTCGAGGTGCGCGGTGACACCGTGTTGATCCATGCCGCCGATACCGACACGGTCGCCCGCCACCTGTTGAACAACACCGCAGCACACGACGTCGAGATCACCGCCCGGGGGCTCGAAGAGGCATTCCTCGCCTTGACCGGTAACGCCGACAACAGCCTTGGCGCCCCGACAGGAAAACAGCGATGACCGCTACCTCGACGACCGCTACCTCGACCAGCGTGGCCGAGCGCAGGACCCCGCCGCTGGGAGGCTTCAGCGTGGCGATCCTGCGCTTGGAGGTCCGCCGCCTGTTGCGTAACCGGCGCACGATGATCTTCACCCTGATCGCCCCTGTGCTGTTCTTCTTGGTCTTCGGGCTGAACGCCGCATATGCGAACAAGCGAGCCGGGCACGGCAACGTCTCGGCGTTCATCATGATCTCCATGGCCCTCTACGGGGCGGTGCTCGCCACCACCAGCGGGGGCGCGATGGTCTCGGTGGAACGCGCCCAGGGGTGGAGCCGCCAACTGCGGATTACCCCGCTGTCGCCGGTCGCCTACATCGCGATCAAGATGCTTACCTCGCTCGTGCTCGGGCTCGCCTCGGTCCTGGTCGTCTATGCGGCCGGGGTCATCGTCGGCAAGCCGTCGATGCCGATCTACTTGTGGGTCCTCACCGGGGCGTGCGTGTGGATCGGGTCGCTGCTCTTCGCCGCCTTCGGGCTGTTCGTCGGCTACCTGCTGCCTTCGGAGAACGTGATGCAGGTGATCGGCTTCGTGCTGATGCTCTTCTCCTTCGGAGGAGGCCTGTTCATCCCCCTGAGCCAGTTCTCGTCGGGACTTCGCACCGCAGCAGAGCTCACCCCGCTCTATGGGCTCAACGAGCTCGTCCACCACCCCCTCGTCGGCGGTGCCTTCGACTGGGCGTGGGCGGCCAGCCTGATGGTATGGCTGGCGGTCTTCGTCGGGGGGGCGATCTGGCGGTTCCGTCGTGACACGGCCCGGGTGTGAAGGCGTGAGACGCCAGGCAAGCGACGACAAGACCGCTCCCGGACATGGGTGCTCTGCAACGAATGCTCGTAGCGTATGGGGCGTGCCCGAAGACCAGCTTCCGAGCCCGGACGGGTGGGGTCGGTCGTTGCCCGCCAGGCTGTCGGTGGCAGTCTGGCTGGGCTTCATCGCCTACCCCTTGGCGGCCACCTACAGCGACGCGCGCGACACCACGCTCCACCTGGTCGTGGTCAGCGCCGTCGCCGCCGTCTTCAGCGCCGCCTACCTCGCCTTCTGCGCCCTGCCCGATCCCACCCGCGCCCGGATGGATCGATTGTTGGTGGTGGCGGTGGCGGCGGTCCTCGTCGGAGCGGTCAGCTTCCTGGTCGTCTATGACCGGCCGGAGTGGGTCTATTCCTACGTGTACTGCCTATGGCCGGCGATCGTCGCCCTCGGTGGCAGAGCTTGGCCCGCCGCGCTTCTCGCCGGTCTCGCCATCAGTGTGGGGGCCGCCACCGGCCTGAGTGGGACGAACCTGGTGTCGGTCGCGGTCGTGGTCCTCGGCGTCGGTGCCGGCGTCTACGGGGTGACCCGGCTGGTGGCGGCCAACGAGACGCTGCGCCGGGCCCAGGCCGACCAGGCGGCTGCGGCGGTCGCCGAGGAGAGGCTGCGTTTCGCCCGGGACCTCCACGAGCTGCTCAGCCATTCCCTGTCGGTGATCGCCCTGAAGAGCCAGGTCGCCTCCCGATTGGTCGCCGATCAACCCGGCCGGGCAGCCACGGAGATGGCCGACATCGAGCAGATCACGCGCCAGGCTCTCCACGAGGTCCGTGACGCGGTGAGCGGCTATCGCCGGCCCTCTCTGGCCGTCGAGATCCAAGGAGCGCGCCGGGCGCTGGGCGCAGCGGGCATCGCCCTGCGAGAATGCCTGGGCCAGCCAGACATGCCCTGCGGAGTCGAGGCCCCGCTGGCTTGGGCGTTGCGCGAAGGCGTCACCAACGTCATCCGCCACAGCCGAGCATCGACCTGCACGATCAGCCTCGACCTGAGCGCCCGAGAAGCGACCCTGACCGTCGCCGACGACGGCATCGGCCCAGCCGACCACGGCCCGGCGGCGCCTGCAGGCAACGGCCTGCGAGGCCTCGCGGAGCGCGTCAACGTGATTGGCGGGACCCTCGACACGAAGGTAGGCGCCGAGGGCGGCTTCCTCCTCTCGGTGTCGGTCCCCTTGCCCGCCGGGCTCTCAGCGACCTCCCCGCCGGCGTCGCGCTCGGTCACCGGCGCCGCGCCATGATCCGCGTTCTGCTCGTCGAAGACCAGGTGATGATGCGCGAAGCGCTCGCCACGCTCCTGTCCCTCGAGCCCGACATCGAGGTGGTGGCGCAGGTGTCCAGCGGAGCACACGTCCTCCCCGCGGCCAGACGCAGCAATCCCGACGTCGCCCTGATCGACATCGAGATGCCCGACGGTGACGGCCTAGATGCCGCGGCCGAGCTTCGCCGGGAGCTGCCAGCGATCAAGGTCTTGATCGTCACCGCGTTCGGGCGGCCCGGCTTCCTGCGCCGTGCCATGGACAGCGGCGCATCGGGCTACCTCCTCAAGGACCGCCCCTCAAGAGAGCTTGCCGCCGCCATTCGCCGGGCTCTCGCCGGCGACACCGTCGTCGACCCCGAGCTCGCCCTCGCGGCGCTCACCGCAGGAGACAACCCGCTCACTCCCAAGGAGCTTGAGGTCCTCTGCGCGGCACGAGACCAAGCGACGGTCGCCGACATCGCCGAGGTGCTGCACCTGTCGGGAGGAACCGTCAAGAACCACCTGTCGGTCGTCATCAACAAGCTCGGGGCACGCAACCGTTCCGACGCCGTACGCATCGCCCAAGACCAAGGATGGCTCGCCCCGCCGCCAGCCCGGCGCTCGGCGCGCTAGAGCCAAACAGGGCGCAACTCTGGGGCTGCGCCGGATCCATTCCCGGGGTTCAGCGGCGACGCGTCGAGCCACGGACCCGCCACTGGAGTGGTCATCGTCAGCTTCAGGGCCAAGCTCGTCTCCGAAAACGCCTGACGAGTTCCGGCGGTGCGCCCGATGACGGTGGGGTGACCGGGCACTGGGCAGGCGCAGTCGGCCCCGCTGCCCGTGCATCTCGCCGGCGTTGGTCGGACAGTGAGTGACACCGGGTCATGGACGGAATGCACCGCATCGCTCGGGCGCTGATGGAGGGCAGAGCGGAGATCGAAGCAGTCCATCTTTGCGGCTCGCCGCTGGGACCGGGCTACCGAAGCTGCCAACCGGACGACTTTCCCTGCTGTCCCGCCACCACGGGGAACTTCCCGCTGAAGAGTTCCGCACCCTCCAGGTTGGCGTCGGGTGGTGTGAGCCGGCGTCGGGCGGTGTCAGCTGTTGACGATTATGCCGCCGTTGACGTGCAGGACCTGCCCGGTGATGTAGGAGGCGTCCTGGCTGGCCAGGGGGGCGACCTCGGCGAGTTGTCCAGGGCGCCCGAGTGGAACGTGGCGGCCGAATTCGCCGTGCTGCTCGGGCGGCAGGGATGTGTCGATGAGCGGGGTCCATATCGGTCCTGGTGCGACCGCGTTGACGCGGATGCCGTGCGAGGCGAGGGAGCGGGGGTCATGGGTGGACACAACCAGAGGAGGCACCACGATGAAGGCCGATGGCGGCGGCGCAAGGCGTGCTGGGAGCGCTGGCAGGGCCCCCCAGTCTCTCTCCCGGACATCCGCCGACCAGCCAGTCGCAGGGGAGGAGCGATGCGCCGAGTAGCCATCTACGCCAGAGTCGACGCCGTCCCCGATGCTCGGGACCGGTGGACATCCGGATCACCATGGTCGCCGCGTTCGTCCGGTGACGGGGCGGCTGGCCCGTCGCCACCACGCCGACGTCGGCCTCAGTTCTCCCCTCGAACGACCCGGCCTCGCCCGGCTGCTCGCCGACGCTCGCTGGGGCGGCTTCGACGTGGGCGTGGTCGAGCGTCGTGAGACGATCACCTCCGATCCGGCCGCCGCCATCGGATCCGCGTCCGGCTGGGGGTGGTTTGTATCTACGTGATCGTCATGCGGCCACCGGGTCCCCGCCTGTTTTGGCCGTGCCGTCGCCGCATTGGCGCTCGTCGACCGCTGGGGATCGCCCTAAGCGTGGTGCTGAGTCGCAGCGGTTGGCCCCTGCCGGCTGTCGGGAGCACCGGGAGAGGTGGCCGACCTGGGACATGGCGTGCGAGCCGACGGCGCGCCTGTCATGTCCCCCTGTGCGGTAGGAGAATGGATGCATGCGAACCGTATGGAGTGTCCTGGCTGTCCTCATTGTGGCGACCGCAGCGACGGTCGCCGTCAGGATCGGCATCCCATCATCGGCGACCAGGCTTCCTGGGCCGGTCACGGTGCCGGCCGCCACTGCAGGTCGGTCGCCCGCAGTGACACCGGCCGGAGCTGGCTCGGGCCGGAGCTTGAGCACCGGTCTGCCGGTGGAGGTGGTGACGCCCGACCGCCCGGTATCGAGCCTGCCGGCACCCATCGGCAGCGACTCACGGGAGGCCGAGCAGCTGAAGCCGACGGTCCGGCCGGCGACGACCATCCCGCCTGCTTCCCCGGCGACCGATCGGTGATCGAAGAGGCGGCGGCCGTCCCGGGCTGCGCCCGACTCGAGCGGGCATGTCCCTATGGGTAGGGCGAGGTTCGGGCGGCGGGCCCCTGGCACCGGCGGCGGGCTCGACGGTCGCCCGGCGGCGCCCGGAGGCTCCGGGCGTCGTCGGGGGTGGCGCCTTGGGACCGGGGCGAGGTTGCTGGTCGTCCATGGGGTGGTGCTGATGGTGGTGCTGGGAGCGGTGACCGTGGAGGTGGTCCACGGGTTCAGCTCGCATTACACCCACACGATTGTCTCGGACCTCTCCGAGGAGGGTCCCGAGTATGCCCGCGCCGCGGCGCAGCGCCCCGCCGGCCAGGGCATGGAGGTCTTCTCGCGCGCGTACCTGCAGACCCATGTGCTCGCCGCGGGGCACCTCTTGGTGGTCGGGCTGAAGGGCCAGCCTACCCTTGCCAGCGCGGGGGGCGAGGTGCTGGCGTCGCGCCCGACCGTCGCCGGGTGGCTGGCGGCGCCACCGGCGCGCTCGAAGCTGCAGGACGTCACGGTCGGGGCGTCGAGCTACCTGGTGCTGGCGAGCCCCATCCGGACCGCCAGCGGCTCGACGATCGGCGTACTGGTGGCCGCGGCCGACCTGGCAGGCCTTCGGACCCAGCGCGACCAGGTGCTTCTGCTGGCAGGTGCCGAGGCGGCGGTAGCAGTGGCGGCGGGCCTGCTCAGCTCGTTCCTCGTGATGCGCCGCCTGCTTCGCACCGTCGGAGCGGTCACCCGGGCGGCGGTGGAGGCGAGCGTCGGCGACCTCGGCGCGCGTCTTGGCACCGAGGGCGGAGCCGACGACGAGGTGGGCCGGCTGCGGGCCGCCTTCGACGGGATGCTCGAGCGCATC
>JAJYWG010000156.1 GCA_021791615.1 Actinomycetes bacterium
CTGGAAGTGCCTCCTTGATCCTGTCGGAAATGGCGTGTTTGCAACAACCATTTTCGCAGGCGGGGAGGCACTTTCCGCGGATGCGCGCTCGTTCAGTTCACGCAGTTGCGCGGTGGATTGAGGCTAAATGGTCCTCGACCAGCTCGATTCCTCCATACCCAGCGTCTGCGGCATCAACCAGCGCCCGGCGGAGCTCCTGGGTGGCATAGGGCAGCAGGCTGTAGCAGTCCGGAGCAGGCATAAGGTGATGAAAGGGTAGACGAAGTCAACCAGTGAGCGCGACAGCTGCGGCGCGGACGTCATAGGGTTGAGAAATGGCTGCTGCAGCGGAGGTGCTCGGGTATGCGCTCCGCGATCTCGTAGAGCGCGGCCAGGGTGGTCGATGCGTCATTGTAATCGGGGCAGTCGGCCAGCCACACTGAGTGTGAGGTGTAGTCGAACACGGTGACAATCGCCGAGCGGTTGTAGGCGCTGGGATCAGTACCCTTCGAAATGCCAAGTCGAGCGAGCCCGGCACGCCGACTGGCCCCAGCCAACTGGACCGCCAATTGCGACTATCCGCTGAGCCCGTTGCACGAACCCCGGAACGATTTGCGAAGTACGTGGTAGCGCGCGTGAGGTCTACTACCTGCCAGGCGCGATGGTGACAATCAGGGCCATGGCCCAAAATTTGCCTCCTTGCCCGCGCCGCAGGCTCCGAACGCTCCGAACGCCGCCAGCGGCAGGGCGCTGTCCCAAGGGGCGGAATTGGGGTTACGGTCTGCCTATCAGTCCGGTGCGCCTGCTGCAGTGCGCGTTCTTTCGATCCGGGACCCCGGGTCGTCGGGAGCTCTGTCAGACGGAACGGCGGCGTTGTAGGTGCAGTCAACAAGAGACAGGAGAGAAAGATGATCGGAGAAAAGGTCGAGCAGTTCAAGGGCAAAGGCACTGATCTGGGTGCGCTCCAGGCACACATCGAGGAATTCTTTAAAAATGACGGGTTCACCGTGCAGACCTCGGCCCCCAGCGCGCACGGCGTGGCGATCCAGGCAAAGAAAGGCGGCTTCCTGCGGGGCGTCGTCGACGCCGACCGAGCGATGACGGTGGTGATCTCGGGTGCACCGGACGATTTCACTGTTCGAGTCGGTGTCGGCAAGTGGTTGGAGCACCTGGGTGTCGCGGCACTCGAGACCTTGCTGCTCTCCGACCTTTTCCTCGTCGTCGATGTGGCCGAGAGTGCGTGGAACCTCGAGATCGAAGACAAGCTGGTGAAGGACTACACGTCGTTCATCGGATAGAAGCTGGCGGGTTCGGCCCCAAGGCTCTCCCAGGGTCCATGGGCAGTCCCCGGGCGCAGGTGCATGCCGGTGCCCCTCCGCTGTGACGCGGGCTCGGCATGCGCCTTCAGCGCCGCCGGCGCCCCCTTTGGCGTTTCCTGCCGATTCCCAGGTGCCACGCCACGGCTCTAGCTCGGCGCACACGGCGGGGCAGCCAACGATGCCGGAGTGGATGGCGCTCACGGTAGAAGAACATCACGAGGTACGCCCGGCGGCGCGGCAGAGGGTACGCCCGGCGACGGCGCCAAGGGGATGGAGGCTCGTCGCAGCGATCCGCTCAGCGGCACTCAAGGTCTGCTCGCCAGTCCGGGCATGTGCATTCCTCCTCCCCTCCACACACCACATCTCCACAGGATGTTTCGTGGTCGGGCTGCCGGGATTTGAACCCGGGACCTCTTGACCCCCAGTCAAGCGCGCTAACCAAGCTGCGCCACAGCCCGCCGAAGCGAATGCCAGTGTAGACCAGTGCGCAAAAGATCGGTCCCGGCATGGTGCACGGTGCTCCCCGCACGAGAGGAGATCCGTGGGATCACCCGTCGAGAGTGCGCGCTGCCTCCAAAGTGGCCGTGATCAGGCGATGGCTCCGCTTGTCGCCGGCCATGCCGAGGGACATGCGGTTCATCACGTAGCCCATTCCCAAGCCGAGATCGGGATCTGCCCAGCCCACCGATCCACCCATCCCGTAATGCCCAAACGTGCGTGGTCCACCCATGCCGGACTCGGCGATGATCCCCCGGTTCAGCATGAACCCGAGCCCCCACTGGAGATCGAGGCCAAGGAGCACACGATCGGGTCCCTGGGTTTGCTGGACGAGTGCTTGGTCGAGTTGCTCGGCCGAGAGGAGGCGGTAGCTCCCGCCGTCGGGCAGGTGGATCTCTCCCACGCACGCACCGTAGAGAGCAGCGAGGGATCGTGCGTCGCACATCCCGTTCGCCGCCGGTATCTCTGCAGACCACAGTTCGGGGCTATCCCAGATCTTCTGGTCCGACAGCGCGCCACCTGGTGCACCGAGCGCCAGCATGAGCGGCCCTCCAGGCGCCAGGTAGGTCTTTGCTCGCTCGATCATCTCGGCGTCACCCGGTCCATCTGCGCCGCTGGCGTCGATGCGGCCGCTGGCCAGTGCGTCGATGAACGACACGAGCCTGGCCGGCCGAGCATGCTCCGACGCAGGGAGCCCGACAAAGAAGCTCGCACCGAGCGGAGCAGTGATCGCGTCTCGCAAGTACGTCCCCACGCTCTTACCGCTCACCCGGCGGATGACCTCACCGACGAGCCAGCCGTACGTCGTTGCGTGGTACCCGTGGTCCGTGCCTGGCACCCACGAGGGCGCCTGTCCCTCCAATGCTCGGATCACGGGTTCCCACGCGAGTGCATCAGCGGTCGACATCGTGCCGTCGATCCACGCCACGCCGGCTCGGTGGGACAAGAGGTCGGTCACGGTGACCGCCTCTTTGCCGGCCTGGGCAAACTCAGGCCAGTACTCGGCCACCGGTGCCCCCATATCGAGCAGTCCCTCCTGGGCCAGACGATTGGCGCACATTGCCGTCACCCCTTTGGTGGTCGAGTACACGAGGACGATCGTGTCCTCCTGCCAAGGGGCTCCATTCGTCACGTCGGCGGTGCCTCCCCACAGGTCGACGACCTTGCGACCTCGGTGATACGCGGCGAAAGCAGCGCCGACTTCGCCGTCGACCTCGAAATTGCGCTCGAAGGCGACTTGCACCGGTTCGAACCCCGGGGCCGTCCACCCGTTCGCATGCGTGCCTTTCGGGCTCATCGAGCACCTCCTCTGTGCGTGGTCGCATCCATCGTCAGCCCCCGGTTCGCTCGGGATCGACCTTCATCGTCCTGTGTGCGGCCCCGCTGCGGCAAGCGGCGCGGGGCGGTTCACGGTACCCGCCCGCGGCCGGTGGACGGAGACGGCGTAGTCCGCCTCGGGCCGGTAGGGCGCTCGGTCCCAGGTGGCGTAGCGCTCCACCAGGTCGAGACCGGCATCTTCACAAGCTGCGTCGTACTCGTCGATCCCGTAGCCCCGACCGAGCTGGAAACCGCACACGAGGAGGCTCATCGCCCCTAAGTGAGCGGCACAGGCCTGGACGAGGGCACGGCGTTTGTCCGGCGGGCAGAAGATCGGCACGTTGCCGGCCATGACGACGAGGTCGAACTGTCGAGGCAGCTCCAGCTCGGTCATGTCCTCGTGGTGCCAAGTCAGGTCAGGAGCGAGACGCCGGGCCTCGGCGATCATCGAGGGGTCGGCATCGACTCCCACCACGTCGACGCCTCTCCGGGTGAGCTCGATGGCCACCCGCCCGCTACCGCAGCCGGCGTCGAGCACTGATCGAGGGCCGTAGCCCATGACGAACGCCGCTTCTCCGTGGACGTCGATCCCTCTGCTGGCCATCGCGTCAAAGCGAGCCTGGTACTCCCTCCCATCCCACGACCCCATTTGCATCTCGGGTCACCCGTCCGTGTCTCGAGGCAGCCCGAGACGGCCATGTCCCGCGCCCGGGGCCTCTTCGGGAGCGTCGAAGCGGGTGACGACGCGCTCGAGGAGGCCGACGAGCACATCGAGATCGCCGTCGCCGAGCACGGCGAATGCCTCTTCGAGCACCCGCCGCTGGTGGGTGACGAAGCGCTCGGCCAGCTCGCGCGAGAGGTCCGAGGGGACGATACGGACGACACGGCGGTCCTCGGGGTCTTCCGCCCGCTCGATGAGACGGTGGCGCACCAGGCGGTCAACGAGCGCCGTCGCCGCACTCTCGGAGATCCTGAGGGCCTCGGCAAGCCGGCTCATGGTGAGCCCGTCGGGCTGGACCAGGCGCACCGCCTCGAGCTGGTGCAGGGTGATCGAGCCCAACTCGGCGGTGAGCTCTGGTGGCTTGGTGGCCCGCACTCGCGTCTGGATAGCGGGCAAGAGCTCCGCGAGGCGATCCAACTGCCCGGCGCGCCCAGACGTCGCTCCCCGGTCGTCGGCGCGGCCGGTGGCCGCGGTGCTCGCGGCACGGTCCGGGCCGGCCGTTCCCGGTCGGGCCGAAGCCGAGCTACGCGCCACGGCACGACCTCCGGTGAGGACCGACCTCGGCCACGGGTTGGTGCATGACTCTCATACTTCGACAGTATAATAGTCCGCACAGCGAGAAATGGAGCAGGTGAATGACCGAAAGCAAGGAGAGCCTGAGCGGGAACGCCATGGCCGCGCCGGGGACGCCGGGCGCGGATGCGGCCGGGCACGCAAGCCCACCGCGTCCGGACCGCTACAAGTGGGTCGCCCTGTCCAACACGACGATCGGCATCCTCATGGCCGCGATCGACGGCTCGGCGCTCATCATCGCCCTCCCGGCCATCTTCCGGGGGATCCACCTCAACCCTCTCGACCCTGCCAACTTCTCCTACCTGCTGTGGGTCCTCATGGGCTACATGCTGGTGGTCGCCGTCCTCGTTGTCACCGTCGGGCGGCTCGGGGACATCTTCGGTCGGGTGCGCACGTACAACCTCGGGTTCGTCGTGTTCACCGTCGCCTCGGCCTTCCTGGCGTTCGAACCCTGGCACGGGTCCACCGGGGCGCTGGCCTTCATCATCGTCCGCATGGTCCAAGGCGTGGGAGCGTCGTTCCTGTTCGCGAACTCCGGGGCGATTCTCACTGACGCGTTCCCCGCAGAGGAGCGCGGCATGGCGATGGGGGTCAACACCATCGCCGGGATCGTCGGGAGCTTTATCGGCCTGGTGCTGGGCGGTGTGCTGGCGAGCATCGACTGGCGTCTCGTCTTCCTCATCAACGTGCCGATCGGGATCTTCGCCACGCTCTGGGCCTACTGGAAGCTCGAAGAGCGCGGCATTCGCACTCCTTCTCGGATCGACTGGGTCGGGAACATCACCTTTGGCGCGGGGCTCACGGCGATCCTCGTCGGCATCACCTACGGGATCCGACCCTACGGGCACGACACGATGGGGTGGACCAGCCCGCTGGTCTTGTCGTGCATCATCGGCGGGGTCGCCCTGCTGGGGGCGTTCGCGCTGATCGAGAACAAGGTGTCCGACCCGATGTTCAAGATGTCGCTCTTCCGGATCCGGGCGTTCACCGCCGGGAACATCGCGAGCCTTCTGGCGGCGATCGGTCGTGGCGGTCTCATGTTCATCCTGGTGATCTGGCTCCAGGGCATCTGGCTCCCGCTCCACGGCTACACCTACTCGGTGACCCCGCTGTGGGCCGGGATCTACCTTCTCCCGTTCACCTTCGGCTTCCTGGTTGCGAGCCCCCTGGCCGGCGCCCTCTCGGACCGTTTCGGTGCTCGGTACTTCGCCACCGGCGGCATGCTCCTGGCTGCGGTCTCGTTCGGGTTGTTCCTGGTGATCCCCGTGGACTTCTCCTACCCGGTCTTCGCCGTCCTCGCCCTCGTGAACGGAGCGGCCATGGGCCTGTTCGCCGCGCCGAACATGGCGGCGATCATGAACTCGGCCCCTGCCGAGCACCGGGGTGCGGCATCTGGGATGCGCACGACGTTCATGAACACCGGGATGCCCCTGTCCATGGGGGTGTTCTTCTCGCTCATGATCGTCGGACTGGCATCGAGCATGCCGTCGACCCTCTTCAAGGGGCTGACCGCCCATGGCGTGCCGTCAGCTTCGGCGGCGGCCCTCGCCCACCTCCCGCCCATGGGGTACCTGTTCGCCAGCTTCCTCGGCTACAACCCGATGGCCCAGCTTCTCGGCCCCCATGTCCTCAAGCAGGTCGGTCCGGCGGCATCGAGCACGCTCACGGGCAAGACGTTCTTCCCGAGCCTCATCTCCGGACCGTTCCACCACGGCTTGGTGGTGGTCTTCGTGTTCGCTCTCGTGATGTGTCTCCTGGCCGCGGCGGCGTCCTGGATGCGAGGTGAGCACCGGATCCTCGAGTCGGCTCGGTACGTGGGGTCGGCGCCCGGGATGGCAGCGCACGACGCGGCCGCCCATGACGAGGACGGTGCCGGTACAGCCCGTGGTCCGACTGTTCCCGAGCTGGTGGGTGCCGGGGCCGATAGCGCGAGCGGCAACGGCATCGCGCAGGAGAGTGGCAACGGCAGCACCGCCGAGCCGGCCCGCTCGCCCGGCCTCAGCCGATAGCCATCATCAGTCCAAGCGACGCAGTCCCGTTCGGTAGCGGCGGGCATTGGCAACGTACTCGTCGGCCGACAGGCGGATGATGTCCAAATTCGAAGCAGCGAGGCGAACCGTCGCGGGAACCCCTAAGGCCAGTGCTCCAGGCGGGACTGCCATGCGGTTGGGCACGACGGCATTGGCGCCGACCGTTGCCCCGGTGCCGATCACGGCGTGGTGGAGCACGATCGACCCGGACCCGACCAGCGAGTCGTCTTCGAGGGTGCAGCCTTCCAGGTGGGCGACGTGACCGATCACGCACCCCGAACCCACGACCGTCGGGAACCCGGGGCCGGCATGGATGACGGTCCCGTCCTGCACCGACGAACGCTTTCCGATGGTGATAGTGCCATAGTCCCCGCGCAGGACGGCCCCTGGCCATACGGACGCATCTGGTCCGATCGCCACGTCACCGATCACGACTGCGTCGGGATGCACGTAGGCAGCAGGGTCGATGGCCGGCACGCGCCCGTCAAGCTGGTAGATCGCCATACACAGCAACGCTACGCCCTTCATGGCGGAGTGGGCGTACGCGACGCCCGTTCACGCGTGGTGCACGACCCAGGTGATCCCCTGATATGCCCTGTAGCCCAGATAGATGATCGAGGCGACGATCATCGCCTTGAAGTACCAGGGCACGGGACGGTGATCGTCTTCGTCCAGCGGGTTGCCGCAGGTGGGACATGAGCCGGTGTCGTCGAGATCTTCTTCCTCGACGAGTTGATCACACTCTTCGCACCAGGGCATCTTCGATCCTCCTCAGCGCCCTCCGCTGGTCCGCACCCGGAGCTTCAGCGGCGTCGTGCCCAGATCGAGGTCTTCACGAAGGCGGCGCTCGACGTAGCGCAAGTAGGTCTGGGGAAGCCGTCCGGTCGCGAACAGCGTGAAGGTCGGCGGGTCGATGGCTCCTTGCACCCCGTAACGGATCCGCGCCCTCGGCGCGCTTTGGGCTTCCTGGATGGCCTTGAGGGCGCGGTTGAGCACCCCGGTGGGCACCCGATGGTGGTACGCGCTCACCGTGTCGCGGATTGCCGGGACCACTCGATGGACGCCGCGGCCTGATGAAGCCGAGACCTTGAGCACCGGAGCCATTCCGACGAATGCCAGGCGCTCACCGATCCCTTCGAGGATCTCCTCTCGTGTGGCGGTACCGACCAGGTCCCACTTGTTCACGACAACGACCGCGGCCGTTCCCGAGACGCCGATCCGCTCGGCAAGGCGCTGGTCCTGGTGGGTTGCGCCGACGGTCGCGTCGATGACCAGGAGCGCCACGTCAGCCCGGTCGAGAGCGTCGAGAGCACGGATCACCGAGTACGACTCCACTCCCCTCTCGGTGCGGGCCGGCCGGCGCATCCCTGCGGTGTCGATGAACACGAGATCGCCGTCCGGGGTGCTCACCAGCGTGTCGATGGTGTCACGGGTGGTGCCGGGAAGGTCGTGGACGATCGAGCGCTCTTGGCCGATGAGGCGGTTGAACAGCGTCGACTTTCCGACGTTTGGCCGTCCGACGAGGGCAACGCTGGGCGGGCGGGCGTGCTCGTCGAGGCCCGCCGGCCCGTCAAGAGCCGTCAGCCCGTCGAGAGCCGTCAGCTCATCGAGGCCCGTCGGGCCGCCGGGCGCCGGAGACAGCTCGGAGAGCAAGCGGACCACCTCGTCCAGAAGGTCGCCGGATCCCCGGCCGTGGATGGCGCTCACGGGCCAGGGATCACCCATCCCGAGGGAGAGGAACTCCCAGGCTGCAGGTTCACGAGCGGTGTCGTCGACCTTGTTCGCCACCAGGCGCACTGGTACGCCGGTGCGCAGGACGGTCCGAGCGGCAGCTCGGTCGTCCTCGGTGAGACCGACGTTCACATCCACGACGAAGAGCACCAGGTCCGCCGCCGCCAGGGACTCCTCCGCTCTCCTGCTCACCTTGGCGTCGAGCGCGTCCCCCCTCGCGACCCACCCTCCCGTGTCCATGAGGCGAAACGGCGTCCCACCCCACTCGGCGTCGATCTCCTTGGGGTCCCGGGTGACACCCGGAGACTCCTCGACGACCGCCACTCGATGCCCGGCGATCCGGTTCACGAGAGATGATTTGCCCACGTTCGGCCTTCCGGCGACGACGACGAGAGGTCGATGGGAACGTGGCACAGGGCGCGTCCTCGTCACCCGAGTTGCTCGAGAGCCATCCTGAGCGCCCGCCCCTCGGTCGCCACGACTTCGACCGGACGAGGCAGGTCGTCCAAGGTGAGCCCGTCGAGGAAGCGCCCTTCGGAGAGGCAGGCGTCTGGCAGCAGGTAGCGATGACCGGCGGGAGCTCCCTCCAGGGCTTCGGAGAGGTCGCTGCCGGTGAGGAGACCGGCGACGCCGATCGTTCCTCCAAAGAAGCGGTTGGGGATTTCGAGCACATCCACGTCCGAACGTCCCAGAGAGGCCAACAGCGGCTCGAGGACGCGAGCCCCGAACGAGCCCGTGAGCACTACCGTCCGCGCTCGATCGCCGTGCCGGTGGCGGGGTGATGCGGCCGGTAGCCTCTCGGCGCGGTAGCCGGTCGCCGGTGCGCCGTCGACCGACGCGAAGAACCCGGGCCGCACCCCGCCGTCGGTCGCCGGCGCCCCACGAAAGGCGCTCTCGAATGCCCTCGCCATCCCGATGCCGTTCTCGTGCTGGGGGAACCCGTCGTAGCTCTCGAGGCTGGGCATCTCGCGCCCGGCCATCAGGTAGTACTCGTCGGAAGCGTAGAAGAGGCGCCGGCCCAGGATCTCCGTGGCGATGTCCTGCCACTCGGACACGATCTCGCACGTCTCGATCGCCTCGTCCCTGGTGTGGGCGCGCATGTCCGACTCTTTCGAGTGCGCGCTGAGCCCCAGAGGGACGATGCCGACCGACGACAGGCGGTGGTACTCGTCGAGGATGCCGGCCAACGTGTCGACCAGGACGTCACCGCTGTTTACGCCTGGGCAGACCACGATCTGCCCATGCACTTCGATACCGCCGTCGAGCAGGATCCGGAGCCATCGAAGGCTGGTGGCACCCTTGGGATTCCGCAGCAGCCGGGCGCGGACTTCGGGGTCGGTGGCGTGGATGGAGACGAACAGGGGGCCGAGGCGCTCCTCGAGGACACGCTCGGCATCGAGCTCGGTGAAGCGCGTGAGGGTGGTGAAGTTCCCGTAGAGGAACGAGAGCCGGTAGTCGTCGTCCTTCAGGTAGAGGCTCTTTCGCATCCCCTTCGGAAGCTGGTAGATGAAGCAGAAGGCACAGTGGTTGTCGCAGGTCCGGACCCGGTCGAACACGGCCGAGGAGACTTGGATCCCCAGCGGTTCCCCGGCAGCCTTGTCGACCTCGAGGACCTCGGAGCGACCACCGCTCGTACGGATGCCGAGGGACACCTTGGGCCCGTCGGCCAGTTGGTGGTACTCGATGACGTCCCTCGGCCGATGGCCGTTCAAGGAGAGCACTTCGTCGCCGACGGCCACGCCAGCTCGCTCGGCCGGCGACGACCCGACCACCACCGTCACCCGTGGCGCCGTCACGGGTGCCAGCGTACCCGGCACGCCACCTCCGCCATGGCGGACTGGCCACCACGGGCGGAGCCGCTGCGGCGGTGCCGTCCACTGTCCCGGGTAGCCTGAGCACGTGGACGTCGACCAAGTCCTGCTGGCTGAGCCGAGGGGCTTCTGCGCTGGCGTGGAGAAGGCCATCAAGGCGCTCGCCTGGATGGTGAAGGTGTTCGAGCCCCCTGTCTACTGCTACCACGAGATCGTCCACAATCGCTACGTCGTCGAGCAATTCAGGTCACAGGGGGTCTTGTTCGTCGACGACGTCGCACTCGTCCCTCCGAACGCCCCGGTCATGCTGAGTGCCCACGGTTCGGCTCCCGAGGTGGTCGAGGCAGCCAGGCGCCAGGGCCGGGTCGTGGTGGACGCCGTCTGCCCGTTGGTGACCAAGGTGCACCATGAGGTGCGCGTCCGGTCTCGGAAGGGCTTCACCGTCCTGTACGTGGGCCACGCCGGTCACGAGGAGGCGGTAGGGACGATGGCCGTGGCACCCGATGCCGTCCGTCTCATCGAGCACGAAGCCGATCTGGATGAGCTCTCCGACTTGGAGGCCGACAGCTCGCCAGTCGCCCTCCTCGCGCAGACCACCTTGAGCCACGACGAGTGGAGCGGGCTGATGGAGGCAGCGCGCCGCCGGTTTCCCGATCTGTGGATGCCCAACCGCAGCGATCTGTGCTTCGCCACCACCAATCGGCAGAGCGCCCTGCGGGCGATCGCCGGGAAGTCCGATGCCGTCGTCGTCATCGGATCGGCCAACTCGTCGAACACGGTGGCGCTCACGAAAGTCGCAGCATCTTCGGGCTGCCCGAGGGTCCTGCGCGTCAACGAGGCGTCGGAGCTGCCAGACGACCTCAGTGGTGTGGTCGGCGTGACTGCCGGGGCATCGGCCCCAGAGGAGCTGGTCATGGCGGTCGTGGACCGTCTGGCACCGCGCGGGGGTGCCACCTCGGTGACCGTCACCGAGGAAGACGAGTACTTCCCCCCGCCCCCTGAGCTGCGGGAGCTCTTGCGTGCCCTCTGCGCGCTATTGGACGTCATCTGCGTCGCACCGGACCGAGCTCGGCGCGAGATCCTCGGCGACGATCGACGGCGAAACGCGGCTGACGTGCTGGAGGACTTGGCGTCGTAGCTGTCAGAATGGGGCATGTCCCCGAGCGTCTCCGATCGCAATCCCACGCGTACGCGCGCACTCCAATCTCTCGTGATCGACCTCGGCCGACGTGATTACGAGGAGCGGTACCCGGATGCCGCGCTTCCTCCGGTCGTCGTACTGATCTGCGCCTATGAAGAAGAGGCGAATCTTCCCGCCGTGCTCGAGCAGGTACCGTCGAAGGCCTGCGGTCTTCGAGTTGCCCCCTTGGTCGTCATCGATGGTGGCGAGGACGGGACGGCACGCGTCGCGAAGGAGCTGGGAGCACGCACGTTCGTCCTGCCGGTGAACCTCGGGCACGGGGTGGCCCTCAGGGTCGGCTACCAACTCTGCCTGGAAGGCGGCGCCGAGTACGTCCTCACCCTCGATGCCGACGGTCAGAACGACCCGGCAGAGATCGAGAGCATGCTGGCGCCCCTGGTGGACGACGCGGCCGACTTCGTGCTCGCGTCACGCCGCCTCGGCGTCGACCGCACGGCGGACCGGTATCGACGGGCCGGCGTCGTGTTCTTCTCGATGCTCGTGAACCTTTTGATGGGCACCCGTCTCACCGACACCTCCAACGGCTACCGGGCGCTCCGGGCGACGATGCTCTCCGACGTCGCCCCCCATCTCGAGCAGGACCAATACCAGACGGCCGATCTCCTCATCACCAGCATCTGCCGAGGCTGGCGTGTGCTCGAGCGACCGACGGTGTGGCACGAACGGCTCTCGGGCAACTCGAAGAAGGGAGGCAATCTCATCTACGGCCTGCGCTACGCCACGGTGGTCCTGCAGACGTGGCGCCGCGAGCGCTGAGGGTGGTGGCCGGAGCGCTGCCGTCACGACCGCGCCGCGTCGTAGGCCTCCTGCAGCCGGCGGTGCAACACCTCGGTCGTGGCATGCACGCGGCTCCTCGGGACCCGACCGCGTTCGTTGTGCTCCGGAGCCGATATGGGCTCCCCCACGGCGATGCGGACACGGACCGGCTTGGGAAACCGACTGCCTTTGGGCATCGCACGATCGGAGCCACCAATGCCGACGGGCACGATCGTCGCTCCGGTGCGCGCAGCGAGAAAGGCCGCCCCCTCCATCAGCTCACCGATGGTCGTCCCGGCCTTTCGGGTGCCTTCGGGGAACAGCACAAGCGTCTGTCCGTGCTGGAGGACACCCTCGGCGTGCCGGAGGGCCTCACGGTCGGCCGCCTCTCTGTGCACTGGAAATGCCCCCAATCCGAGAAGGAGTCGACCGAGCAGTGAGCTCTTCCACAGCTCGTCCTTGGCCATGAAGAACAGCTTGCGATCGGTCACGAATGCGGCAAAGCCGAAGTCCAGGAACGAGCGGTGCACCGGGGCGATGATCACCGGTCCGTCCTTGGGGACTCGCTCCCGGCCGCTCACGTGAGGTCGGAACCAAGCGCCGAGCAGTCCCACGAAGATCAGCCGGCAGCACCGGTAGCCGAACGTCACTCGGGGGTTCGGGTCAAACACCGCGCCGCGGCCGGGTGCGTTGCTCCGCAGGTCGCCCCCTCCCTCGCGGTCGTTCAGATCCACGAGATCACCTCGTGGACGACATCACCGACCTCGCGATCGGTCGTGTCGATCACGACGGCATCTACGGCGGGAGTCAGCGGAGATGCGCTCCGGGTCGAGTCGAGAAGGTCCCGCCGAGCAACGCCGCCGGGTGACTCCTCTGAACGGCGCCGCGCTCGCTCCTCTTCGGATGCCGTGAGGTACACCTTGAGCTCGGCATCGGGAAACACCACGGTGCCGATATCGCGCCCCTCGACCACGCCGCCACCGTGCGCCGTGGCCCAATCCCGTTGGCGTGCGACCAGATGGCGGCGCACGCCCGGTGTGGCCGCGACCTTCGACACTGCGTGGCTCACTTCGGAGGAACGGATGGCCCCCGTCACGTCCGCACCGTCGATCGCTACCTGTGCGTCGTCGACGAGGAGATCGGCAGTGGCGGCAATCTGCCCAAGGGCGACAGGATCGGACAGATCGATGCCGCGATCCAAGGCCGCCCACGTGACGGCCCGGTACATTGCCCCGGTGTCCAGGCGAGCCAGTCCGAGCGCGGCCGCCACTCGGCGCGAGACGGTCGACTTGCCCGACCCGGCAGGACCGTCGATCGCGATGACACGCCCGGGCATGCCAGGCCGGGCGTGATCGCCGTAACGCTCCGGTGTGCCCTCGCGATCGAGGGTTCCTCCGAGGGCGACGAGGTCTGAGAGAAAGCCTGGGTAGCTGGTGTCGACGCTGTCAAACTTGCCGATCACGGTCGGCCCCGTCCTGGCTGCCAGGCCACCGATCGTGGCAGCCATCGCCAGGCGATGGTCGCCTGCGCAGTCGAAGCGGATGGAGCGCATCTCGGGTGCGGGGCCCAAGCCGTGGACGACAAGATTGTCGCCGTCCACCTCGACGGCGCCGCCGAGCCGTGAGACGAGGTCGGCCGTCGCGCTCAGGCGGTCGCTCTCTTTCACCCGGAGCTCACCGACGTCTTGGAACACGGTCGTCCCCTCGGCGGCGACTGCTGCCACCGCGAGGATCGGGACCTCGTCGAGCGAGGGGATCTCCGATGCGTGGATCGTGGTGCCATGCAGTGGAGCGTAGGCCGCGGTGATGTCGGCCACGGGCATGGTGGCGTTGTGCTCCCTCAAGCTCCCCTGGGTGATCCTGGCTCCCATCCGCTGGAGGACCGAGACGAAACCGATCCGTTCCGCACCGACGTAGACGTCGCGGACGGACACGCTGCTGCCCGGGACGATACAGGCCGCCACCAACCAGAATGCGGCTTGCGACGGGTCCCCGGGCACGTCCAGCTCGAAAGCAACGAGCCGGGAGGGCCGGATGCTGACGACGCGGTCGGGTCCGTCTGTCTCGACGCTGATCGATGCCCCGGCGACGGCCAGGAGCTCCTCGGTGTGCGCACGGGTCATCACGCGCTCTCGGACGACCGTGCTGCCGCGTGCTCGGACTCCGGCGAGGAGAATTGCCGATTTGACCTGAGCGCTCGCGACCGGCGCACGCCAGTCGATCCCCCGCAGCTCACCGCCCACGACGTGAAGTGGCGGCAGGCAGCGCTCGCCATGCCCGTGCACTCGAGCGCCCATCGCCGACAGCGGCTCGGCAATGCGGTCCATCGGGCGCTGGGACAAAGAGGAGTCACCGACGAGCACCGTCTCCCCTTCCAAGGTCGCGGCGATGCCGGCCAGAAGGCGCATCCCGGTTCCCGAATTCCCGCAGTCGATGTCGGCTGCAGGCGGACGGAGGCGATCACCGACCCCGTCGACGAGCGCCGCGTCGTCCTCGAATGCCACCCGAGCCCCGAAGTGCTCGATCGCGTCTCGGGTATGGAGAACATCCTGCCCGTCGGACAGGCCGCGGATGCGGCTCGTGCCTTCGGCCATGGCGGCGATCATCAGGGCCCGATGCGACACCGACTTGTCCCCCGGTACCGATACCGTGCCCGAGAGAGGCGATCCTCCCCACACGTGGCAGAACGAGGGCGAGCGCGTGCCGTGATTGCCGTTTGCGCTGGCGTCCGTCACGGTACCGTGCTCACGTGCTGATCCGTCCGGCGTCAGGATAGAGCCTGGCTCGTGCACCGGTAGCCGTGGCCGACCACCGCGTCACGAAGTGCAGCGGCCTGGGTGGAGGCGACCAGGAGGAGGAGCACACCCCGGCGGCCTTCGGCCGAGTGGGCGATCTCGATGTCGTAGATGTTCACACCGAGGTCGCTGGCCAACGCAGTCAGCTCGGCCAGGACCCCTTCGCGATCGGGAACCGAAATGCGCAGCTCGGAGAGATGGTCGGGACGAAAAGCCCGGTCGGGCAGCGCCCTGCGAGCAGTGCTGGCTGACTCCAAGAACGCGAGGATGCGCGAACGATCACCGTCGAGAAGGGACTGCCGCAGGATGCCCAAGTCGGCGAGGATCCGATCCAAGGTCCCCACGATGGCCGGCGCGTTCTCCGCGCAGACGTCGGGCCAGATGCCCGGCTGGCCGGCAGCGACTCGGGTCATGTCGCGAAAGCCACCTGCCGCCAGGCGCAGGAGTGCCGCGTCGTGCTCGGCGTCCCGAGTGGCGGCGTTCATGAGGGTGGCGGCCACCAGGTGCGGCACGTGGGATACCACGGAGACCATGCGGTCGTGGTCCTCGGGGGACAGCACCACCACGTCGGCCCCGAGTGACGTGACGAGCGAGCTCACCTGCTGGAACGCCGACAGGTCGGTGCCCGACGTCGGGGTGAGGACCCAGCTCGCTCCCGAGAAGAGCTCTGGGTCGGCTCCGGCAAAGCTCGTCTGCTCCGAGCCCGCCATGGGATGGCCGCCGACGAAGCGAGGATGACCGACGGCGGCGACCACTGGGCCTTTCACGCCGCTCACGTCGGTGACGACCACCCCTGGCGGGCGCCGGGAGTCGGCGAGCACGGCTCGAGCGATACCGGCCACCGCGGCCACCGGGGTGGCGACGATGATCGCATCGGCCGACAGATCGTCGCCGACTGCGTCCAGCGCACCGCCCTGCAGTGCCTCGTCGGCTCGCGACGGCTCGGCGTCGGAGCCCGTGACATGGGTGCCGGCGGCTCGCAGTGCCAAGCCCAGCGAACCTCCGATCAAGCCGGTGCCGATCAGCTGGACACGCCTGATATCGCTCAGGGCCACCTTCGGATCAGACCGGGAGGTCGTCTCTGAGCGATTTGGCACCGTGGAGGTAGACGTGCCGGAGCTCGTCACGCGCCAAGGTCGTCGTGACGTGTGCCAGCACTCTGATGCACATCGGCGTCGCGCCCGCAACGGGTATCTCGGACGCGCACAGCAGCGGCACCGCCCCGAAGCCGATGCCTCGGGCGGCAGTGGCGGGAAAGGTCGAAATGACGTCGGCCGTCGTGGTGAAGATGATGCTGATGACGTCTTCTTCGAGCAAGTCGTTGCGCGCCATCAGCTCGGTCATGAGCTCTTGGACTCGGATCGTGACTTGCTCGACCGTGTCGGCTTCCACGGTCGTGGCGCCGCGAAGGGCACGTACGCTGGGCTGCTCAGGCATCGATTGAGCATGCTAGTGCTCTCGGCCGGGTCCTCGGGTCTGGCTCGGTGCCGCCAGTGCCAGCTGCGCCAGGGTGCGCACCTCGCTCGCAGTCAGGAGGCGCCACTCCCCCGGCGCCAGCGAGCGATCGGCGACGGGCCCGATCCGAGTCCGCACCAAGCGTCGCACCGGATGTCCGATCGCATCACACATCCGTCGTACCTGGCGGTTCCGGCCTTCGTGCACGACGATCCTCAGCACACCGGGGCTCACCGCTCCCACGACGGCCGGTGCCGTCATCCTGCCGTCCAGGTCGATCCCGGTACGGAGCCGGCGCAGGGCCGCCCGAGATGGAATGCCTTCGACCTCGGCCAGGTACTCCTTGGTGACGCCGTGCGAGGGGTGGGCGAGAAGATTGGCCAGCTCCCCGTCGTTGGTCAAGATGAGCAACCCCTCGGTGTCCATGTCGAGGCGTCCCACCGGAAAGACCCGGGGCTCATCGGGGACGAGGGCGGCCACGGTGGGCCGTCCGGAGGGATCCGACAAGGTGGTGACGACACCGGCAGGCTTGTTGAGGAGGTAGTGGACCAGCCCCGGTGCGACCGGCACGGGGACCCCGTCGACAGCAACCCGCTGTCGTGCGACATCCACCCGCTGTCCGAGACGAGCCACCTCGCCGTCGATCGTGACCCGGCCGGCTGCGACCAGTTCGTCGCAGTGCCGGCGGCTGCCGATGCCGGCCCGGGCGAGCACTTTCTGGAGCCGCTCCCCGCCGGGCTCCGGACCACCTCGAGACCCGAAGGTCGCCGCCACGCCGGAGCGGTCAGCCGTCGTCGGTAGGGTGGCCGGTCACGACCTCGGCCGACCCGTCTGACGGAGCATCCCCCGAAGAGTCCTCGCCACGGGCGAACCTGCGCTCCTCGATCTCGCCGAGCACCTCGGGTCCGGGAAGGAAGTCCTCGACCGGTGGGAGGTGCTCGAGGGAGGGCAACCCGAGGCGTTCCAAGAACAGCTCGGTGGTGCCGTACAGGACCGGCTGCCCAGGCCCGTCGGCACGACCCACGACTTCGATGTACCCGCGCTGCTCGAGCAGGCGCACCACGCTCTCGACGTTCACCCCCCGCAAAGCCCCGATCTGGGCCCGCGAGACCGGCTGGCGGTATGCCACGATGGCCAGGGTCTCGAGCGCAGCGGTCGAAAGGCGGTGCGAGACCCCTCTGTTGGCGAAGCGCTCGACATAGGGATGCTGGTCGGGACTGGTCTGGAGCCGCACCCCGCCCGCGATCCGAACCAGCGCGAACCCTCGCCGTCCCTCCACGTATGTCGCTGCCAGCGCGTCGAGGACGCCGTCCACCCGGTCGATCGGCTCCTCGAGCAGCTCGGCCAAGAGGCCGGCTGGGACCGGTTCGACGGCGACGAGCAGGATGGCCTCGAGCGCCCTGCGCAACTCCTCATCCGTCATATTCGTCGCTCTCGTCACCTGTCGGATCGCCGGCGCCCATCTCCCCACCCACCAGGGCACCGACCATCGCCGCACCGGCCAATGGCGCACCGGCCATTGTGACTCGATTGGCGACCCAGGTGATCCGCAAGTCTCCGAAGGTCTCCCCCTGCCCGAGGAGCACGCTTCCCCTCTTGCAGAGCTCGAGGACGGCAAGGAAGTGGACGATGACCTCCATCCGGGTCGCGAGGCCTCTCGTGATCTCCCGGAACCACACAGCACCTTGGGCAGGCAGGATGCCGGTGAGCGCCTGCACGGTCTCCGAGACGCTCACGGTCTCGACCGTGACGTGCGACAGGTCCACCTGAGGCGCCGGGCGCAACGCCGTCGCCCGGAGGTAGGCCTGGGCGACCTGTTGAGCGGAGACGCCTTCGAGCAGGTCGGGCGCGTGGACGGCGAATCCCTCGTCGAGCCCGGCTTCTCGGGGAAGCGAGCGGGACGCCGCCTCGATCATGGCGACGAAGCAGTCGGCAACCCCAGCGTAGGCCCGGCACTCGAGGAGCCTCGCCAAGAGCAGGTCCCTCTCCTCCCACGCAACGACCTCTTCGTCGGTTTCGGGCTCGTCGGCGCCAGGCAGCAGGCGCTGGGACTTGAGCTCGACCAGGATGGCTGCCACCAGCAGGAACTCGGAGAGGACCTCCATGGGGCAGGCACCGGCTTGTCGGGAAAGCTCTGCGACAAATCCGTCCACCACCGGTGCGAGCGGCACGTCGAGCACGTCGAGCTCGTGGGTGCTCACCAGGTGCAGCAACAGATCGATCGGACCCTCGAAGACCGGGGTGGTGACCACATAGCCCACGGCCACGACCCTACTGGCCTGCAGGGCGCGAGACGCGCATCCCACGGGCTGTGAACGGCAGTATGTCGACCCGGTATACCGTTGGCTCCCATGGCGAGGGTGCTCTCAGGGGTTCAGCCTTCCGGGGAGATGCACCTCGGGAACTATCTCGGCGCCCTGCGCCACTGGGTCGACCACCAAGACGACCACGACGCGTTCTACTGCATCGTGGACCTCCACGCCCTCACCAGCGAGATTCCCCCCGCGGACCTGCGTGCCAGGACGCTCGAGACGACGATCTGCCTTCTCGCGGTGGGACTCGACCCGGAGCGGTGCACGGTGTTCGTCCAGAGCCAGGTGCCAGCCCACCCGCGTCTGACCTGGCTCCTCGAATGCATTGCCACGATGGGCGAGCTGCGCCGTATGACCCAGTTCAAGGACAAGGGTCTCGGACAGGAGTCCGCCCGGGTCGGGCTGTTCACCTATCCGGTGCTCATGGCGTCCGACATCCTTCTCTACGACGCGGACCGGGTCCCGGTGGGCGATGACCAGCGTCAGCACTTGGAGCTCGCCCGTGACCTGGCCCAGCGCTTCAACCACCGCTACGGCGAGACCTTCGTCGTCCCGGACGCGGCGGTCCCGACCAGCGGAGCCCGGGTCATGGACCTCCAGCATCCCGAGCGCAAGATGTCCAAGACGGTCGCGTCACCCCTGGGCACGGTCGGCATCCTCGATGATCCCGCCGAGATCGAGCGAAAGATCAAAAAGGCGGTGACCGATACCGACGGTGAGGTCAGGTACGACCCGCGAGCCAAGCCCGGACTCTCCAACCTGCTCGACCTGCTGGCCGCGTCCACCGGGGGATCGCCCCAGGATCTTGCCGCCGGCTACACGCGTTACGGCGACGTCAAACGTGACGCGGCCTCCGCCCTGGTCGAGCTGCTCGCGCCGGTGAGGAAGCGTTACGCCGCGCTCTCCAAAGATCCCGGATCCGTGCGCTCTGTCCTCGAGCGCGGCACGTCGATGGCGCGAGAAGTGGCCACAACCACCTATGAGCGAGCGGCGCGGGCCGTCGGCCTCCTGGCTCTGTGAACGTCGGCGGGCTGCTCGGGTGCTGGTGGTTCGGTCGCCGTTGGCGGAGGCTCGAGCAGGAACGGTCTTTGCCCGGAGCGAGCCCGGGCGTCAGGCGACCTGGAGGCCGAGCCGCCCGGCCCACCAGGTGAACACGTGTGTGTACAGCCAGGTGAGCGGGCCGGGGTGCAGGAGGAAGTTGAGGAACACGAGGCCCACCAGTAGCGGCATGGTGTACGGCCGGAGCCGGAGGTAGCCCGGCCACCAGCTCCTCGGGAGCAACCGCTCGAACAGGACCGAGCCGTCGAGCGGTGGGACCGGCACCATGTTGAACGCAGCCAGCCAGATATTGGCCAGCCCGAGAAAGAAGAGCACTTCGGCCCACAGTGCACCGAAGGTCCCTTCGATCGTGATCGTTCCGGCCCCGTCAAAGACCCTGAAGAGCACGTAGGCGACGGCGGCAAGGACGATGTTGGTCGCGGGCCCGGCCAGCGACACGAGCACGCCTTGGTTGCGTGGGTGACGCAAGCGGCCGAGATTGACCGGCACCGGCTTCGCCCAGCCAAACATCCCGAGGCCGCTCAGCGCCATGACGGCAGGCACGATCAGGGTGCCGACCGGGTCGACGTGCCGGACCGGGTTCAGGCTCAGCCGTCCGGCCCGCTTGGCGGTGTCGTCACCGAAGGCGAGCGCCACCCAGCCATGGGCGATCTCGTGCAGGATGATCGAGGGCACGATCACACAGAACAGGACGATCTCGGTGCCGGTGATGCGATGGGACCGCACCAAGATGGCCACCACGGTGACGATCGCGACGACCCAGATGACGGTTCGCTGGTGGTCGTGGGATCGGGGCGATCGGGACCACGGCACTCCCCCGCCGCCCGCGCTCACCCTCGACAGCCTGCTCGAGGCGGCCCCCTCACGAGCGTGCTGCGCAGGAGATGCAGCGGCGTGCTGCCGGCATGGCCTCGAGGCGCGTCTCGGGGATGGTCTGACCGCAGACCTCACAGCGCCCGTACGTCCCGTCGCGCAGTCGCGTGATGGCGGCTTCGACTTCGCCCAGTGCCTCTGCGAGCTCGGCTGCCAGCGCCTCGGCTTCACCGCGTTCGGCGGTGACCTGGCTCGTGTCGGCGAAGTTCGAATCGTAGGCAAGCCCTCCGGCATCGCCGAAACCGAGGTCGGCAAGCTGGCGCCGGAGGTCGGCCCTCTCACCTTCGAGGAGGGCTTTGAAGTCGATCGACTGGTCGGACGCCGTCGCGTCGTTGGGCATGGTGCAAGCCTAGAGCCTGGCGGAAGCACTCATGGCTCGCCGGCGCGAGGGTGGGCGGCCTCGTAGGCCCGGCGGAGATGCTCCCCGGTCACCTTGGTGTAGATCTGGGTCGTCCCGACGGATGCGTGGCCGAGAAGCTCTTGGACGACCCGGATGTCGGCACCGTGGGCCAGCATGTGGGTCGCGCACGAGTGGCGCAGTGCGTGCGGGCTCACGCGAGCATCGAGCCCAGCAGCCAGGGCGTGCTTCCGCACGATGTCATAGGCTCCCTGGCGGCTCAACCGGGTGCCCCGCGTGTTCAAGAACACTGCCTCGGCGTCACCGCGACGCTGCCAGCGTGCCGGGGTCATCCGGCCACGTCCCTCTGCCGCGAGCCACTCGGCGAGCGCCCGCCGGGCCCAGTGGCCGACCGGGACCATGCGCTCTTTGGAACCTTTTCCCGACAGGCGCAAGAGGCCCGTTGGGTTGACTGCCCGTTCGGTGGTTGCCCGCAGGTCGCCCAGGTCGTCCGCGCCTAGCTCGACGCCTACGCCGGTGCCCGCACCGGTGCCCGCAGCGGCGCCCGCGCTCGCCGGGTCCTCCAAGCCTGCGACGTGGGCCAGGTCCAGGCCGACGATCTCGGAGATGCGAGCGCCGGTCCCGTAGAGCAGCTCGAGCAGGGCACGGTCGCGGCGAGCCGCCGGGGTATCGCCGACCGGCGCGGACAAAAGAGCCGCCACCTGCCCCTCGGTCAGAGCCTTCGGCAGACGCAGCAGCGTCCGGGGAGCTGCGAGGTCTGTGGTGGGGTCACTGGCGGCGAGCCCTTCGTCCAGCATGAACCGGTGGAGCCCGCGGACCGCAGACGCACAGCGGGCCACAGAGGCCGGGCTTCGGTATGCCGCAGCCAGGCGGTCGAGATGGGCATGGACATCGTCGCGATCGGCGTCGGCGGGTGTGCGCCGGCCGCGTCCGAGGAGGGTCTGCTCGTACGCGGCGAGGTCACGGCGATATGCGAGGAGCGTGTTGCGTGCCCGGCCGCGTTCGACGGCCAGCCACGACAGGTACTCTTCGGCCGGCGTGCTGAGGGCCTGCGTCCGCAACGAAACGGCGCGGGCCGGATTTGTGGGACTCGGCCGCGTGAGGCGGTCGTCGTCAACGTTGCTCACGACGCGAAGTCGCGGCCCGAGGGTCCTTCGAGTGCCTGGCGCGCAAGGAACAGGCCGAGGATGGAAGTCTGGTCGACCAGGCGCCCCTCTGCCACGAGTGAGCCGAGCTCGGTCAAGGCGACCCGCTCGATCGACATCCAGCGCTCCTCTACACCGTGCCGGTCGGTCGCGCACGGCGTGAGCGCCGTGGCGAGGTAGATCGTCGTCACCTGGTCGCAGAAGCCCGGGGAGTTGTAGGCGCTGACCAATGGTCGGAGCTCGCCCGCCCGTAGTCCGACCTCTTCGGCAAGTTCCCGGCGTGCGGTGTCCTCGTGCTGCTCATCTGCGACGTCGCAGGTCCCCGCCGGGATCTCGAGCACCTCGCGCCAGATGGCCGGTCGCAGCTGGCGAACGAGGGTGACCATCCCGTGCTCGTCCACCGGTACGACAGCCACGGCCCCGGGATGATGGACGACGAAGCGCTCGAACTGCTCGCCGTCAGGGGAGGAGAACGTCGCCCGGCCGACGCTGAAGAGCCAGGAGTCGAGCACGCGCTCCTCGCTCACGCGGAGAAAGCCCTTCACCGGGCTTTCTCCCACCGAGCTTGCCTCCGCCGGGCTCGTGGCATGACGGCGAGCGCCTGCGGGCCCCGGCGAATCCGGGCTCGGCACCGGACTCAGCGGGCGGCGCCGAGGTCGGCCATGTCGATGAGGCGGGGCTCGCGCCCGTCAGCCCGATCGCACGCGGCCGCCACCAGCTCGCGAAACAAAGGATGTGGCCGGTTCGGGCGGCTCTTGAACTCGGGATGAGCCTGGGTCCCGACCCAGAACGGATGACCGTCCAGCTCCACGAATTCAACGAGCCTCCCGTCGGGAGAGGTTCCCGACGCCACCAGCCCGGCCTCCTCGAGCGCTTTGCGGTAGCGCGGGTTCACCTCGTAGCGATGGCGATGGCGCTCCGTCACCGAGTCGCACCCGTAGGCGGTGGCGACACGGGTGCCGGGGACCAGCTTTGCCTGGTAGGCGCCTAGTCGCATGGTGCCACCCTTGTCGACGACATCGGCCTGGTCGGGCATGAGGTCGATCACCGGGTACGAGGTGAGCGGATCGAACTCCCGAGAGCTCGCGCCGTCGAGCCCGGCGAGGTGCCGAGCGACGTCGATCACCATGACTTGGAGGCCCAGGCACAGGCCCAGGCACGGAATGCCGTGCGTCCTCGCGTAGGCGACGGCCGCCACCATCCCTTCGATCCCTCGCTCGCCGAAACCTCCGGGGACGACGATGCCGTCCATCGAGTGAAGGCGGTCACCGCCCAAGAGGTCGGGGACCGCCTCTGCATCGATCCATTCCAGCACCACTTGGACCCCCAAGTGGAAGCCGGCATGACGCAGCGCCTCGACCACTGAGAGATAGGCGTCGGGCAGGTAGACGTACTTGCCGACGACGCCGATGCGCACGGTTCGGTCGGCTGATTCGATCCGATCGACCAGGAGCTCCCACTCGCTCAGGTCGACGGGATGATCGGCGGTGGGGATCCCGAGCGTCCGGCAGACGACGGCGTCGAGCCCCTCTCGGTGCAGGACCAGCGGGATCTCGTAGATGCTGGGAGCGTCGACCGCGGAGATCACGGCTTCCATGGGGACGTCGCAGAGCAAGGAGATCTTGCGCTTCAGGCTCTCCGAGATGTCGTTGTCGCTGCGGCAGACGATGACATCAGGCTGGATCCCACGACCCCTCAGCTCGGTCACCGAGTGCTGGGTCGGCTTGGTCTTGTGCTCTCCGGAGGGAGCGAGGTAGGGGACGAGGGTGAGGTGGACATAGCACACGTTGTCCCGACCGATGTCCCGCCGGAACTGTCGGACCGCCTCGATGAACGGGACGATCTCGATGTCGCCGACGGTCCCGCCGATCTCGACGATCACGATGTCGACGTCCTCGGTGGCCAGGCGACGGATACGGTCCTTGATCTCGTCGGTTACATGAGGGATGACCTGGACCGTCTTGCCGAGGTAGTCCCCCCTCCGCTCCTTGGCGATCACCTGGGAGTAGATCGAGCCCGTCGTCGTGTTCGAATTCCGGTTGAGGCACTCGTCGATGAATCTCTCGTAGTGACCGAGGTCGAGATCGGTCTCGCCGCCGTCCTCGGTCACGAACACCTCGCCGTGCTCCCCAGGGTTCATCGTGCCCGGATCGACGTTGATGTAAGGGTCGAGCTTGCACATGGTGACACGCAGCCCGCGCGACTTGAGGAGGCGACCGAGAGAGGAGGCGGTCAGCCCTTTGCCCAAGGAGCTGGACACGCCACCGGTCACGAAGACGTACTTGGTCATGGGAGGGCGGCTCCTCCGGGACCACCCCGCTGCTCGTGTCGTCGCCGCACTCTCATACGCTAATCCACGAGACCGGCCTTCGTGGTGGACGGTCGATCCCTGCCCGCGGCCGCCAGGAGCTCTTCGGCGTGGGCTCGGGCAGTGGGGCTGTCGGGATGGCCGGAGAGCATGCGAGACACTTCGATGACCCTCTCGGCAGGGCTCAGCACTCGTACCTGGGCGAGCGTCCGGCCTGTCGTGACAACCTTGGCGACGGTGACGTGATGGTCCGCGGCGGCGGCCACTTGGGGCAAGTGGGTCACGACCAGCACTTGGCGCCGGGTTGCCAGCTCCTGTAGGGAGCTGGCCAGCGCACGTGCCGCCTCCCCACCCACACCTGCGTCGACTTCGTCGAACACCACCGTGCCGGGACCGTCGAGGGCCACGAGGCGGATCGCAAGCATGGTGCGCGAGAGCTCACCGCCTGATGCCACTCTCGCGAGCTCCTGGACGGGCTCGCCCGGATTGGCGCCGAAGAGGAAGCGGACGCGATCGCCGGCTCGATCGGCCGAGCTGCCTTCTGAACCGTCATCCCCGGACCCCGCGGGGCCACCCACGGCGACCTCGAAGCGGGCCATGGGCATCCCGAGGGTCCGAAGGCGGGCCTCGACGTCGCGTGCGAGCTCTGGTGCCGCAGACCGCCGGAGCTTGCCCAGTTCGTTCTCGGCAGCGACGAGCGAGCGCTCGACCTGGCTCCGACGGGCCAGGAGGTCAGCGGCGAACGCTCCTGCCTGCTCCAGCTCCTCCAGGCGGCGGCGGAAGCGCTCCCTCTCGCCGAGGACCTCGGACAGCGTGGCACCGTACTTGCGCCGCAGCTCGGCCAGGAGTCGAAGGCGCTGCTGCACTTCTTCGAGGCGGTGGGGATCGTCCTCCCAGGACTCCGAGGCCCTCCGGAGGTCGCTGGCAAGGTCGGTGAGCTCGGCGGCAGCAGCCCGCAGGCGCTCCTCCCACGATTGGAACGCTTCGATGGCGCCGATGGCCTCGACCGCCCGGGCGAGGAGAAGAGCGACGGGTAGCGGCTCTCCGGCTGCGCCTGCCTCAGGTTCGCCGTCGAGAACGGCGAGCACCGCGCGCACCGCGGACCGGCGCTCTTCGAGCCCGGCGAGGTGGTCGCGTTCGGCGCGCAAGGCGTCCTCTTCGTCGGGGCCGGTGATCGCGGCCCGGTTGATTTCGGCGAGCTGGTACTCGAGTACTTCGGCCTCGCGCCGGCGCGCCTCCTCATCCCCGCCCAGGAGCGCGAGGTCGGCGTCGAGATCACGGAGCTCCCGGCGCGCCTCGCGGCGCCTATCGGATTCGGCACCGGCACCGGCACCGGCATAGGCGTCCAGCGTCCGGCGCTGTGCGGCGACCGAGAAGAGCGACTGGTGATCGTGCTGGCCGTGGATGTCCACCAAGCGAGCGCCGAGCTCGGCAGCCGCGGCGAGCGGCACCATACGACCATCCCGCCAGGCGCGCGATCGCCCCGCCGCAGGGAGCGAACGCGCCAGGACGACTTCGCTGCCGTCGTCCCCGCTGCCGTCGTCCCCGAAACGGACTTCGACGAGCGCCTCTCGTGTCCCGTCGCGCACGATCCCCGGCGCTGCCTGCCCACCGAGCACGAGCTGGAGTGCTTCGACGAGAAGCGTCTTGCCGGCTCCGGTCTCTCCGGTCACGGCGGTCATCCCTGGACCGAAGCGCAGTGAGACGTCGTCGATGACCCCGAGGCCGCGCACCCGCAAGTCGCTCAGGACCAGCGCCACGTCAGCGAGGTCCTCCGGAGGGGTCGGTTGTCGTGTTGCCCATCGCAGACATGGTGCGGACGAAGAGCTCCCCCAGGTTGCGCTTCCCGGCATGGACCAGCCGGAGCGGTTCGTCCGCCAGCCGGCAGCGAACTTCACTACCGGGCTCCAGTCGTCCGACTGACCTGCCGTCGACGACGAGGACGGCCGGTCTCGATGCGGTGACCGTGATCGTGACCGACTGGGAAGCGTCGAGGACCATGCTCCGGTCGATGGAAAAGTGCGGGGCGACGGGGGTCACGATCATGGCTCGCATTCCAGGTGCCACGACCGGCCCGCCGGCCGACAGGTTGTACGCAGTCGAGCCGGTCGGGGTCGCCACCAGGAGGCCGTCGGCCCGGTAGGTCGGCCCCGGAGCCCCGTCGAAAGAGGTCGCCAAGTGGACCATATGGCCCGGAACGGTCTTCTCGACCACGACCTCGTTGACCGCCATCCACTCCCTTGCAGTCTCTCCAGACGGCGGTGAGCCCGGTGCGGGGAGCTGGGCGGTGGCGCCGGAGGTGAGTCGCCCGCCGACGGTGACAGCCAGGACTGAGCGGGGCTCCACCTCGATCTCTCCGGCGATGGACCGGCGGAGGACGTCGTAGAGCTGTTCGGGTTCGGCGTGGAGGAGGTAGCCCACGCGGCCGAAGTTGACACCGAGCACGGGGATGCGGGCGGCATAGGCGAGCTGCGCCATGCGAAGAAACGTGCCGTCGCCCCCGAAGCTCACGGCCAGGTCCGCACCTTCGAGGGCGGCCGCAGGCAAGTCGTTGGCGGGTGCGGCGGTGCCCTCGTCGCGGGTGTCGGGCAGTCGCAGGAGCCGAACCGCATGGCCTTGCGAGGTCAGCCACTCGCCGGCCTCGGCGGCGAGCGCCGCCGTCTCGGGGCGGTCGTGGTTCACCAGGATCGCGATCGCGGCCACGGTACGCCGGTCCTTCAAAGGTCCGGAGCGGACGGTACCGGCACCGTCGTCGGGTGGCTCGCCTCGTCGCAGGACCGGACCGCTGCCCAGAGCGCGCCGTCGACGTCGTCCAGCGCACCGGGGTCGGCGCCGGCTCGTGCATGAAGGAAGAATTCCCTGTTGCCCGACGGACCGGTCAGCGGCGAAGGCATGACCCCCATCATGGCGGCTCCGGCGTCTTGGAGCGCGCACGCCACCGCCGAGAGGGTCGCGTACCAGGTCGCCGGAGCGCGCACGACCCCCCGGCCGCGTGAGACTTCCGAGCGGCCGGCTTCGAATTGGGGCTTGACGAGGAGGATGGCGTCGCCCCCGGCACGCACCAGTGGACCGAGGAGCACCGGGACGACCTTGGTGAGCGAGATGAACGACAGGTCGGCGGTCACCATGTCGACCGGCTGCCACTCGCTTTCGGCGGCTGGGCCCGATGCGGGGTCGCGCGCGCTGCCGGTGATCTCGTCGTGTGAGCGCGCGTCGTATGAGCGCGCGTCGTGTGACAGTTCGGCATCGAGGAGCAGCTCGGGGGTGACATCTCTGATGTTGGTTCGCTCGATCACCACCACTCGGGGGTCTGCTCGGAGGCGGGCATCGAGCTGTCCCCACCCGACGTCGACGGCGAGCACGCGCCGGGCTCCGAACTGGAGCAGGCAGTCGGTGAACCCACCGGTCGACGCGCCGGCATCGAGCACCCGCCGGTCGCGGACGTCCACGTCGAAATGCGCGATCGCCGGTGCGAGCTTGTCGCCGCCCCTGCTTGCAAAACGCCGGCCGCCGGGCGCAATCTCAATCGGTTCGGCGGGAGAAACAAGCCGTGAGGGCTTGCCGGCCGGCGCACCCCCGACGGTGACTCGCCCCGCTTCGATCGCCTCCTCAGCCATGCGGCGGCTGGCGACAAGCTTCCGCCGTACCAGCTCGGCATCCAGGCGATGACGCCGTGCGGGCTTCAGGGCAACCGCCTCGCGTCGTGCCTTGGTCGGTTCGCGATGTCCGTGGTCCGTCTCAGGAGGTCTACGCGCGTGAGGGCGGCGCGCCCGCCGACCGCTTGGCGGTGGCCTTCCTGGTCCCCGCGGCCTTCTTCGCGGCAGTGGCCTTCTTGGCCCCCGCGGCCTTCTTGGCCCCAGTGGCCTTCTTCGTCCCCGCGGCCTTCGTGGTCCCCGCGGCCTTCGTGGGGGTCGTGGTCTTCTTGGCCGCCTCGGCGTGGGTGACCGTCCGCTTGGCGGCCTTGGCGCGGGAGGCGGCCCGAGTGGCGACATTGCGGGCCGCGGCCTTCGAGCGGTCGACCGTCTGGCCGGCCGACCCGGCTGCGGTGGCCGTGGCTCGCCGTCCGGTGGCCGCGGAATGCTTCAGGATGTCAGCCGCCTGCTTGGCGACTCTGTCGGCGTCGATCCCGAGGGAGTCGAGCTGCGTCGCCACCTCCGAGCGGATGAGATGGACCAGCCCTTCCGCTGCTCGCCTGCTCCGCTCGACGAGCTCGTCGACTCGCTGCTGAGCCTGTCCTTGCTGGTGCTCGCCCGCGCCGGCAAGTTCGCGGACGATCTCTTCCGCTCGTGCTCGAGTGACCTTCCCGAGGACGGCACCGGCTTCGACGTACTTTCGGAACCCATCGCTTTTGGCCATAGACCCACGCTAATCCTCAATCCGGCCGGCTCGCCACCGGTCTCGTCGGATGATCTGCCAGGTGGTCACCGGGCACTGTGCTCCTTGGAGGCGTGCCTCGGTTGCCGGGAAATGCCTCAGCCGCCGCGGCGTGCCTCAGTCGCCGCGGCGTGCCTCAGTCGCCGCGGGTGCCGACCTCACCACGGCCGCGAGATCGTCCCCCACGAAATGGGCGACCGCTCGTTCTCTGGACTCCCCTGCTGCGAGGACGCGTAGCGAAACGGAGTCCTTCTTGCCACTCTCGCAGTGCTCACCCCTACCGGCCTCGCCGGCAGGGTGTGCTGCGGTAACGCCCGACAGGACAAGGGCATATGGCGCGCCCAGCTCGTGGGCGAGCAATCCGTCCGTCGAAGGGCGGTCTCCGACGACGGCCACGATGTCGAGCCCCCGGTCCGACGCCACGCTCCGGACCAGCGACGCGAACGGCTCATGCGGTTTGCCGGCAACGAGTGGCACCGCTCCCGATGCGGTCGCCACGGCGGCCAGCAGTGCGCCCGAGCCGGGCAGTAGTCCGTCAGGGGTCGGGTGGGTGGGGTCTTCGTTGGTCCCGATGAGGCGTGCACCGTCTCTCACGGCTCGCATCGCCCGCGCAATGCCTTCAAAGTCGAAATGCCGGGTCCAGCCCACTACGACGGCGTCAGCCGGAGCCCGATCCACGATGGTCACCGGTCTCGCCTCCAGCGCTTCGAAAACTCCCCGGTCGGCAAGCGGCAGAACGCGCCATCCCGACTCGACCAGTGCCGCTGCTGCCTGAGCCGACGTCACCAGGTCGTCGGGGCCGGCCAGGATCCCGGCTCGGGCCAAACGGGCGAGCAGCTCGCTCACGGTCGGCGAGGCATTGTTGGTCGCGAAGAGCACGTCGTTGCCGTTTGCCCTGAGGTCTTTGATGGCATCAGCTGCGCCGGCGATCGGTTCGCCGGCCAACCACACGACACCGTCGAGGTCGATGACCCACAGACCCGGTCCTGCGGGGGGCCAGGACGCAGTCGGAGAGCAAGTCGCCGGCGAGGAAGTCGCCAAAGAGGAAGCCCTTGCCAAAGGCACCGGGATCCAGCTGCCGCCGCCCGGGGCACTGCGCCCTCGTCGTCGCATGTCGGAGCCAGGTTACCTGCGACCCGTCCGCCTGCTCTACGCTGCGGAATGGTCCGGTTCGCCAGACCGGGAGCTGGTCCGAGCGCACGGCGGGAGGCATGGGGGCAATCCTCTTCACAGGGGTCACCAAGACCTACGGCGACACGCTGGCCGTCGACCACGTGACGCTGTCCGTCGCCGACGGCGAGCTGCTCGTCCTGCTCGGGCCCTCGGGGTGTGGCAAGACGACCTTGCTTCGCCTGGTCGCAGGACTGGAGGATCTCGACGAGGGCACCATCACAATTGGTGGCACCGTCGTGAACGACATCGAGCCCAAGGATCGCGACGTGGCGATGGTCTTCCAGAGCTACGCCCTCTACCCCCATCTCACCGTGGCCAAGAACATCGAGTTCCCCCTTCGCCAACGGGGCATTGCGCGCGAGGAGCGGCTGCGCCGGGTGAACGACGTGATGCAACGGGTCGGCATCGAGCAGATGGCCGGTCGCAAGCCGGGGCAGCTCTCGGGTGGACAGCGACAGCGCGTGGCGCTGGCTCGGGCCATTGTCCGCGATCCGCAGGCGTTCTTGATGGACGAGCCCCTCTCGAACCTGGACGCGGCGCTCCGGGTCCAAACCCGTGCCGACATCGTGTCGCTCCAACAACGCCTGGGCACGACGACCCTGTACGTCACTCACGATCAGGTGGAGGCGATGACCATGGGTCATCGCATTGCCGTCATGAACCACGGCTCCCTGCAGCAGGTCGCGCCCCCGCAAGAGGCCTACGACCGCCCGGCCAACACTTTCGTGGCTGCGTTCTTGGGCAGTCCGGGCATGAACCTGCTGCCGGCGACCCTCGGCAGCCCGATCTCGGTCGGTGAGCCGGCCAACGGAGGCGATGCAGTCGAAGGGTTGGATGTGCTGGATGTACCCGGCGGCACGATACCCCTCCCCCGCTCGCTTGCCGGTGCCGCCCGCTCCAATTCGAAGCTCATCGTGGGCATTCGACCGGAGGCCTTGGCCGTTTCTGATAACGGCAGCATGGATGCCTCGGTGGTGATCGTCGAGGCCCTTGGCGCGGAGGCTCTCGTCATGTGCGAATTGCCCGACGAAAGCCAGCTCGTGGTGCGCCAGGATGCCGATCGGGCGCGTCCGAGGATCGGGGACAAGATCCGGGTGAGAGCTGATCCGACGGGTGTCCACCTGTTCGACGCCGACACCGGGCTCCGGGTCGAGGACGGGTCGTGATCCGGCCGAACGTCCCGGCCCGCCGCGTGACCAAGAGGAGCCGGCGACTACGCGAGGCCGGGCTTGCCTACCTGCTCGTCCTCCCGGCGCTCACCGTGTTCGCAGCGTTCGTCTTCTATCCGTTTTTCCGGAACTTCAAACTGGCGCTCTACCAGGCCTCGCCGTACCCGGGTCAGCCAAGCCATTACGTCGGGCTGCACCAAGTCGGGCAAGTCCTGACGTCCAGCAGCTTCCTCCAGAGCCTGGTTACCACCTTTCTCTTCGTCGTGCTGGTGGTTCCAGCAGGGCTGCTGGTCGGCCTGTTCCTGGCAGTGGTCGCCCACCGCAAGCTTCGCGGTATCGCCGTCTACCGAGTCATCTTCTCGTCGACCGTCGTCACGTCGGTGGCGGTCTCGGCGCTCGTGTTCTACTCGCTCATGAACCCGATCGTCGGGCTCCTACCGTCGATCGGGATCAACCCGCACCCGCCGATCCTGGAGAACTCCACGTGGGCGCTCCCCGCCATCGCGCTGATGGCGGTCTGGCAGTTCATCGGGCTCTCGTTCATCATCATGTCGGCCGGACTGCAGTCAATCTCCGAAGAGGTCCTCGAAGCGGCTCGCGTCGACGGAGCGTCGCAGTGGACGGTGTTCTGGAGGGTCACGGTGCCGCTGCTTTCTCCCACGCTGTTCTTCGGCGTTGTCGTGGCGACCATCTACGCGTTCCAGACCTTCGGACAGATCGACATCCTCATCGGCTACCAGAACGCCGCATACGAGCACGTCAACGTCCTCGTCTACAACATCTACACGACCCTTGTCTACGGAGAGAACCCCGGGGTGGCGGCGGTGATGTCCATCGCCTTGTTCCTGATCACGCTGCTCGTGACCCTCCTCCAGCTCCGGTTCATCGAGCGACGGGTGCAGTATGCCCGCTGAAGCCCCCAGTGCCGGTCGCACCAGCGCGCCCCGAGGGGGCCTTCGTGCGAAGCGGCGCCGCCGGACCCGCCTTGTCGTGCGTTACGCGCTCCTCACCCTTGGCGCGCTCATCGTCCTGTTCCCCATCTACATGACGGTCGTGAATTCGCTTCTCACCCCCGTGTTGCTGGACAGCCGACCACCGGTGCTCTTTCCGTTCCACCCGGAGTGGAGCACGTACACGACCGCCTGGAGCGAAGGCCATCTCGGTCTGTACCTGCGCAACTCGATCATCCAGACGGTGATCATCGTGTGCGGACAAGTGGTCACCGCTGTGCTGGCCGCGTACGCCTTCGCGTTCCTGCGGTTCCCATTCCGGCGGACCCTGTTCATCGTGTTCCTCTCCACCCTGATGATCCCGTTCGAGGTCACGATGATCACCAATCTCGAGACCGTCAACAGTTTCGGGTGGTTCAACACGTTCCAGGGGCTCACGGTGCCGTTCCTGGCGACGGGTTTCGGGACCTTCCTCCTGCGTCAGGCCTTCCTGCAGATCCCCCGGGACCTCCAAGAGGCCGCCGCGCTCGACGGGTACGGCCACTGGCGCTTCCTCATGCGCGTCGCCGTCCCCCTTGCTCGCCCGACGGTCGCGGCGCTGGCCATCTTTTCGTTCCTCGGCTCGTGGAACCAGTACCTCTGGCCGCTGCTCGTCACCGGTGACAACAACAGGATCACGACGGTGCAGATCGGCCTAAAAGCCCTCCAGGGGAACCAGCTCCAGGACCTCAACGTGACGCTGGCCGGGGCGGTCATTGCCGTGGTGCCGCTGTTCGTGCTCCTGGTGGTGTTCCAGAAGCAGCTCGTACGCAGCCTGACGGCGGGAGCGGTCAAGTAGGGACGGCAAGGAGGTTCGGCGTTCGGCGTTCGCACTCGCAACGCCGGGTAGCGGTACTACCATGGCGTCATGACCCATGCACTGCTCGGACCACCGGGAGCACGGCCGCGAAGTGGAGGTGCAGGCCGGCGTGCCGGTGCCCGCCCGCTCCCCGTCCGGCGGGTCGCCGTCGTCGCCGTGGGCCTGTGTGCGATGGCCGTCACCCTCGCGGCGTGCGGGAGCAGCACCTCGACGTCCTCCGCACCGAAGACGGCCGCTGCGACGTCCTGCCCGCTCTCGAGCCTGGACCGGGTCACCAAGCCGGTGGACATCACCTTCTGGGAAGCGATGAGCCAGGCCAACGGCACCACCTTGAAGGAGCTCACCACACAGTTCAACGCCTCCCAGAGCAAGGTGCACGTCACATTGGTGGACGAGAACAGCTACACAGCCATCTGGCAGAAGTACGTTGCCGGCTTGAGCAGCGGGCAGGTCCCCGACCTTGCACAGCTCACACAGACCGACCTCCAAGCGGCGATCGACACGCATTCGTTCCTGCCGGCCCAGTCCTGCATCGATGCCGCGCACTACTCCACCTCGGACTTCGTCTCGCGCGCCCTTTCCTACTACCAGGTCGACGGCGTCCAAGAGGCGCTCCCGTTCGCGGTTTCCCTTCCTGTCGTGTACTACAACAAGCAAGCGTTCACGGCCGCCGGCCTCAACCCCGACGACCCCCCGCTCACACTTCCCGCCTACCTGTCCGACGCGGCTGCGCTGAAGGCTCACGGCAGCGGTTCGGCACTCGTGCTCGACTCATGGCACCTGGAGACGTGGCTGGCGACGGCGAACCAGCTCTTCGTCAACAATGGGAACGGACGGACGGCGCGCGCCACGAAAGGAGTATTCGACACGGCGACGGCCAAACAGATCTGGACGGACCTCGATCATTTGGTCCGCTCGGGTGACGCAGTGACGAACCCCTCGTCGGGCCCCGACGCGTTCGACAACCTGCTCGGGCTCGGGGACGGCAAGTACGGGATGACGATCGACTCGTCTGCCGACTTGGGGACGATCACCCAGCTCCTGAGCAGCTATCCACATGTCACCATGGGCGTCGGGCCGTTCCCGGTCCTGAGCAAGAGCCTCCACGGGGGCGTGGAGCCGGGCGGGTCGGCCATCTACATCTCCGCCAAGGTCCCCGCGGTGCAGCAGGCCGCGGCGTGGGAGTACGAAGCGTTCTTGGACAGCAGCGCGAGCCAGGCCACCTGGGCGGCAGGCACCGGCTACATCCCAGTGCGTAAGTCCTCGGTCCAGAGCTCGACCATCAAGAAGCTCTGGGCCACCAACCCCGGGTTCAAAGTCGCCTACACAGAGCTCGTGGACGGCCCGACCACGCTGGCGACGACCGGCGCCGTGATCGGCCCCTACCCGACAGTCCGCACCGACATGCTCGATGCCGAGGAGAGCATGTACCAGCAGAACGTCTCTCCGGCGACAGCCCTGAAGAACGCCCTCCGCAAAGTCGATGCCACAATCACGTCCTACAACCAGCGGATCGGCGTATCCTGATTCCTGCATTCGTGTACCGAGCGGTACGCCTTTTGAGGAAGGCGGACCGTCGATGACGAGTTGGATGCTCCGCGCTCTCAAGGGAGCGATCGCTGCTGTGCTCTCGTGCGGGGTGGTGGCATTGCCTCTGGCCTTGGTGAACCTCTCGCCCCTGGCGGCAGGCGCCGCAAGCGCTCCCGGGCCCAATGCCGTCGTCGCCTTCGGGAGCTCCGCGGCGGTGTCGGGCGCGGGGAACCAGACCGGGATGCCCGGGCCCAATGTGGCGATCGCCGCCACCCCCACAGGAGACGGCTACTGGGTGGCGGCATCCGACGGGGGTGTGTTCAGCTACGGCGGCGCCCAGTTCTACGGTTCGATGGGCGGTCGGCCGCTCAACCAGCCGGTGGTCGGCATGGCCGCCACCCCCACAGGCGGGGGCTACTGGCTGGTCGCCGCCGACGGAGGCATCTTCAGCTTCGGCGACGCGCGGTTCTACGGTTCGATGGGCGGTCGGCCGCTCAACCAGCCGGTGGTCGGCATGGCCGCGGTCCCCGGTGGCGGCGGCTACTGGGAAGTCGCCGCCGACGGAGGGATCTTCAGCTTCGGCGACGCGCAGTTCTACGGTTCGATGGGCGGTCGGCCGCTCAACCAGCCGGTGGTCGGTATGGCCGCGGTCCCCGGTGGCGGGGGCTACTGGCTGGTCGCCGCCGACGGAGGGATCTTCAGCTTCGGCGACGCCCCCTTCTACGGGTCGACCGGGAGCATGTCGCTTGCACAGCCGGTGCAGGGCATGGCCGCAGTCCCCGGCGGTGGTGGCTACTGGCTGGTCGCCGCCGACGGAGGGGTGTTCAGCTTCGGCGACGCCCCCTTCTACGGGTCGGGCACGGGCAGCCCGATCACGGCCCCGGCGGTCGGGATCGCCTCGCGTCCGGGCGGCTACTGGATCCTCTACGGTCAGATCGCCAGCCTGGGCAGTCCTCTCGGCCAGGAAGAGGTGCTGGCCCGCCTCGGATACCTCCCTCTCTCCTGGACGCCCCTGGGCTTCTCATGGCGATGGGCCGGCATCCCATCCCAGCTCGCAGGGCTCTGGGCACCCGGCCAGTACAACACGGTCCTCGAAGGTGCCATCTGGGCCTTCGAGGCGGTCGTCGGGCTGCCGACGGACGGCCAGATCACCAGACCTGAGGTGAGCGCGCTCACAGCGGCTGCACACGATCCCGCCGCCAACATGAACCCGAACGGCTACACGTATTCGCTTGCCCAGGAGCACAGCGGCACTCCGACACCTGAGACCTTGACCGTCTGGCACACAGGCACGGTTGTGCAGTCGACGTTGGCCAACACCGGAATTGCTTCCACACCGACGACACTTGGCACGTTCCCCGTCTACCTCCGCTATCGCAACCAGGTGATGACCGGCCTCAACCCGACAGGCACGCCATACGCCGACCCTGTCCAGTACGTCTCGTACTTCAACGGAGGGGACGCGATCCATTACATGCCACGCGCCCAGTACGGCTACCCCCAGAGCCTGGGCTGCGTGGAGATCCCTCTCGGGCCGGCATCCGTGGTCTGGCAGTACACGTACTACGGGAGCCTCGTGACCGTCACACCTGCCTGAGGATCGCCCACGGGAGCCTCGTGACCGTCACACCTGCCTGAGGATCGCCCACGGGAGCCTCGTGACCGTCACACCTGCCTGAGGATCGCCCACGGGAGCTCCGGCGGCCAGCCGGCAGCCATCAGGACCCGGCTGCCGGGGCGGTTGGTCTTGGGCTCGGCGACGCCATCCGCCCACAGCGGGGCGCGATCGTCGAGTCGCTGATCACCCGACTCCCACTGGACGTCCAGTTGCAGCTCCCCACCGAGCACCCGTGGTGCCGCAGCGAAGGGGTCCGTAAGGTCGACCCGGCGATCTCCCGCCACGCGAAGCTGGTCGATCCGCTCCAAGAGCCTCCACTCGGGTTCTCGGTAGGTGCGCAAGTCGTCGGAGACCATCGTGAACGCGCCGGTCCCGATGGCCGTTGCTGCCATCACGAGACGCTCGTTGGGTCCCAGCTTGGATCGGGAGCGACGCAAGAGGAGGCAATCTGGATCGTTGAGCCAGAGCCTCCGGTGCATGGGGGCTCGCAGCAGGGTTGCCGAGAGCGTGGCCCGAGCGGACGGCATGAGATCCGAATAGCCGGGCAGCCTGACGACCCCTGGGCGCCATCGAGGCGCGGTGTCTGCAGAGACCCTCATCGCGTCCACCAGGCCCACACCCTGGGCGAGAGGCATGCCGCACCCGAGCAAGACGGCGTCTGTACCAATCCCGTCGCGGACGGCTTGGAGCCCCATCCTGAGCGCTTGCGCCCGCGTGAAGCGATGGCCCGCAGCCCGGCGCGCAGGCATCGCCGCGGCGTAGCAGAAGTCGATCTTGTGGAACGCCCATCCTTGCTCGGCAAGGTCGTGGTACGTCACTCGGAGGTGGTCGAGAACGTCGAGCCGCGTCGTGTCGAGGGCGTAGGCCCAACCGTGCCAGGCCTGAGGATTCCACATCGCCCGGCAGGGCGCCTCCGACGACCGGCTCACGCCGGGGGCGTGTGCCATCCATTCGGGATGCCGACGGGCTAGGATGCTCGATGGAGAGGCGACGAACGGCGCCGTCCAGATCCCGGCGCGCATGCCGCGGTCGGTGATCGCCGCGGCGAGATCCTCGGGACGGTCCTTCTCGAAGCGGCTGTTGGGCACGAGCCAGTCCCCCACCGAGGCCTGGTAGCCATCGTCCAAGTGGAAGACGTCCAACCCATGGGATCCGGCCAGCTCGAGGTTCGACCGGCAGGCCTGTGGGGTCAATTTCCAGAAGTACTGGTACCAAGAGCTCCAACCGAAGACGTTCCTCGCGCCCGTCCGAGCCCGAGCTTCGCTCCCGCAGTGGTCGAGGTACTCCGAGTAGAGCTGTCCCGGATCACCCGTGGCGTACCAGAGGGGGTCGAGACGTCGTTCTTCCCCGGGAGCCAGACTGACCGAGTCGAACAGCGCGAAGGCGGCTGCTCCGCTACTGGTCGCCAGGATGGTCGAGAGGTGCTGAGCACCATCGAGAAAGCCGATCAGCCCCGACACCTGGGAGGTGCCAGCGATGCAACCGTCGGCCATCAGGAGGAACTGGTCGCCGCAGACGGCACGACCGGCCAGCTCGGGCACGGCGTGGTACGTGCCGCGTACCCACGCCGGCGCCAGGCGGCGGCTTGGTCCGACATCGGTCACGAGCTTCCGCCCGACCGGAGACCAGCTCTGCCAGCCGTGCTCGAGGAGGAGGCGGGGATGAGCATCGAACAGCACCCGCACCCGCTCCAAGGCAACGGTGCCTTGGGTGCGACGCGCGCGGTTGCTGACGACCAGGTCGAGCCTCCGTCCGGACCCCAGTTCGGTTTCGGTCACCGAGAGCTGGAGTGGACCGGCAACCCATTGGCGCGACCGTTCGGCCAGTCGAGCGTTCTGGTGCCACCGCGTCGGTAGGGGCGAAGGCCACGAGCCCTCCGTCCCGACGTCGATGCCGACGTCGAGGACGTCCACTACCGGACCTGCGGGCGGGCTGGGTCGGTGCTGTGCCAGTCAGGGTCAAGCTGGCGGAGGAACAGCTCACACCTCTCGGCCTCCTCTACCTCACCGAGCTCTGCAGCAGCACGTCGGAGCGCGTCGAGCGAGGAGAGAAAGCCGCGGTTCTCGACGTGCTCCCATCGAACCCTTCCCGAGCCTTTCCAGCCGGCAGCTCGCAACGCATCCAGCCCACGGTGGTACCCGACGCGGGCATAGGCGTAGCGCACGACCGGTGTGCGCTCCTCCCTGGCCAACAGTGCCCAGATGTTCAGGCAGCCAGGCCACTTCGCCGCCACGGCACGCAGCGACCGCAGGCGGGCCTCTGGCTCTTCGGTGCTGGATGCGCGCGCCAGCTCATCCCGCAGGTCCGGGGCGATCGCCGGCAGGACGGTCTCGGGGTCACCCGCCGTCAGTGATACCGGGTGCGTGCTCATCGGGTCATCCTGCCGACATCCACGAGCTCGGTCCAGTGTCGTGTTTCCTGGGTGCTCCGAGAGCGTGCCGTGTTGAAACTCTGATGCAACGTCAGGACCCGGTAGGCGTGACGCCTGCGGTGTTCGACACCGAAGGGTCGAGGTTGCCGGCAGGACCCTGTCCGAACAGCCACAACAGATTGCCGGTGATCTTCTGGAGCATCGCGTTCGGGCAGCTCTTCCCCGAGGGTAGGCAGGGGTTGAGCGCATTGATCCAGTTCACGGTCCCACTCTGGAACACGCCGCCGTGCCCGGTGGACTCGGTGTAGTACGTGGTGTCGGCGTAGGTGTCTGTCCCCCAGGTCCCCTGGTTCGTGTAGGCCTCGTTCAGCGGTACGGGGGAGTGGGCCAGGACCTCGAGGTCTGTCGGCGACGCTGTCGGGTTCACGTGCTGGATGTCAGATGCCACGACGCCGGCCACGCTCGACCCGTCGCTGAGCCCGGTCCCCTTGAACAGCCAGGATGTTGCCTGATGGACGACGAGCGGCACCGCTTTTGCGCCGGGATCCATGTAGCCGCTGTACTCACCACCGACCAGCGCTGTCGGCGGGTCATTGGTGGGTGGTGTCGCGAACGTATTGCCGGTCACTGTCGCTGTCTGGCCGGTGCCGTTGAGCGGGTCCTCTGTCGAATTCCGGTAATCGACCTCTTCGCGGTCCGGGCCGAGCGGCGAGGACTGGAGGCGGGAGTGCCGCACCATCGGTGCTGCTCCCATGAACGCGAGGTTCACACCTTGGGCCAGGGCCGTCTGAGCTGCCTCCCGCTCGGTCATGGTCCAAGTCTCGTCGTGCCCGAGAGACAGGAGCACCCGGTGGTGGAGGAGCACTGTCGGGTGCTCGTCCACAGTGATGTCCGTGCAGTAGGCGACATCCAGGCCGTGCTGCTCCATGAATCGCACGAGGGGGTACTCGTTCCCGAGAAAGTCCGATGCCCCCTGTCCTGTGGCCATCGGACGGTCGAACGACACGATCCGAGCGCGGTTGCACGGTGGGTACGAACCCGTCTGCCCCAGCGTGCAAGACCCTTTGCCCTGGTAGTAGGAGTAGCCGCCATAGGTGTTCCACCCCTCCTCGGTGAGGCTCCTGGCCATCACCAGGTACGGGGCGGTGCTGGAAGGATCCCATACGGTCAGCAGCACGTAGCTCTGCTGGTTCGCCGAACCGACGAGCTTGAGCAGGTAGTCCCCCTGCATGAACGCACTGGTGATCGTCATGGTGAGCGACGGGGACCAGTTGTCACAGCTGACCATGTTCACACCGGGAGTGACCGGACATGTCGGCTGGACCTTGCCGGGAACCTCCTGCGAGCTCCACACTTCCCGACCACCCTTGCCCTGGTAGTAGCCCATCCGGTAGGCCACGACATGGAACTGAGGTGCTGTCGTGCTCACGTAGAGGACGACGTGCTGGCCTGCAACGGCATACGTCGTGTTGGCGAAGCCGGCAATGGTCCCGGTCGCCGGCTCCCCCGAGATCTGCCATGTCGTCGTTCCCGGGAGCTCGTTCTCGTCGATGATCGTGGACGACTCCACCCCGTAGGGTCCGACGAAGGTGCGATCGTCCGCTCGCGCCTTTGCGCGCTGGTCCTTTCTCGATCTTCTCGGCGCGGTCGCGCTGGTCCGCCTTGGCGTATGGCCGCCCCGGGAAGAGGTCACCACGACGGCCGCCGCAGCAGCAGCGACGATTACGACCGCCGCGAGCACCACCAGCGGCGCCTTTCGTCGTCGTCGTGCCCGGGCATGACGCGGTTGGCGGTCTCTCGCGCTGCCGGACTCGACGGCCATGGTCGGACTGTACCCGAGCGTTCTTGGGAACCGGCGGCACATCCATCGAACTGCCGGCCGCAAAGCCCGAGGGCACTCGTCAGCGTCGAATAGCCGGTCCGTGCTCGACGGCCACCCTGGTGCTTGGGACGGAGCTGGCGCTGGCGGGGTGAGGACTTGGTTGTCCGGTGTTGGCGCTACCGGCGCTCTCCGGGGCAGCGGAGGTCTGACCAGCCAACCCGCGTCTCCCGATCGCAGCACCGACTTGCCAGCGCCTCACGGAACGGCCGATGTCTCACCCACATGGCAGGCTCCAAGGGGCCGATGAGGAGGAGGATCACATGGTCGAACTCAAGGCCGGAGTCCCGGTCAACGGACTACTCCGGCGGGTGATGGAGCTACGGCATCAGCTTGGCAACAGCCAATCGGCACTCGACGCCAGCGACGGCCAGCGCTACTTCCTGACCAGCGTGGAAGCAATAGAATCGACCTTCAGCCACAGCTTCGAGAGTCCCGACTGGTATGACCAGCTCTACTCCCCGGGGTACTGGGCCATTCGGGCTATGACGCCGGGCACCACGAGGCCGATGCCCCTGCTCCGCTCAGAGTCCGACCGGATCCTTCGTTGGCTCGACGACATCGAGGCGGAGCTGAAGCGGATCAACGAGCAGGACGAGTGGGACGACAAAAACATCCCAAGGCTCATTCTCGACACCAGTGCCATTGTCCGTGAGGGTGAATTCGACACCTTCGACTGGGAGCCGGTAGTCAACAACGTGTGCGTGCGGCTCATCCTGCCGATCCTCGTGATCCGGGAACTCGACAACCTGAAGAACTCTGGGAAGGAGCCCAAAGCAAGGAAGCGGCTCCGCCGAATCCACGAACTGCTCAACGGACACGGCCGGGGATGGGCCCCGATCCGTCCCGGCGTGACGCTTGAGCTACTCATGAACCCGCCACGCCACGTCCCATTGGCGGTGAACGACGAGGAGATCATCAGCCGGACGCAATACCTGAACGGGCGCAACGGTGGTCGGCTGAAGCTGATCAGCGGCGACTACCGGATGGTCCTGTCGGCACAGGCCGTGGGCTTGGACGCGCAACTCACCCCCGCCGAGCTGAAGTCGCCCGTTGAGTAGGCAGCTTGACAGCTGCCAAGCCGATCGATCGTCGCATGCTGGCCAGCTCCTCGGCCAAGTTCACCATTTAGAACGCGGGGCTACTTCTTGCCTTTCCCGGGCTTGCCCTTGGCCTGCGCCAGATCGCTTCCCGCGACGCTCTTGACATTCTTCGGCGTTTTCGGGTTCGCGAGCAGCTTGCCAGCCTTGGAGGCATCTCCTTTGCTCGTTGCCATGTTTCACCTCCTCGGGATCAATCGTCCGTCAATCTTACAAGCCTGTAGTTTACCTGAGGCGCCGACAGTGATCCCGCGGCGTCGGCCTGACCTCGCCCCCTCACGTTGACGGCACTACGAGCGTGCGCGGCGGTGCGCCCGTAGAGAATAGCTACGGTGGTGGCGTCCTGGAACGATAGGTAGCCAGCCGACTATGACCACCTATTTCACCGCAGACCAGCACTTCGGTCACCAGAAGATCATCGAGTACTGCGACCGGCCGTTCCACAGCGTCGGCGAGATGAACGCCGTGCTCGTCGCGAACTGGAACGCCGTCGTCGGCCCGCACGATACCGTCCACGTCCTCGGCGACGTCGCAATGGGTCGGCGGGAGGAGTCGATGCCGCTCATCGGTCGTCTCGCCGGGCACAAGATCCTGTACCCGGGGAACCATGACCGATGCTGGTACGGGCACGGCCAACGCGCCCTTCGCCTGGAACAGGAGTACCTCGACGCCGGTTTCGACGAGATTCGCCAGGGACCGCTTGCGATGACCGTCGGCGACCGGGAGGTCCTCGTCTGCCACCTCCCGTACCAAGGCGACAGCAGCGAGACCGAGCGCTACGCGAAGTTCAGGCCGGTCGACGAGGGAATGTGGATGTTCCACGGGCACGTCCACGAGAAGTGGCGCCAGCAAGGCCGCATGGTCAACGTCGGCGTGGATGTCTGGGACTTCACGCCGGTCCTCGAGGAAGTGATCGCCGGGATGATGGACGAGACGCTTCTTGCGAGCGCCTGATTGGCCGCATCTCGGGGCGAGATCAACTCTGGGCACTGCCGCTCGTCGACCCCGGGGCAACCCTGAGCGAGGGGCGGCTGCCATCGACGTCGCCGATCACCACGTCGGTGAGCGAAGCGCAGAGATCCCGCAGCCGCTGCTGGTGCCGGCCCGGCCGACCTGCGCCGCCTTCGCCAAGTACGTGGCCGAGATCAGCCTGGCCGCTCGCCTCTTTCGCTACCCCCCACGCAGTGATCGCGTCAGCCCGCCTCCAATGAGCCGACCTGTAGTCCGCGCCCAGCTGCGAGCGGAGCTGGAAGCGATCGGCGGGCTACTCCCCGTCCTCGAAGCGAACGCCCCGGCCTTGAACGCTCGCTTCTACGAGGAGGAGGGTCTGGAGCATACCTACCACCTCGAGGAGAACGTCGTCGAGGTACATTTCCTCAACGGTCGTGTCGGAGGGGCGTTCCGTACTCGACGCCCACGGCCGTGCTCCGCACGGAGCTGGCGGTGACGGGGTGAACCCTGCGTGCGCCACGCCAGCCCCTCGCCGCGCCACGTCGCAGCGAAAGCCTGCAGGACGTAAAAACCCCGGACCGGAGCCTAAGCTCCACGCCCGGGGCTAGTAAGGCCCCGGCATCGCCGGGGTACTCGGACAAGATACCAGGTTGAAGGCCCAGCCTGCTACCCCCAGATGGGCGACGGGATGACTGGAGGACGGCTGATGGCAGGCAGGGTCTCGATCTTCGTCGATGCCGGTTATCTCTTCAAGCAAGGTGCAGGGGCTGTGCTGGGAGCGAAGCTCGGCCGCCGAGACGTGAAACTCGACGCCCACGGCTTCGTGTCCGGCCTGGCCGCGTGGCTCTGCAGTGCCCATCCAGACGAGGAGCTGCTTCGCACCTACTGGTACGACGGCGCCGTCAAGGGCGTTCCCAGCACGGAGCAGCTGGACGTCGCGGCGCTCCCCTTCGTGAAGATGCGCCTCGGACGAATCAACTCCGCCGGCCAGCAGAAGGGCGTCGACACCCTGATGGTCCGGGACCTGATGGTCCTGTCGCAGGAGCGGTCCATCCAGCGGGCAGTGGTCCTATCTGGTGACGAGGACCTCCGAGAGGGCATCGAGTACGCCCAGGACCGTGGCGTGAAGGTTGCGGTCGTGGGAATCGACGCCGGCGGTGACCGCAGCCAATCACCCGAGCTCGTACGGGAGGCGGACGAGGCACTCATCCTCCCAGCCGACATCCTCGGGAAAGCCTTGACGCGGGCAGGTCCCGTCGCCACAGCCCCTCCGGCCGATCCGGCTCGGCCAAACCCACCGCCTCACGCCGGATCGCCCCCCGACGCGGAGCGCTCTCTGGGCAGCAATCCGTTCGCAGCGCACGCAGTCACCTTCACGCGCGCCTGGCTGGCCAAGGCCCCTGCCAGCGCCCTCGCGAACCTAGTGGCGGTTCGACCCGCCATCCCGAGAGACATCGATGCCCAAATGCTGCGGTTCGCCGTGGAACAGTCCGGCGCTCGCACGATCGGTGAAGGCGATCGCCGAGCCATGCGCGCTGCGTTCTGGCTTGTCCTTACCACCGATACGCCGCTTCAGAGCGAGAAAGGGGAAGCTCCAGAATGACCAGCCGAACGCCACCTGGAAAACGGATGACGTTCGTCAGCTCGCTGAAGCGGTAGCTGCAATCTTGAGCGTGCCCAACTTGGCCCCCAAACTCCGCTTGATGGCCTCGTCCGTATGATAGCGGGGCATGACAGCAGCCGTAAGTGCCTCCTCACTCCAGGCCTGCTTCAGCATGGACAAGTCCCATTCAGGACTACCGATGGCCGCCCAGGCACGGACCGAGGGTCGCTTCCTCGGCGGGCGCCCGCCCTACGGCTACCGGTTGGCCGACGCCGGGCCGCATCCCAACCGAGGCAAGGCTTCCCACGGACAGCGGTTCCACCGGCTGGAACCGGACCCTGCGACGGCGAGGCATGGTCGAAGATGGCGGTGCGCACCATCCTCGTCAACCCTCGCTACACGGGCCGCCAGGTCTGGAACCGCCAGCGCCGCGACGAGGTGCTCGTCGACGTGGAGGACGTAGCTCTTGGTCACGAAAGGAAGATGCGATGGAACGACGAGGACGAATGGATCTACTCCGACGCGCTCACCCACGACCCGATCGTGAGCGACGAGCTCTTCGGCCGGGCTCGCACCATCGCGGCGGCGGGACGCGGTCGGCATGTCGAGCGAAAGCGCCGTCCGTCGTCCCGACCGTTCGCGCTACGCGGCCTCATCAGCTGCGCCATCTACGGGCGCCTGATGCATGGCAGCTATAACCACGGCCTCGCCCACTACCGTTGCCGCTACCCCAGCGAGTACGCGATCGTCAACGAAGTCGACCACCCGCGGAACGTCTACTTGCGCGAAGACGCGGTCATCGGCTCGCTCGACGGATGGCTGGCGCAGGTGTTCGATCCTGAGAACATCGACGAAACCCTCGACGCGCTCCACGCCACGAAAGGCGACGACGCTGAGGTCGCCAAGACCGACGCGGCACGCAAGCGCCTGACCGACTGTGACAAGCGCCTCGCCCGCTATCGGGCCGCGCTCGACTCCGGCGTCGGCCCGGTCGTCACCACCTGGATCGCCGAGGTCCAGGCCGAGCGCCTGTCAGCGGAAGTCGAACTGGACCGAGCCACCGGGCACAACCACGGACGCCTGTCGCGCGAGCAACTCGCCGCACTAGTGAACGGCCTCGGTAACCTTCTCGAAGTGCTCGCCAACGCCGCACTCGAGGACAAGGCTGAGGTGTACAGGCAACTCGGGCTACGGCTCACTTACGACCCGGCACGGCGGGTCGTCGTCGCGGAGTCGGACCCGTGGGCAAGTGTAAGTGTCGGAGAACCGATCGGTCCCAAACGCCCACCAGCCGCCCAAGGCCCCTCCGTGGGCGAAAGTCAGTGTCGGAGGGGGGACTTGAACCCCCACGCCCTTGCGGGCACCAGCCCCTCAAGCTGGCGCGTCTGCCTATTCCGCCACTCCGACGACACCCCTTGCACCCCATCCACGATCGACGACGAGGACGGGGTCCGCAGTGGGCTCAGATGCTAGCGCGGGTCGGCCTCAGCCCGGGACGGTGTCGGAGCTCCCGGGCGGCACCTTGAGGGCCCACGTCTCGGGGTACCACAGCAGTCCGGCATCCATGGGGTTGTCGCTGATGCCGGTCGTGTACGAGGACCATGCCAACACGTTCGGCTCGGTAAAGAGCGGCAGGGAGACCATCTGGCTCCAGAGCAGCATGTCGGCTTGGGTGTAGAGCGGCGCCGCTGTCACCGGATTGAGCTGACGGCCGGCTCGCTCGAGAAGCTGGTCGAGCGCAGGGTCGTCAAAGTTCGACCAATCCTGTGACCCATCGGTCCCGGGGGGTCCGAGAAGCGTCGTGTACCAGGACTCAGTCTCCGTCGGGTACGGCGTGGCGCTGAAGGCGAGGACGGCGCCCTGGACGCTTCCGGTCGCCAGCGCTTCTCCGGCAGACGTCGCATCGGGTTCGGGGACCTCCGTGGCTGCGAACCCCGCAGTATCGAGCTGGTCGACGATCACTTGGCCGGCTTGCGCCGCCCACTGGTCATGCTGGTCGACGGCGATATCGATTGCCACGGGGGCCCCTGTGGGTGACAGCCATGCGCCCGATGCCGCCTGCGTGTACCCGGCGCCGGTCAGGAGCCGGGCCGCCGCGGTCGGATCCGCCGTCGGCGGAAATGGTCGCGACGGCGTAGGAGACGTCAGGGATGCCTGTGAGGAGGCAGCCGGAGCGGGTGGGGATCCACCCTTCGGCGGCGGAGCCTCTTGCACTTGAATGGGTGGCGGCGTCGGACCGGGATATGCCCCTTGGCTCTGCGCGTAGATGTGGCTGGCTGCGGGCACGACGTCGCTGTCGGCCCAGCCGACGACTTGGTCCACCAGGCCCTGCCTGTCGATCTCGAGGGCGAGTGCGCGCCTGACTGCGGCATTTGAGGTCAGTGGTGCTGTGGTCGAGAACTCGAGCTGGACGAACCGTGTCGTCAGCGCCATCGTGCTGCTGACCGCTGGATCGCCCGCCACCTGCTCGAGGAACTGCATGTCGAACGTGGTCGGCGCGGCCGCCTGCACTGTCCCCTTGGTGATCCACTGGGCGAGCTGGCTCGAGCTTGAGGCGATGCGGACGACGATGCGGTCCAAGTCCGGCGCCTGGCCCCACCAGTGGGGGTTTCGGACCAGCTCCACTTCGTGTGCTGTGGAGCGGGCGATCTCGAAGGGACCGGCCGACAGGTCGATCCTCGGGTTCACCGTCTGACATGCCGGGTCCCAGCCGACCTTGTCCATGACCTGGGAAGGCAGCAGGTCGTGGAAGAGCATCTCCCAGTCGGCGAAGTGGTCTTTGAACACCACGGTGACCGTCCGGCCGCTCCCGGTCACCGAAGAGATGTCTCGGTAGCCGAGAGTGGTCGTCGAGGTCCCTCCTGTGCCTGTCCCTGCTGCGGGTCCTGCTCCAGGGCTCCCGCTGCTCCCGCTGCTCCCGCTGCTCCCGCTGCTGCTGCCCTGCTGATGGCGCCAGGCATACGCGAAATCCTGCGCGCTGATGGGCATGCCGTCCGACCACACGGCGGAGGGGTTGAGCGAGTAGACCACCGTCTGGGGTGTCGTATTGACCACCTCGGCTTGCGTGATCACGGCCGAGTCGTAGACGGACTCCTCATCGGGGTTCACGATGAACGGGCTGGGCAGGATCGGAGCGAGCAGGGTCGACGCCGCCCATGTCCCGCCTGCTACGGCGTTGGGGTTACAGGTTCGAGGGGCTTGGTCGATCCCCAGGGTGAGGGTCCCGCCGATCCCGGCCACCCACGGTGCGTCTTTTGGGAGGCCGGCTGCACCAGCGCCCCTGGAGGGATCAGCGGCTGGCGTAGTGCCGCAACCAGCGAGCACCAGGGCAGCAAGCGCGGCCGACGCGCACGCGGCCCTGAGCACACTCGCTCGCCAGAGACCGGCCGGCCAGCGGGGCTCCCGCCGCTGGCCTCTGTGGCTCACTGCAGCCGAAGGTCCAGCGTCAGGGTCGTGAAGGCGAAGATGATGGCCACGGTCACCGTGATCCGGTCGAGGTTCCGCTCCACCACCGTGGAACCCTGGGCGGCTGCCCCTACGCTGCCACCGAACATGTCCGAAAGCCCGCCACCCTTCCCGCTGTGCATCAGGATCAGGAAGATGAGGCCGACGGCGGCCAGGATCTCGACGACGATGTAGATCCACGTGAGCACCCGATTTGCCCCTTTGACGTCCTCATGGCCGCCGATCCGGCAGCCAGCCCTGCACGCTAGCAGCCGGAGACCCCCCGGATGATGTCGAGAAAGGCGGGCGCTTGCAGGCTGGCGCCCCCGACAAGGAGCCCGTCCACGTCGGGCTCCGAGACAAGATCGGCGGCGTTGTCGGGGCTGGCCGAGCCGCCGTACTGGATCCTGAGACGTGCGGCGGTGTCCGCACCGGCCTCGCGGACGACGATGGAGCGCAGGAAGCCGCAGGCGTCCTCGGCGTCGACCGGGGTGGCTGCGGTCCCCGAGCCGATGGCCCAGACGGGCTCGTAGGCGAGGACCATGCCGGCAACCTCTTCGGGAGCGAGCTTCTCGATGGCGGCCAGAAGCTGGTGCTCCAGACGTGCCTCGGTCCGTCCTGCTTGACGTTCGTCGGCGGTCTCCCCGACGCAGCACACCGGCGTCATGCCGTGGCGCAGGACAGCTCGCAGGGTTGCCGCCACAACGGCGTCATCCATCGCGTAGAGCTGGCGCCGCTCCGAGTGGCCGACGAGCACGTAGCGAACGCCAAGTCTGGCGAGCATCCGCGGGCTCACCTCTCCGGTGAACGGGCCGGCATCGTGCTCCGAGCAGTGCTGGGCGCCGAGTGCGATCGGGATCCCCTCGCCGTCGACCAGCGACTGGACGGTCCGGATATCCGTGAACGGTGGGTGCACCGAGACATCGACCGCCGCGACGTCTTCTGGCTTCAGCCGCAAGCCGAGGTCCCGCACGGCGTGGAGCGCCTCGATGTGGTCGTGGTGCATCTTCCAGTTGCCGCTCACCAGAGGTCGCCGGCTGGGCGCCTGAGAGCGCTTGCTTGCAGCCGAGGCATGCGAGGAGTGGGGAGCACCGCCGGCGCCGGAAGGGCCGGGAGCACCGCCGGCACCGGAAGGGCCGGGAGCACCGCCAGGATCGAAAGCATCGGACATGGCGCGGGCAGGGGGTTCGGTCATGGCCTGCAGGCCGCCTCAGCCCGCTTGGGGGCGCAACCGGCGGCCCGGCGCATTCACTGCGTCACGCAGTGCGGCAAGCCCAGGGAGATCGCCCAGCTCGACCAACGCGAGGCTCGCACCTCCCCCGGTCGACAAGAAGTCGACGCTCTGTGCCAAACCGAGCCGGTCGAGCACACCCGCACTGTCTCCGCCGCCCACGACGGTGAAACCGGGACAGGAGGCGACAGCTTGGGCCACGCCAGCGGTGCCCGAAGAGAAGCGGTCGTCTTCCACCGCGCCGAGCGGCCCGTTCCACAGCACGGTGCCGGCCGTCACGATCGCGCTACTGAATGCCTGGGCCGTCTCGGGGCCGATGTCCAGACCGCACCAGCCGTCGGGGAGGTCACGGCCCATGACCTTCACGTCTCCCCGCGGCCCGCTAGGGGGCGACTCCGCGCCGTAGACCCCTCCTGGTTCCAACGCCACTACATCGGTGGGCAGCAGGATCTCGGCTCCCGAGTGGAGCAGGCGCCGGCAGTCCTCGACGTGGCTCAGGTCCACCAGGGATGCGCCAACCCCGTAGCCCATCGCCGCGAGGAAGGTGAAGGCCATCGCACCCCCGATCGCCAGCACGTCCACCCGTCGGGCCAGCGCGTCCAGGACCCCGAGCTTGTCGGCGACTTTGGCGCCCCCGACCACGCCGACGAACGGCCGGGCTGGCTGGTCCAGGAGCCTCCCGAGGACCTCGACTTCGACTGCCAGCCGGCGACCGGCGGCACTCGGCAGCAGCGCCGGAAGCCCGACGATGGAGGCATGTCGGCGATGCGAGACGCCGAAGGCCTCGTTCACGTAGCCGTCGAAACCCTGTGCCAGCGAACGCGCGTAGGCGGGGTCGTTGGCCTTTTCCCCGGGAAAGAACCTGAGGTTCTCGAGCATCGTGACCCCCGGGCACAGCTCGGCCAGGCGAGCGGCGACCGGCGCGATCGCCCAACGCGGGTCCGGCGCCCCTTCGGGACGGCCAAGGTGGCTGCAGGCGGTGACCTCTGCACCTTGGGCCTGGAGCCACTCGAGAGTGGGAAGCGCCGTACGGATCCGGAAATCGTCGGCGACCACCATGACGCCTTCCTCGCCCTCTTGGAGTGGGGTGTTGAAATCGGCGCGCACGAGGACCCGTGCTCCTCGGACGTCGGGCAGGTCCTCGAGGACGGGCAGCGCCTCGCGCAGCTCGCTCCCGGTCATGGTGTGCCCGTTCCCAAGGCGACGATGGTGCAGAGATCGACCAGGCGGTTCGAGTAGCCCCACTCGTTGTCGTACCAGCCTTGGGCCTTCACGAGGGTCGAAGTGGTGCCGAGCGGCTGGACCATGGTGAGCCCGGCATCGAAGATGCACGACGCCGGGCTGCCGACGATGTCGGTCGAGACGATCGGGTCGTCGGTGTAGCTGAGCACACGTGCCAACGGCCCGATCGTGGCTGCGGCCTCGAAGGCGGAGTTGACGTCGTCGATACCGACGGCACCCCGGACGACGGCGGTGAAGTCGGTGATGGAGCCGACGGGCACAGGCACTCGGAGGGCGCCACCGTCCAGGCGGCCTTTCATCGATGCCAGCACGAGGCTGGTGGCTCGGGCCGCGCCGGTCGAAGCCGGCACGATGTTGACCGCGGCCGCCCGGGCCCGGCGGAGGTCCTTGTGGGGGAGGTCCAGAAGGTTCTGGTCGTTGGTGTAGGCGTGCACGGTCGTCATGAGGCCGCCTTCGATCCCGAACGCGTCGTCGATCACCTTCACCATCGGGACGAAACAGTTCGTCGTGCACGACGCGTTCGACACGACGAGATGGCTGTCGGGGTCGAATGTGCCATCGTTGACTCCCACCACAAAAGTGGCGTCTGCGTCAGGTGAGGGAGCAGAGATCACGACCCGGTTCGCGCCCGCCTTGAGGTGCAGTGCGGCGTCGTCGCGTGCAGTGAAGCGTCCGGTCGACTCGACGACGACGTCGACCCCCAAGTCCCCCCAGGGCAACGCCGAGGGCTCCCGCTCGGCCAGCACACGGATGGTCCGGTCCCCCACCACGAGGTCGTCTCCTCGGACGCTGACCTCGATCCCGAGCGAGCCCTGGCTCGAGTCGTAGCGCAGGAGGTGTGCGTTGGTCTCGGGCGAGGTGAGGTCGTTCACCGCCACCACGTCGACGTCGGCTCCGCGCTGGATCACCGCCCGGAGGAAATTCCTCCCGATGCGCCCGAAACCGTTGACTCCCACCCGCACGGTCATCCTCTCGCGTTCCTCCTCAGGTGGCCGCGTCCTGCGGCGCCCGCCCCAGCCTTCCACCTCGGCCGGTCAAGACAGTAGACCGGCCAGCGCGTTCGCCAGTCTTGCAGGGTCGTGGACCAGTCCGTTGGGACCCGCCAGTGGGACGTCGAGGACCGGCAGGTCCAGGGAGCCCAGCGCCAGGCCGGCGTTCGAGTCCCAGAGCACCAAGTCGACCTCCACCCCGTGCTCCCGCAGTGCTGCGACGTGGGCCGCGACGTCGTACCCGGCCGTCTCCGGGGTCTGGGGGCGAAGGTTGCAGACGTAGACCTTCTGGGCGCTCGAACTGGCCAGCGCGTCGCCGATCCCTCGGACCGCGGCGGCCGCGAGGACGCTGGTGTACAGCGAACCAGGCCCGATGACGACCTGGTCCGCGTCGGCCAGGGCGGACAGCGCCTCAGGTGGTGGGCTCGCGCCTTCGGGGACCAACGAGACCCGGCGGATGCTGGCGGTCGCCGCCACGGCTACTTGGCCGTTCACCTCACCGCGGTCGGACATCGCTTTCAAGGTCACCTTCTCGGTCGTGGCCGGCAGCACCCTCCCGGCGGCGCCGAGAAGTTCGGCCGCGGCGTCGATACCGGCGACCAGGCCACCGGTGGCCTCGATGAGACCGGCGAGGACCAGGTTCCCCAGTGCGTGACCGGCCAGCTCCCCGGGTCTGGCGCTGGTGTCGAAGCGGTGCTCGAACGCGCGGGCGAGCACCGAAGAGGGCTCGGCGAGGGCGACGAGGCATTTTCGCATGTCGCCCAAGGCCACCACTCCGAGCTCCTGGCGCAGCCGCCCGGTGGAGCCACCGTCGTCGGCGACCGAGACGACTGCGGTGAGGTGGGATGCGTAGCACCGCGCCGCTCTGAGGGTCACCGCGGTACCGTGCCCGCCGCCGATGGCAACGACCCGCGGCACCGAGGTATGGCCGGCAGGGGTCCGCGTGCTCACCGGTCGACGTCCCGGTGGAACGAGGTTGCGGCAATGCCGCGCGCGTGCAGGCGTTCGGCAAGGGCGTCGGCCATGACGACGGACCGGTGACGCCCGCCGGTGCACCCCATCGCCACCGTGAGGTACGACTTGCCCTCGCGGGCGAACGCAGGCACGAGGGACGCGAGCAGGTCGTCGACGGCGGCGAGGAACGCCTTGGCCTCGGGTTGGTCGAGGACGAAGCGGCGCACCTCCTCGTCTCGCCCGCTCAGGTCCCGGAGCTGGTCGACCCAGTATGGATTGGGCAGGAAGCGGCAGTCGAAGACCAGGTCGACGTCGAGTGGGATCCCGTGCTTGTAGCCAAAGGACACCACCGAGGTCTGCATGTGCGTGTCAGCGGCGCTGCCGCCGAACAGCTCGATGATCCGCCGTCGGAGCTGGTTCGTGTTCAGCTCACCGGTGTCGAGGATGACGTCGGCACGGCTACGGAGAGGCCCGAGGAGGCGACGCTCCTCGGTGATGGACTCCTCCACGCCGCGAGCGGCCAGTGGATGCCGACGACGGGTGCCTTCGTAGCGCCGTACCAGGACCTCGTCGGAGGCGTCCAGGAACAGGACGCGCACGCGGTGGCGGGCCTGGGCCAGCCCGTCGAGCACCGGCGCGACGTCGTCGAGGTCTTCGCTGCCGGCGCGCCCGATCACCAGCGCCACCCGCTCGGTCTCCGAGCCGGGCCGGCCGACGAGCTCGGCGACTTTGGGGATGAGGGACGACGGCAGGTTGTCGATGACGAACCAGCCCACGTCCTCCAAGGTTGCAGCCGCGGTGGAGCGACCGGCGCCCGACATGCCCGAGACGACCAGGAATTCGCTCATCGCTCCTCCAGTCTCTCTCACCGGCGACCGGGATGCGTGCTGGCACTCCCCCAGCGCCAGGCGGGTTGCGTGCTGGCACTCCCCCAGCGCCAGGCGGGTTGCGCGCTGGCACTCCCCCAGCGCCAGGCGGGTTGCGCCCCGGCCGGCCGTCAGGCGCCGTGCAGCTTCTCGAAGACCGCCTCGGCCACGTCTCCGGGAAGCCAAGAGAGGCGCCGAAGGTCCTCGAGGGACGCAGCCCGCACTGCCCGGACCCCTCCCAGGTCCCGCAGGAGCCGCCCTCGCCGAGCCGGGCCCAGGCCGCGCACCCCGTCGAGCTCGCCCGCAGTCATCCGCGCGCCCCGACGCTGGCGGTGGTACGAGATGGCGAAACGGTGGGCCTCGTCGCGCACTCGCTGGAGCAGGTAGAGCGCCTCGGAGCCACGGGCCAGGCGCACTGGCTCGGGTCGGCCCGGTCGGTAGATCTCCTCGAATTGCTTGGCCAGGGCCGCCAGCTCGATGGGGTCCTGGAGCCCCGCAGCCTCGAGGTCAACCTCTGCCAGCACACGTTGCCCGACGGAGAGCTGGCCCTTGCCACCGTCGAGGAGGAGGAGGTGAGGCGGGTAGGCGAATTTGCGGCGGGGAGCACCATCGCCGGCTGGTGAGCCACGTTCGTCGACCAACGCCCGTAGACGCCGCTCGAGCACCTCGCCCATGGCGGCGTAGTCGTCGTTGCCGGCGACGCTCTTCACCGAGAAACGCCGGTAGTCGGACTTCTTGGGCAGCCCGTCCTCGAAGACCACCATCGATCCCACGTAGTCGGTCCCCTGGAGGTGGCTCATGTCGTAGCACTCGATACGCAGCGGAGGCTGGTCCAGTCCCAGAGCTTCGGCCAGCTCGACCAGAGCTCGCGACCGGCTTGCGTGATCCTGGGCCCGGTGGAGGCGGTGGCGCGCCAGGGCTTCCTCGGCGTTCCGCTGCACGGTCTCTTGGAGGGCCCGCTTGGGGCCGCGAATGGGCACCCCGAGCTCGACCCGGCTCCCTCGCAGCGTGGAAAGCCAGGCGGTGAGCACATCGGGCGAGGGCGGAAGCGCGGGGACGAGGATCCGGCGGGGCACGTCGGCCTCCGGCGCCCCGTAGAGCGCTTCGACGACGCGGCCGACCAGCTCGGGCGTCGTGAGCTCCTCGACCTTGTCGGCAACGGATCCGCTGCGCCCGACGACCCGCCCCCGGCGTACATGGAACACCTGCACCGCAGCTTCCAGCTCGTCTTCGGCGAGCGCGATCAGATCGAGGTCTTCGGGCGAGGCCGAGACCATGAGCTGGCTCTCAGCCGCCTGGCGCACGGCGGCCAGGCGGTCTCGCAGGCGGGCGGCGCGCTCGTACTCGAGCGCCGCGGCGGCCTGGGACATCTCATCCTCCAGACGCCGCACCACCGGCGCCGTCTCGCCCCCGAGGAAGGCCATCAGGTCCCCGACAAGCTCCCGGTAGTGCTCTTCGGTCACTGCACCGACGCACGGTCCCGAGCAGCGCTCGATGTCGTAGAGGAGGCAGGGCCGGCCGAGCCGCTCGTGCCGGCGGAACTTGGCGTCCGAGCAGGTGCGGACCGGAAAGCTCTTCAGCAACAGGTCGAGGGTCTCCCGGATGGCCCCGACATGGCCGTAGGGTCCGAAGTAGCGCACGCCTTTGCGCTTCTTGCCGCGGACGACGGCAGGACGGGGCCAGCGGTCCGCGACGGTGACCGCCAGCCAGGGGTAGCTCTTGTCGTCCTTCAACCGGACGTTGAAGCGCGGCTGATGGGCCTGGATGAGGGCATGTTCCAGCATCAGGGCCTCGACCTCGGTCGCCACCACGACCCACTCGACCCGTGCCGCCTGGGCCACCATCTGGGCCGTGCGCGACGGCAAGCCGGCCGGGTCCTGCCAGTACGAGGCAAGGCGGTGCCGCAGGGACTTGGCCTTGCCGACGTAGATCACCCGGTCCTCGGCATCGAGGAATTGGTACGAACCTGGCGCATCGGGAACAGAGGAGCTGGGCGGCCGCACGAGCACCCTCCAACTCTCGCGCCGATCCGGTGGCGTCATCGCCGGCTTCGCGCGCACCGGGCACGCCCGAGGGCACGGACCGCGCCTTTCGGGTGTGCCCGGCGACAAGGCTCGCGCTGCCCTGGTGTGCCCGAGGGCATAGAGTGGGGTTGCCGGCCTGGTACCCCGGCGACATACTTCGCACCGAGGCCGACAACCCCGCGGATGGGCGACCAGGCTGTCCCCGCCGGCCGAAACGGTGCCGTCCCCAAAAGGGGGTCCATCATGATCCGGCTCCAACGTCCGCTCCCCGAGCGCTACACCGGCGCGGCTCCCGACGAGCTCGCCGAGATGATCGCCGACGCCCGGGCCGAGCTGGGCGCCCGCCTCATCGTCCTCGGCCACCACTACCAACGCGACGACATCATGTGCTGGGCCGATGCCCGGGGCGACTCGTTCGGTCTCTCGCGCATCGCCGCCGACCAGGGGGAAGCCGAGTACGTCGTGTTCTGCGGCGTGCATTTTATGGCGGAGTCGGCGGACATCCTCACCGGTCCGCACCAGCACGTGCTGCTCCCTGACCTGAACGCCGGCTGCTCGATGGCCGACATGGCAGACGTCGAGGCCGTCGAGGATGCCTGGGCAGAACTGGCAGAGGTCACCGACGTGGACCGGATCGTGCCGATCACGTACATGAACTCCTCTGCCGCGCTCAAGGCGTTCGTGGGGCGGCACGGTGGCTCGGTCTGCACGTCTTCCAACGCCCGGGCGGTCCTCACCTGGGCCCTAGGCGACCAGGGCTCGGGCCGGCCACGCGGGGACAAGGTGCTGTTCGTTCCCGATCAGCACCTCGGCCGCAACACCGGGTTCCAGCTCGGCTACCGGGCCGAGGAGATGGTCGTGTGGGATCCGAGGCAGGTGCTGGGCGGATGCGAAGAGAAGGACATCAAAGAAGCGCGCTTGCTGTTGTGGAGGGGTCACTGCTCGGTCCACCAGCGGTTCCGTCCCGAGCACGTCGAGTCGTTCCGGCGCGAGCATCCCGAGGGCATCGTCATCGTCCACCCCGAGTGCGCCCATGAGGTCGTCGAGGTGGCCGACGAGGTCGGGTCGACCGACGCCATCATCCGAGCGGTCGCGGCCGCTCCATCCGGGTCGGTCATCGGCGTGGGCACCGAGATCCACTTGGTCAATCGCCTCGACCACGAGTCGCCGGACAAGACCGTCCTCTGCCTGGACCCTCTGGTCTGCCCGTGCTCCACGATGTCACGTATCGACCCTATGCACCTCGCCTGGATCCTCGAGGGGCTGGTGGCCGGGGACGTGCGCAACCAGATCACCGTCGACGACGAGACCACCAGGTGGGCCAGGGTCGCGCTGGAGCAGATGCTCGCCACGGTCTGACCGACACTTCGGCGGGCACGTCCCTCGGGGCACCCGAAGCGCTCGGGATGGCGCTCAGGACGCTGCTCAGTACGCCGCTCGGGACGCTGCTCAGGATGGCGCTCAAGACGCCGGCGTGCCGATCCCCTCGGGTTGCCTCTCTGCCTGACGCCGCGTCATCGCACCCTTGCGTCCACGACTGGCGGAGAAGAGTGCGGCCAGCACCAAGAAGCCCATCGACGCGTAGAAGGCCGAGTGCAGCCCTCCGGTGAAGACGTCGGCCACGTGGCCGTGGAGCCGAGCCGTACCGACGAAGATGGCAAAAGCCACGTGCCGCGGAATGGAGCGCGACGCGATCAAGATCGCCATGGAGAACGAGAAGACCATGCCGGTGTTCTGGAAGGTGCGAAGCATGCCTGAGGAGATCCCGAAAACCTCCGGCGGCGACGCTTTCATCACCGCCGAGCTGTTGGCCGGGAAGAAGCTGCTGCCCCCGATCCCGTTGACGACACTCGCCACGACGACGAGCCACAGGCCGGTCGTGTTCCCGAGATGCGCGTAGAGGAACAGCGCCACGACCTGGACCGCCAGCCCGAGGGTGGCCGGTATGACCGGTCCGATCCGATCGGCGAGGCGTCCGGAGAACGGCCCGACCACGCCTCCGATCACGTAGCCGGGCACGAGGAGCAGCGACGCGTGGAGCGGGGACAGGTCGCGTGGACCCTGGAGGTACATGATGACGAGGAACAGAACCGCGTAGTTGGCCAGGCCCTGGAAGAGCGACGCCAGCAGTGAAGGGGACATCGTCGGGATCCGGAAGAGCGACAGGTGGACCATCGGCTCGGACTGTGCTCGCTCCACGGCGACGAAGACGCCGAGCATGACCAACCCTCCGACGAAGAAGCCCGCGATCGTCGGGTCGAGGGACTCGGTGGACAGGTTCGTCACGGCCCACAGGATGCCGAAGAGGGCGAGCCCGGCACTGACCATGCCGACGACGTCCAGCCGGTGGCTCTGGCGCTCACCGCGGTCATGGAGCACTCGCAAGGCGAGCGTCACGGCCACGATACCAATCGGGACGTTGATCCAGAAGATCCACCGCCACGAGACGTACGTGACGATGAGGCCTCCCAGGACGATCCCGAGCACGGCGCCCGTGCTCCAGCCGATGCCGTTGAACCCGTAGGCCTTGCCCCGTTTCTCGGGGGGGAAGAGGTCGGCGATGACGGCGCCGCTGTTGGCCGAGACGAGCGCGCCCCCGACGCCCTGGAGGACCCGGAAGGCGATGATGGTGCCCTCGTTCCACGAGAGGGCGCATAGGGCCGACCCGACGATGAAGACGACGAAGCCGGCCTCGTACATCCGGACCCGGCCGAACATGTCGCCCAGGCGACCCACTTGGGAGGCCAGGAGCGTCACGGTGAGCAGGTAGCCGATGATGATCCAGATCACCGAAGCCAGGGCGACGTGTAGGCCCTGCTCGATCTCGGGCAAGGCAAGGACGACGATGGTGGTGTCCACGGCGGTGATGAGGACCCCGGTCATCACCACCGCCAGTGCCAGGCCGGTCCCGCCCCGTGCCCCGGTGCGACCCTGGTGGGCCGGCGGTTCGCCGCCGCTGCCCTCGGTGCCGGCCCGGCTGCCCTGGGCCTCGGGGGTCATCGGGCGAGCACCTCTTTCAGCACGGCGCCAGTGGCGCTGCCTGCCGTCTTGGCCACCTGCTCGGGAGTGCCCTCGGCCACCACCTCGCCCCCCCCGTCCCCGCCGGCCGGTCCGAGGTCGACGATCCAGTCGGCGGTCTTCACGACGTCGAGGTTGTGCTCGATCACGACCACGGTGTTCCCCTGGTCGACCAGCCGGCCCAGCACCTCGAGCAGCCGCCGGACGTCCTCGAAGTGCAGGCCGGTGGTGGGCTCATCGAGGATGTAGAGCGTGTGCCCGGTCGGCCGCCGGCTCAGCTCGGTCGCCAGCTTCACCCGCTGGGCCTCGCCTCCCGAGAGGGTCGGGGCCGCCTGCCCGAGGCGGACGTAACCAAGCCCGACGTCCACCATCGTCGCGAGATGGCGCACGATGGGCGGCTGGTTGGCGAAGAACTCCAGCGCCTCGGCGCACGACATGTCCAGCACGTCGGCGATGCTCTTGCCACGGAACGTGGCCTCGAGGGTCTCGCGGTTGTAGCGGGAACCCCCGCACACCTCGCAGGGGACGTAGACGTCGGGCAGGAAGTGCATCTCGATCTTGATGGTCCCGTCGCCGGCGCACGCCTCGCAGCGCCCGCCTCGCACGTTGAAGGAGAAGCGGCCGGGCAGGTAGCCGCGGACCTTGGCCTCGGGGGTCTGGCTGAAGAGCCGCCGGATGTGGTCGAACACCCCGGTGTAGGTCGCCGGGTTGGAGCGCGGGGTCCGCCCGATTGGCGCCTGGTCGACGTCCACCACCTTGTCCAGATGCTCGATCCCCTCCACCCTGCGATGCCGGCCCGGCGCAGCCTTGGCCCGATGGAGCTGGTGCGCCAACGAGCGCAGGAGGATGTCGTTGACCAGGGTCGACTTCCCCGAGCCGGACACCCCGGTCACCGCCACCAGGCAGCCGAGAGGGAACGCGACGTCGAGGTCTTTCAAGTTGTGCTCGGTCGCGCCGCGCACGGCCACGGTCTCCCCGCTCCCCGGCCGGCGCTGCTCGGGCACGGCGATCGACCTGCGACCGGAGAGGTACTGGCCGGTGAGCGACCGGCGGTTCGAGAGCAATCCTCCCCGACCCGCCACGGGCCCGCTGTGGACGATCTCACCCCCGTGCTCGCCGGCCCCCGGGCCGATGTCCACCACGTGGTCGGCGGTCCGGATCGTCTCCTCGTCGTGCTCGACGACGATCACCGTGTTGCCGAGATCCCGTAAGCGCAGCAAGGTCGCGATGAGACGCTGGTTGTCCCGCTGGTGGAGCCCGATCGACGGCTCGTCGAGCACGTAGAGCACGCCGACCAACCCGCTGCCGATCTGGCTGGCCAGGCGGATCCGCTGCGCCTCGCCTCCTGACAGGGTCCCCGCCGAGCGGCTGAGGGAGAGGTAGTCGAGGCCCACGTCGAGGAGGAAGTGCATCCGCTCCCGGATCTCTTTCAGCACCCGATCGGCGATGAGGTGGTCTCGCTCGGAGAGGTCGAGCTCCGCGATGACCCGGACGGCCTGGTCGATCGACAGGCGGCAGAGCGCGTCGATGCTCATCTCCCCGACGGTGACCGCCAGGGACTCCGGCTTGAGCCTCGCTCCCCCGCAGGCCGGGCAGTCCACCTCGCGCATGTACTGCTCGACCTGCTGGCGGGCCCAGTCCGAGTCCGCTTCGGTGTGCCGGCGCTGGAGCCACGGCACGATACCTTCGTACGGGGAACGGTAGGAGCGGGCACGGCCGAACCGGTTCCGGTACTGCACCTGGACGGGCCGCGACCCCGACCCGTAGAGGACCAGCTTGCGGTCCTTGGCCTTCAGCCGGGACCAGGGGGTGTCGAGCGCGAACCCGCCCAGCACCGCGACGCCTGCGACCAACGCCGGGAAGTACTGGCTGCGGGCGGCGGCCCATGGCGCCAGCGCCCCTTCGGCCAGCGACAGCGAGGGGTCCGGCACCACCAGCGCCGGGTCTACCTCGAACCGCGTGCCGAGGCCTGCGCACGCCGGGCACGCGCCGTAGGGGGAGTTGAACGAGAAGCTCCGGGGAGCCGGCTCCTCGAAGCTCACCCCGCAGTGGGTGCACGAGAGGTGCTGGCTGAACGTGATGACCTCCTCGCCCCCGTCATCCCCTGCGACCGCCACCTCGGCGGTGCCCCCGGTCAACGAGAGCGCGGTCTCGATCGACTCGGTGAGGCGCTGGCGGAGCCCGTCACGGCGTACGAGGCGGTCGACCACCACGTCGATCGTGTGCTGCTCGTAGCGGGCGAGCGACACCTCGCCCCGATCGGCCAGCTCGACGGTCGCGCCGTCGACCCGGACCCGGGCGAACCCCTGCCGGGCGATGTCGTCCAGCAGCGCCGTGTACTCCCCCTTGCGTCCGCGCACCACCGGGGCGAGGACCGAGAAGCGCGTCCCTTCGGCCAGCTCCATCACGCGGTCGACAATCTGCTGGGGCGTCTGGCGGGCGACCGCGCGCCCGCAGGTGGGACAGTGCGGCTTGCCGATCCGGGCGTAGAGCAGGCGGAGGTAGTCGTAGACCTCGGTGATGGTGCCGACCGTCGAGCGCGGGTTGTGCGAGGCCGATTTCTGGTCGATGGAGATCGCCGGTGAGAGCCCTTCGATGAAGTCGACGTCGGGTTTGTCCATCTGCCCGAGGAACTGGCGCGCGTAGGACGACAGCGACTCAACGTAACGCCGCTGGCCCTCTGCGTAGATGGTGTCGAAGGCGAGGGAGGACTTGCCCGAGCCCGACAGCCCGGTGAACACGACGAGCTGGTCGCGCGGCAGCTCGAGGGAGACGTCCTTCAGATTGTGCTCCCTCGCGCCTTTGATGACGAGGCGACCGGACACGAAGCGAGACTACCCGCCTCCGACGCCGAACCTCTCGTAGATGTCGGCCATCGTGAAGAAGCTCGGCAGGTCGTCGGCCCCGATCTCGATCGGGTGGCCGACCAGCTCTTCGAGGAAGCCTATGGTCTCGATGAGCCCGAAGGAGTCGAGGTACCCCGTGGTCCAGAGCTGGGTGTCGGGGTCGAGCTCGCCGTCGAGATCGGGACGCTGGCCGACGAGGAACGCCTGGAGCTTGGCGTAGAACTCCTCGGGGTCGAGAGGAGCGGTCACCGGCCCGGACCACCGGTGAGGGCCACCAGGACGCCCTCGGAGCCTTTCAGATCGCCCTGCTCCCAGAGCCGGTAGACGCTCGAGAGGGCGACGGCCGCCGAGTCGCCGAGCGGGACCTCGTGGCTGTGGCGCGTGAGGGCGGCCGCGATCTCCGAGGAGGTGACGTCCACGAACCCTCCCCCCGAGCTGCGCACGGCCCGGGCCACGTAGTCGAAGCTCGAGAACGGGTCACCGAGGAGGATGGCCGAGGCCAGGCCGTCGGGGTCCGGCTCGGTGAGCCGGGCGTTCCCCCCGCTCTCGACCGAGCGCCAGGCCCGTACCATGGGAGCGCAGCTCGTCTGCTGGGCGCAGAACAGGCGGGGCGTCCTGCCCCAGCGTGCGACCGCAGCGCTCTGCTCGGCAGCACGGGCGGCCGCCACCATCCCGAGGCCACTGGCCACCGCCTGGACCACCGTGTCGACCCGGCCCCCCATGCGGTCGACCTCGTCGAAGGCCTCGAGGTACGCCAGCTTCGCCCCCTCGCGGCGCCCGAGGTTGAAGAACCCGCCTTCGGAGACCTCGCCGGGCTCGAGCTCGGCACGGGACCGCTGGCCGGCCATGACGTAGTCGCCGTCCACCCGCACGATCTCGAGCGCCGGGTTGGGCGGTCCGAGCCGGGATGCCGGGACGTCGGCCGAGACGAACGCCCGGGCCGAGAGCTCGGGGTAGAACTGCAGGCCCCAGGCATAGGCAGCCGCGGTGTTGCCGGTCGAGCTCAAGACGAACCGCTCGACGCGGCGCGCCAGCATGAGTGGCAGGGCGACGGCGATGAGGCGGTCCTTGGTCGAGCCGGTGGGCAGGACGCCTTCGACTTTGGCGAAGATCGGGATCCCGTCGAGCTCGCAGAGCAGCACGGTCGGCGTGGGCTCGATGGCGATCCGGCACAACGAGCGCTCCGGGACCGGCAGGAGGTCCCAGTAGCGATCCAGCGAGTCGGTGTCGCCGGGCTGGAGCACGGCGCGCACCGGGCCGTAGCGCGCTTCCACCATTCCCTCGCACACCGCGCAGCGCCCCGACAGGTCCTGGTCGGTCGCGCCGCAGTCCACACAGGCGAGCGACACCGACGGCGCGCGCACCGCGCCGCTCACGAGGGCTCCTCCGGTACTGCGGCGAGTGCGCGGGTGGCGTCGGGATCCCACTTGCCGTGGGCATTGGCAACGAGCTCGGGCACGATCCACACCTTGGCCGGGACGGCGGCAGCCGGAAGGTTGGCCCGGAGGTGCTCGAGCACGGCAGCGACGGTGGGAGTCCGGGCGTCCTCGGGCACGACGAACAGCTCCAGCCCTCCGAGGCCGCTCTGGCTCACCGACACGGCCACCTGGTCGACTCCGGGGACGGCCAGGGCCAGGTCGTGCACCTCGGTGATCTCGATGCGGTAGCCGCGCACCTTGACCTGCTCGTCCAGCCGGCCGAGGTAGTGGAGCACGCCGTCACGGACAACGACACGGTCCCCGGTGCGGTACGCACGCGACGAGCGAGCGGCGGTGGCCGCGGGCCCGGCGATGATCGCCTCGTCGAGGAACCGGTCACGGTCGCTCTCGCCTCCGCCCAGGTAGCCGTCGGCCACGCACGCCCCGGCAAGGACCAGCTCGCCTTCGTCACCGGGCGGCACCGGTCGCAGCTCCTCGTCGAGGACGTAGGCCCTCGAGTTCCACACGGGCGTGCCGATCGGCAGCGCGCCGTCGCCCGCCACCGCGGCAGAGTCGAACCGGTACGCGGTGCACCCGACCGTGGCCTCGGTCGGACCGTAGTGATTGAGGAGAGCGACGCCGTCGAGGCGCTCCGCGAGGCCGGTCACCAACGCCGCGTCCAGCCGCTCTCCGCCGAACATCACGGTCCGGGTCACCTGGCGGTAGTCGGGCCGGGCGATGCGCTCGAACAGGCGCACGTGCGACGGGGTGATCTTCACGAACGCGAAGGGACGCTCCCGGGGGGCGAGCCACGGGCGAGGGTCCCAGCTGTCGGGTACGAGCTGTACCGCACCCCCGACGAAGAGCGGGAGCCACAGGCAGGTGACAGCGTGGTCGAAGCCCAGGCTGGCAAAGCACGGCGTCGCGTCGTCGGGGCCGAACCCGGTCAGCTCCCGCGACCAGCCCAGGTAGTTGGTCAGCGCGCGGTGGCCGACCAGGACGCCCTTGGGCAGCCCGGTCGAGCCGGTCGTGAACACGGTGTAGGCGATCGCCTCGGGCCCTGCGACCGGCTCCAGGTCCGGGGCGCTGTGCGGGCCGGCGTGGATGTCCACGGTCGCAAGGCCCTGCGGCAGGCTCCCCGCCAGCGACGCGGCGTCCGCGCAGACCATCACCCGCGGGTCGCCGACCTCGAGGATCCGACGAACCCGGGCGGCGGGGTAGGTGGGGTCGATGGGAAGGTACGACGCGCCGAGGGCCATCGCAGCGACCGACGCAGCGACGACCGGCGCCGAGCGCGTGGCCCAGATGGCGACCTGGTCGCCGGCGCGGACACCGGCGCCGGCCAAGGCATCGGCCAGGCGTGACGCGTGGTCCCATAGCTCGGCGTAGGAGAGCGGCGGCTGCTCGCCCGACAGGATGGCCGGGTGATCGGACCGCTCTCGGGCATGCCTGGCGATGGCATCGACCACGGTCGCAGCACCGGCGTCCACCGTCTCCCCGCTCAGGGCCGCGAGCGGCGCGGCGAGGCCGGACGCGGCGAGGCTGGTTGTCGTGCTCATGGTCGAAATACTCGATTCCCCTGGATGGTCTGCTCCTCAGAGAATAGGCGGCGGAGAGCCCGGCGAGCGACCGTCGCCACCGGACCCGCTGCTCGAGACACGTCGGAGCTCGGCCATCTCGTCGCGGATGCAAGCCGCCTCCTCGAACCTGAGGTCGGCTGCGGCGGCCTCCATCTCCTCTCGCAGGCGAGAGAGCAGCTCGTCGACCTCCACGAGCGACCCGGCATCGGGGGACCACCCGCTCCCCCCCACCGCTTCTCTCGTCCGCACGACGCGGGCAGCCCGCCCGGCCCGGACGTCACTGCGGCTGCGAGCAGCTCGGCCGGCGCCGTCGGGACCGCGGAGGCGTTCGAGGATGTCGGTGACCGCTTTGCGGATCGTCTGGGGATCGATGCCGTGCTCGGCGTTGTAGGCGATCTGCAACGCCCGGCGGCGTTGGGTCACCCCGATCGCCTCGCGCATCGAGTCGGTCACGGTGTCGGCGTAGAGGACCACCTTGCCGTCCACGTTGCGGGCGGCCCGGCCCATGGTCTGGACCAGCGAGGACGCCGATCGCAGGAAACCCTCCTTGTCGGCGTCGAGGATGGCCACGAGGGACACCTCGGGGAGGTCGAGGCCCTCGCGCAAGAGGTTGATCCCCACCACCACGTCCACCTCGCCCAACCGGAGCTGGCGCAGGATCTCGATCCGGGTGATCGTGTCGATGTCCGAGTGGAGGTACTGGACCCGCACGCCGGCGTCGGCCAGGTAGTCGCTGAGATCCTCGGCCATCTTCTTGGTGAGGGTCGTGACCAGGATCCGGCCGCCTTTGGCCACCTCGTCGCCGATGCGGGCGAGGAGGTCGTCGACCTGGCCGCGGGTCTCGTGGATGACGACTTCGGGGTCCACGAGGCCGGTGGGCCTGATGACCTGGTCCACGACCTGAACGGCGTGCTCGAGCTCGAAGGGGCCCGGCGTGGCGGACACGAAGATGGCCTGGGGGACGCGCTCCAAGAGCTCCTCGAAGCGCAGCGGTCGGTTGTCGAGGGCCGAGGGCAGGCGGAACCCGTGCTCCACCAGGACGTCTTTGCGCGAGCGGTCCCCGGCCCACTGGCCCCGGAGCTGGGGCACCGCGACGTGGCTCTCGTCCACGACGACGAGGAAGTCCTCGGGGAAGAAGTCGAGCAGGGTGAACGGGGCCTCGCCCGCCTGCCGCCCGTCGAGGTGCCGGCTGTAGTTCTCGATGCCCGAGCAAACCCCGGTCTCGGCCAGCATCTCGAGGTCGTGCTCGGTCCGCATCCGGAGCCGCTGCGCCTCCAGGAGCTTCCCCTCTGCGGCGAACGTCTGGAGCCGCTCGCGTAGCTCGGCTTCGATCGAGGTGACCGCCCGGCGGATCGTCTCGTCACCCGCCACGTAGTGGGTCGCGGCAAACACCGCCACGTCGTCGAGCTCGGTCCCCATCTCCCCGGTGAGGACGTCGAACGGCACGATCCGCTCGACCGTGTCGCCGAACAGCTCCACCCGTAGCGCCGTCTCCTCGTAGGCCGGATGGATCTCGATGGTGTCGCCGCGGGCCCGGAAGGTGCCACGGACCAGGTTGACGTCGTTGCGGGCGTACTGCAGGTCGACCAGGCGCCGCAGGATCTCCCGTTGGTCCCGCACCTCACCGACGGCCAAGGTGAGGATCCGGTCGCGGTACTCGTCGGGCGATCCCAGCCCGTAGATGCACGAGACCGACGCCACCACCACGACGTCCCGGCGCATCAGCAGCGACGAGGTGGTGGCATGGCGCAGGCGGTCGATCTCGTCGTTGATCGAGGAGTCCTTCTCGATGTAGGTGTCGGTGGTCGGCAGGTACGCCTCGGGTTGGTAGTAGTCGTAGTAGGAGACGAAGAACTCCACCCGGTTCTTGGGGAACAGGTCCCGCAGCTCCGAGGAGAGCTGGGCGGCAAGGGACTTGTTCGGCTCGATGATGAGCGTCGGCCGCTGGACGGCTTCGATCGTCCAGGCGATCGTCGCCGTCTTGCCGCTGCCGGTGATACCCCGCAGCGTCTGGTACCGGTCGCCCCGCTCGACGCCGGCAGCGAGGGCTTCGATGGCAGCCGGCTGATCGCCGGCCGGGCGGAACGGCGAGACCACCTCGAGTCGGGGCACCGCGTCGAGCGTACTGGCGGCGACGCGGCCGGGGCGCGGGTGTTCCTCGTCGCGCTCGCCGGGGTCAGGGGCTCGCGGGGGTCAGGGGCTCGCTGGCGCGGCGCGGTGATCGGCGATCCAGCGCCACAGGCGGTCGACTTGGGCCACCAGGTCCTCAGGCGATCCGGAGTTGTCCACCACGACGTCGGCGTCGGCCAATCGCTCCTGGCGCGTCGGCTGCGCGGCGATCCGCTCGCGGGCATCGCGGGGGTCCATGCCCCGCAGCTCGACGAGGCGGCGCAGGGCCTCGTCGAAGGGGCAGTCGACGATCGCCACGGCGTCCAGATGCATGGTGCTGCGATGCTCGGCCCGCAGCAGGGGGATGGCGAGGACGACGACGGCGTCGGAATGCGACGCCTCCTCGAGGCGGCGCAGCATCTCGAGGCCGATGGCCGGATGGGTGATCGCATTGAGGTCGGCCAGTGCCGCCGGGTCGCCGAAGGTGGCGGCCGCCAGGGAGGGACGGTCGATGGCGCCGTCGGGGGCAAGGATCCCCTCGCCGAAGCGCCCGACCAGGGCCTGATACGTCGGCGTCCCGGGGAGCACGACCTCCCGTGCGACGAGGTCCGCGTCGATGATCGTGGCGCCGCGGGCGGCGAGCAGGTCGGTGACCGCCGTCTTGCCGCAGCCGATACCCCCGGTGAGGCCCAACGCGTAGATGGCCGTTCAGCTCCCCCGCGGCGCGGCGCCCCGTTGTTGGGCTCGCCCGTGCCCTCGGCCGGCCTGGCCGTGCCGCTGGTCGGCTCGGAGCACGTCGCGCCGGGGACGTCGTCCGATGGCCAGTAGGACCAGGGTGGTGTCGTCGGGGTGCTCGGTCACGTACCAGTCGTCGGCGGTGATCCCGGTGGCGCCTCCCGTGTCGGATCGGGCGACGAGGCGGTACGCCAGCGGCAAGAGACGGGTGTACGCCGCCACGTACCATCCTCGGGGGATCCGGTGCCGAACGTCGAGCACATCGAGGGCAAGGAGCCGGTTCGCTCTGCGCCGGCGGGCGGCGAAGTCGGCCTTCACGCTCGCGGTGGCGTCGACGCCCCCGATCCACACGTCCTCGAAGTGGCGTCCGAGCACGTCGGCCAGCTCGGTCCGGCCGAAAAGGTGGACGTGGAACGGGTTCTCGAAGTCGGCCGGCTCGTTCGGAGTGAGGAAGAACGCCGCTCCGTCGTCTTTCAGCACCCGGGCAGTCTCCGCGACGTGGAGCTCGGGCTGCACGAAATGCTCGATCAGGTGTGACGAGCAGACCCAGTCGAACGAGGCCGGGGCCAGTCCGAGCTCGAGTGCGTCCATTCGCGCCACCCGTAGGCCGGCATCACCGAATTGCGCGGCGGCGGTGGCGACGGCATCGGCGCTGTAGTCCACGCCGACCACCTCGCGGTCGAGCGCGGTGAGCCCGATCGACTCGAAGCCCTGGCCGCAGCCCACGTCCAGCAGCCGCCCGGGCCCGAGGCGCTCCACCACTGCGCGGTAGCCGGCAGCGTGAAGCGCCAGCAGCGAGTCCGGCGTCACGCCCAGCTGGGGACGCTCCCCCGTCAACCGGGCGCCCTGCCTGCTCTCGGTCCCGACGTCCAACCTGGCTCCTTGCGGTCTCGGTCCCGGGACCGGCAGCCGTCCCGATCCCGGGCCTGCCACCGGTCGCCCAGGACGACTGCCTACACTACCGTGGCGGTCGGCGACGGTACGGCTGTGGCCCGGCGGCTCGAAGGACCGGTCTCCTGATCCCAGACGACCGGGCTCGTGCTCCGAGGTCGGCCACAGGTGCCGGGGATCTGGACCATTTGACGACACGATGAACGAGAGCCCGCCACCCGCCGCCAGTCCGACCTCCGCTTCAAGTGACCGGGCGCGTCCTGCCCGCCTGGCTTCGAGCGGCGACAAAGAGATCTCGATACCCCGGGTGCAGCCTCTCGTCGAGCACCTGGTGCTGGCGCTCCTGGCCTACGTCCCACTCCTGGCCGTCGACCCCGGCGTCGTCACCTCCGACACCAAGACGTACCTCTACCTCGACCCGGCTCGATTCTTGAGCCAGGTCGCGTTCATGTGGAACCCGACGGTCGCACTCGGCACCGTGACCCACGAGTACATCGGCTACCTGCTGCCCATGGGGCCGTTCTACGCCGGGATGGCTGCCGTCCATGTTCCCATCTGGGTGGCGCAGCGTCTGTGGCTCGGTTCGATCCTCTTCGCCGCCGGCGCCGGCATCCTGTACCTCTCGCGGGTGCTCACAGTGGGCGGCCCCGGACGCATGGTGGCTGCGCTCGCCTACATGCTCTCGCCGTACTTCCTGCAGTATGCGGGGAGGATCTCAGTGATCCTCCTGCCTTGGGCCGGGCTGCCCTGGATGCTGGCATTCGCCGTGCTCGCCCTGCGGCGGGGAGGGTGGAAGTACCCGTCCTTGTTCGCCGTGGTCGTCGCGCTCGTGAGTGGGATCAACGCCACGGCGATCCTCTACGTCGGCTTGGCACCGGCGCTGTGGCTTGTCTACGCGGCCGCGATCGATCGTGAGGGGACCTGGAAGCAGGCGGTGGTGGCCGCCCTCAAGATCGGCGTGCTGACCCTGCTGTGCTGCCTGTGGTGGATCGCCGGGCTCCAGGTGGAGGCCGCCTACGGCGTGGACGTCCTCAAGTACACCGAAACGATCCCGTCGACGACCCAGACCTCGACGCCGGCCGAGGTGATCAGGGGTCTCGGGTACTGGTACTTCTACGGCGGCGACCGGCTCGGCCCGTGGACTGCCTCAGCGGTCCTGTACACCCAGCAGGTCTGGCTCGTCGCGCTCTCCTACATCGTCCCGATCCTCTCTTTCGTCGCGGCCGTGCTGGTGCGATGGCGGCAACGGGCCTACTTCGTGCTCCTCGTGGTGCTGGGCGTCGTGCTCTCGGTGGGTGCCTACCCGTACACCCATCCGACTGCGGTGGGGGGGCTCCTCAAGGCGTTCATGACCGACACGACGGCCGGCTTGGCACTGCGATCCACCGATCGGGCAACGCCGCTGGTCATCCTGGGATTGGCCATGCTGCTGGGAAGCGGCGCCACCGCCCTGTGGCGCCGGCTTCCCCGTACGGGGCTCGTCACCGCGCTCGTGCTCGCGGGGCTGATCGTCGCCAACAACCCGGCGGTCTTCAACGGCGACGCCGAGGTGTCGAGCACGTTCCATCAGCCTGCCTCCCTTCCGTCCTACGAGCTGGCTGCCATCGACCACCTCAACGCCACCCACCCCGGCACGAGGGTGCTCGCGATCCCGGGCGACGACTTCGCCTCGTACCGTTGGGGGAACACCGTCGACACTCCCCAGCCTGCGCTCCTCACGAGGACATTCGTCACCCGTGAGCAGCAGATCATGGGGTCGATGGCAACGGCGGACACCTTGGCAGCGACGGACCTGCCGATCCAGACAGACATCGAGAACTGGACAGGACTCGCGCCCATGGCCCGCCTGCTCAGCGCCGGCGATGTCCTGGTCGAGTACGACCAGGCCTACGAGCACTACGGTGTGCCGCAGCCCGAGATGCTGGCCCAGCAGCTCGCGAAGACGCCCGAAGGCCTCAGCGATCCGATGTCGTTCGGTACCCCCGTCCCGAACGTCTCTTCCATCTCCACCTTGGACGAGCAGGACCTGGCGTCTACACCCAACCCATCCTGGCCTTCTCCCCTTGTCACCTACACGGTCACACACCCGCGCCCGATGGTCCGGGGCGAGTCCGACACCGGGGCGATCGTCGTCGCCGGTGACGCCACCGGCCTGCAGAACTTGGCCAACGCCGGTCTGCTCGACACGACAAGCGCGATCTACTACTCGGGCACCCTCGATACGCATCCAAAGCAACTCGCCGATCTCCTCGCCAAGGGCGCAACCCTGGTGGTCACCGACACCAACCGCAAGGAAGCGTTCCGGTGGGACACCATCACCGCCAACTACGGCTACACCGAGACCCCGAGCCAGCATGTGGCCAAGACGACACCGAGCGACAGCCCAATCGACCTGTTCCCCGGCGCCCCGTCGGACGCCCGCACCGTGGCCTCCTACGTCGGCGCGGTCAACGTGACGGCGTCGTCCTACGGGAACACGGTCTCCTACACTCCCGAGGACCGTCCGTACAACGCGATCGACGGCAATCCCGACACGAGCTGGGAGACGGGGACGTTCGTCTCGAATCCTTCGGGCCAGTGGTGGCAGGTGCAGTTCCCCTCCTCGACGAGAGCGGACCACATCAAGCTGACGCAGCCTCTCAATGGCACACGAAGCCGCTGGATCACCAAGGTCACTCTCACGTTCGACGGCCATTCGCCGGTCACTGTCCGTCTCGACGCGGCATCCCGCTCTCCCGCCGGTCAGGTCATCGACTTTCCCGCCAGAACGTTCAAGACCTTGCGGGTCACGATCGACGCCACGAGCAACGACGATGCACCCCCGGCGACGGCTTCGGCCGTGGGCCTGTCGGGGGTCACAGTCCCCGGCCAGCACGTCCTCGAGGTCATCGAGATGCCGAAAGACCTGTTGAATGCCGCCGGAGCAGCGTCGATCGACAACCGGCTGATCCTTTCGATGAGCCGCCAGCGGGTTGCTCCCTACCCTCCCCGCTCCGATCCCGAGACCACCATCACCCGAGAATTCACACTCCCCACGGCCCGGACGTTCTCTCTCTCGGGGACGGCGAGCCTGTCGACCCTGATCCCCGACGACGAGATCGACCGGCTCATGGGTGTGCCCGGTTCGACAGGCAGCGGGGTCGTGGCGTACTCCTCGGGGCGCCTGCCCGGCGGGCTCGACTCGACCGCCGGCGCCGCGATCGACGGCAACCCGGCGACGGCTTGGCAGTCAGGATTCGGGGATGCCTACCAGAAGGGGACGTGGCTCGAGTACAACCTGCCTTCGACACTGACCTTCGACCACATGGACTTGCAGGTCGTCGCCGATGGCCGTCATTCCGTCCCCACCTCGATCTCGGTCACGACTGAGAATGCCGCCGGTCACGTCACCGGAACCCGCCAGATCGCGCTCCCGCCGATCGCCGACGGCCGCACGCCCGGAGCGACGACCAGCGTGCCACTCACATTCCCCGCCCTGACCGGCCGGAGGATCCGGGTGACGATCACCGGGGTGCGCCTGGAGTACACGACGAACTACTACGCCGAGTCCCCCACCGCGATGCCTCTCGGCATCGCGGGGCTCGGCATACCGGGTCTGCACATCGCACCGACGCCGGCGACAGTTCCCGGGGAATGCCAGTCCAACCTGATCTCCATCGACGGGCGCCCCATCACAGTGCGGATCGTCGGGAGCACGTCAACCGCTTTGGCGAACGGGACCCTCTCGGTCGAGCCGTGCGGTGCCGACGCCGCAGGGATCACCCTGTCCGCCGGACCGCACATCCTCCAGACGGCGGTGGCCCACCGCCCCAGCTCCCCCGATTGCATGGCGTTCGCCGACTGCAACGGCTGGAACATCGACCAGCTCACATTGGACTCCGCGCCGGGCGGAGGTCCCGAACCCACGACGACCGGCGGCAAGCTGCCGGCGCCGACGCCGGGGCCGGCACCCAGGGTCACGACCGACTCCCACCACATCGACTCCGAGCACCTCTCGGTGACCGGCGCCCGGCAGCCCTTCGAGCTGGTCCTGGGGCAGAGCGTGAACGCCGGGTGGCACGCCGAGGCATCGCCGGCACCCGGCGCGCCTGCGGGTGCCCACGACGTCGTGCTCGGTACGTCGGAGCTTGTCGACAGCTTCGCCAATGGTTGGCCCCTGACTGCCTCCGATCTCGCGGCTCTCGGGGCGAGCGGACCCAAGGGTACCGGCGAGTTCTCGGTCACGCTCACGTGGACGCCGCAGGAGCTCGTATGGGCCGCGCTCGCGGTCTCGGGGACCACCATCGTGGTCTGTGCGGTGGTGGGCTTCTTGCCCGAGCGCTGGCGGCGGATCTTGCGGCGGCGGTTCTCGCGGTGGCGGTCCTCGCGTGGGGAGGGGCGTGGAGGGCGCCGGGAGACGCGGGGGGAGACGCAGGGGGAGGCATCGCAGAGCACGTCGCAGAGCACGTCGCAGGTGACGGGGATGGCGGGGGCGCCAGGGGAAACGGCCCTGACGAGTGGACCTGACGTCGTGGTCCGGGACCAGGACGCCGTTGGGGGAGGCCTGGACGCCGAACCGTCCCTCGAGCATTCCTGGGAGCGCACGAGCCACCGTCCGTCCTGGCGAGTAACCATCCTCCTTGCCGTGCTGAGCGGGATCGTCGCCGGCGCCATCTCGTACCCGCTGGCCGGGCTTGCGGTCGCGATCATGGTCGGCGCCACGACGCGGATACCGCGCTCACGTGCCATCACTGCCCTCCTCGCGGTCGCCTTCCTCGTCGCAGCAGCTGCCACCGTGGTGGTGGGCCAGACGTTGCACCCGCTGCCCGAGAGCTCGAACTGGCCGGCGTCCTATGGCGCGGCGACGGTGCTCACCTGGGTCGCGGTGGTGTTCCTCGGTGGTGACGGCGTCGTGGAGGCCACTCGCCGTGTCATCGCCCGCCGTGCCATCGCCCGGCGATCACCGTCCGATGGGCCGGCCTCGCAGAGCGAGTGAGGGCCGGCCAAGGAGGCCGTCTGGGACCCAATCGCCGAGAGGTGGCGTCTGAAGCTCAGGCGGGAGCCGTCGCTCGGGAGGCCATCTCGGCGACCAGTGCCTCGAGGGCAATCCGAGCCGTCGCCTCCCAGGTGAACCAACGAGCCCGCTCCAACGCGCCACGACCCAAGCGAGACCGCAACGCGTCATCTTTCAGGACACGCTCCATGGCCTCGGCCATCCCGTCGACGCCCTGTGCCAAAAGGCCGGTACGACCGTCGACGACCGCGTCCCGGTGCCCGGCGATATCGGTGGCCACGGCCGGGGTCCCGCAGGCACCGGCTTCGGTGAGCGTCATCCCCCATCCCTCTCGCTGGGAAGCCGACGCAACCAGCCAGGCCTGCTGGTACCAGCGGGCCACCCTGTCGTCGGAAAGGCGCCCCGGGAAGTCGATCCACTCGTCTGCGCCCAGCCGATGGCGCAAGGCCTCGAGGGCAGGGCGCTCGTAGCCTTCGCCGACGATGACGGCTCGCAGGTCGGGCACGCGCTGGCGTACCTTGACCAGAGCCCGAACCAGGACTTCGAATCGTTTCACCGGCACCAGCCGACCCACGGCCACGACGAGCGGCACCGTTGAGCGTCCCGGTCCGGGAGTGAAGCGGCTCTCGACGCCAGGCGCAGCGACGGAGACCCGGTGCTCGGGGAACCCGAGCATCCCCACGATCTCCTGGCGAGACGATTCCGACAGCGTCACCACCCGGCTCCGCCGGTACAGCGGTGGAGCCAGGCGTTGTTCGATCAGCTCGCCGAGACGGGCGAGCGAGCTTGGCAGGACCATCCGCCACATCTCGGCATGCACGTGGTGGAGGAAGACAACGCGTGGGCCCCGATGCCAGATCGGCGAGAAGAACGGCATGCCGTTCCAGACTTCGACCAGCCCTGCTTCCGAACGCCCGCGCGAGCCGAAACCCTCCCAGGCAACCCGAGGGAAGAGCGAGTACCTCCCGGATCGACGAGTGACCTCGTAGCCCGAACGCGACAGCCTCTCGGACATGCCCTCCACTGCCGACGTCCGGAAGGTGACATCGATCCCCGCTTCCGCCCAGAGAGAGGCGATCCGGTGCGCGTGCAGCTCCGAGCCGCCGGCTTCGGGGTCGTCGAGATCCCGCCAGGCGACGAAATGGACCCTGCGGAGGCCGGCCGGTTCGGCGATGCCTGCCAAGAGGTCGGCGATCGGCACGCGTGCTGGTGCGGGACGCGGTTGCGGGTGGTGAGGTTTCGCCGGGAAGTAGCCCACCGGCTGGTCCTGGAGGCTCCTGCTCGTCGGGTCGATCGTCACCACGAGCGCGCCGCCGCCACGTCACACAACGCCATGGAACCCCCCGGAGCGAGCACGCACCGCGTGAGCGTAGCCGCTACTCCGGAAGGACATCTACCCGAGCTCCCTCTCCTACCACCCATCTGCCACTTTGGAATTCACGGCGCGGGTCTCCTCCCCCGCGAGACGTCGACTCTTCGCCGAACCTTCGCCGGCCTCCCACACCGTGCGCTGACTGGGAAAAGGCTCGTGGCGGGTCCGACCGGTGCGAAGGCAAGGACTGGACCGGACCCGCGAGCGCTGGCCGGAAGGCGGCTACTCGCACAGCCAAGGCACAATTCTCAATGACTCTACAATAGCTCTCAATGGCTCTCAATGGGCCCGGGCTCGCCGATGGTGTACGCCGGCAAACCCGGTGATGGTCACCAGCGAAAGCCCTGCCTGTACGACGAGATCGTGCACCGCGGTGGAGCGTGGCGCGCCGTGGGCCAAGAGGACTGCGCCGACGGCGGCGATGGCGCCGATCACGAGGACGACGGTGATCCAGCGGCGTCCGACTGCCAGCAGGTACATCGTGAGGACCACCGTGACGCTCAAGAAGACCATGGCCAGGACCAACGGGACGAACGCCGCCTCAGCCCCCAGGTAACGCGACGAGAACACCAGCGAGAGGAGGAAATGAGGTGCAGCCAATGCGAGGATGAGCAGAGTTACTGCAGGAATGGCGAGCAGGAGCATGGTGACCAGCGATTGGCGGAGCGCGTGGCCCCCGTCGCGCCATCGGATCGCTGCCTCGGGCAGCACGTAACCCGCACCGAGCACAATGGCCCCGAAGACCAGTGCCTTGCTCGCCACCGACACCGCCGCGTAGGACCCACTGATCCCCGGTGCCTCCCGGCCGACGACGATGACGTCGATGTTCTGGAGGAGAGCGATCATCGCCAGCGCCAGGAGCGCCGCGCCGAGGTCCCATCCCAGCTCACGACGTTGCTCGAGGGGCGCGCGCAATTCTGTGCGGTTGTCGAACGCCGATCGCCACCTCCGCCGCTGCTCTCGGGGGTGCCACGACCGGGTCACTCGTTCGAGCCACCCGTTCGGCAAAGCTCCGACGGGCTCGATCGGAGGACGCCAGGTCCGGTCGGCGCCGATGCGAGCGTGGACCGCAGTGACCGCTTCGGCGACGAGGACACCGACCGCAGCGCCGGGAGCTCCGAAGCCGATGCCCACGAGGCACACCATGGCAGTGCTGCGTACCCCACCTTCCACCAGGAGGTTCACCGAGAGCGTTCGGTAGTTGCGGCGTGACTGGAGCAGGCCGCGGTCCAGGCAGAGGAGGATCCAGATCGCGCCGGCAATGACGATCGCGTCCACACCGACCGCGGAGCGCTGCCCGAGGAGCCCCGAGGTCCAGTGCCCCGAGGCGAGCACGGCGACGCTGAACAGCGCCAGGGCAAGCGTAGCGAAACGATGGAAACGACGTCCCCATTGCCGGGCGAGCGATGAGGCTCCAGCCCCCCTCCAGGTGGTGAGCCGCCGCACGACGGCGACGATGACCGCCGATCCTGGCATCGAGACGATCAGGAACAGACCGGTCAGCTGGTTCAGCTCGCCGTATCCCCTCGTGGTGAGGAGCCGGGCCAGCAGTACGGTGACGATGACGTTGACCCCGTTGGCGCCGACGCCGGCCAAGGCAAGCGGTCCGGCTTGAAGTAGACCGGACCTGACAGTATCGACGGTGAGGTCCCCGGTCGGTGCTGTGGCGATGTCGCCGGTCGAAGGGGTGGCGGAGATGCCGACCCGTGGGCCGCGCTGGGGTTCGCTACCCAGCGAGTGCTCGGGAGCGGGTGCTTCCGACGGCAGGAGCAGCTCGCCACCCAGGGCAGGCATCACCGAGCCCGGGGCGAGTGAGATCGCGGCGGGCACCCCCTCGATCGCGGCCTCGATCGCCTCCACCGTGCCGACAGCCGGAGGTCGGATCTCATCCTCTGTGGCTTCGGGCTCCACGCCGTCACCGTAGCCAGCCACAGCAGGCAGCTGGTGGAGCGGGCGGGACGACGCTTTCGGGAAGATGCTCAGGTTCTCGAGGAACTGCGGCGGGCTGCTGCGCCCAGGACGCATGCCGGCAGCGCTCTCATCGTTTCCCCGGGCTTTTCGGCTTGGGCGACGCAGTCCTGCAGTGCCGCCGCGGAGAGGTCAAGGGCCGGTCTGGACAGCAGATGTCCGGACCAGACCCATGCGCCGTCGGTGAAGACCGGAGCGCGACCGATGACATCGGTCATGTAGGCCGCTGCGACACGCGAGTCCTGGCCGCTCACGACGAGCGGCAGGTCTCGTCGTGTCGGGACGACGACCGTCGTCACCTCCCAGGCATGCAGCGCCGATCGGATGGCCGATGGCGCCGCGGGATCGGCGAGCACCGCTGACGGGTCCAAGAAGGCGAGGTCGGTCAAGGCCTGGACCGCCGGTCGCTCGGCCCCGGCGCGTGACGGTGTGCTCTCGGGCCCGCTGCCTCCGACTTGGGCGTAGGGGATGCCGGAGGTGGCCTGCCACGTGAGAGCGGATTGGATCCCGGAGAACGGAGCCGGGTACGCAAGCAGGACCTGGCGTGGCACAAGCTTGGAAGATCGCTGCGCGAACCAGGGTGGCACGTCGAGGGCGCGCACGGTGTAGGGCAGCGCAGGTGCCAGCACAGCGGCAACCGGGCCGAGTGCAACGACGGCGGTTACCCCGGCTGCAACAGACGGCAGCCACTTGGCGGAGCTGTGCTGAGCTTGCCGGTCACGGCGGTCCGCCGCCCACCGGGCGAGTCGGGGGGATCGGCGGACGAGGTCCACAACCACGGTGACCAGGACGGCGCTGGCGAGCGAGGCAACGGCGGCGAAGTGCTCTTGATTGACGTCGTCGAGGAGCGGTAGCCGGTCCAACAGCCTCCATGGGCTCCAGCCACCACCTGCCGCGGGAAGGGCAAGCAGCGTGGCCGCCGCGCCCAGCAGGGAGAAGAACCACAGCAAGCGCTCACGCCGCCAGCACACGAGGCCGAACGCCACCAACACCAGCACCCCCCACCCGAGGTACGAAGCAGCGGGGAACAAGGTGCCGAAGTACCCCCCGATGGAGGCGAAGCCGGCGATGTTGGCCGGATGCAGTGCAACAAGGTCGCCGAACCCCGCACCGGCAAGCAACGTCATCGTCGGCCACACCAGGCCCGACAGGTGGGCGGGGCCGTCCAGGGCGAACCACGCTGGGTATCCGAGGAGGACGACCGATACCCCGATCGCCGCGGCCACACCGGGCATGGCCCGCCGCGCTCGCGCAACCATCCCCCCCCGGTCGGCGATCAATCCCCAGGCGGCGAGGATGGCCACCCCCAGCACGATCGAAAGTGCCATGACCACGAGCATCTCGGTCCCGACGAAGAACTGCACCGCCACGAGGCTCCCGAGTGCCAGGCCGACCGGCACCGCCCGGTGCCGCTGTCGCACGAAGAGCTCGTCCAGACCGGCCAGGACGAGAGGGAGCACCGCGAGCATTGCCATCTGAAGGTGCGCGTACGCGAGATTCTGGAGGACGAAGGGAGAGAACCCGAACAGCAGGCCACCGGCAAAGGCCGCCAATGGCCACCGCGCCCACCTCTTGAGCGCCCAGTAGGCGGCCAGGGCGTTGAGGGCTGGGGTGAGGGTGAGTGCCACGTTGAGGCTGGCGACGGGCCCAAACACCCACGTCACCGGCGCCAGCGGGACGCCGAGGGCCAGCACGCTGGTGTTGGCGAGGAGATTGATCCCCGTCGGGTGGAACAACGCCGACGAGTAGAACAAGCTGTGACCGTGGGCGATGGCATAGGCCGGCCACTCCATGAACCAGGTGAACAGCGCCGGGTCCCCGCAACCGCAGAGCGTGGTCGACGACGGATGGCCCGACCAGACGTGCCACCACAGGAGCACCGCCGCGAGGAGGTACAGGGTCCCGGCGAGCAGGAGCTCTCCGGCGGTGGTCCGCCTGGTCGAGCGCTCCGTGTCCTGAGGTTCTCCTCGCACGCGGTCCAGGATCGGCGCATGGAGGGTCTCGGGCACGCCGTCAGCGGGCTCGGACAACGTTGGGGTGCCTTTCCCACCCGCCTGCGAAGCGCACCCGGTGACGTCTTGCTTCGGGCCGTCGCTGAGGGGCATCAACCCGCGGCCGCTCGCCACGGCAGCACTGGTGCGTCGCGACCGGTGCCGCCACCGGTCCGACGGGACCCGTCGCTACGTTCCTCGTGGTACTCCTCCTCGACGTTCACCGCCCAGATGTCGTGCGACGCACCGAGGATGTTCTCCACCGTGAGCATGGCCGTGTACATGGAATGGTCCTGGTTGTTGTACTTGTGCATGCCGTTGCGGCCCACCAGGTGGACGTTCGGAGCGACGTCTGCGAGAAAATCGACGATGGTCGCGACGTTCGCCTGGTAGCCGTGGTCGTAGTGAGGGTAAGCCTTGGGAACACGCGTGACGTAGCCGGCCTCGACGTCGCCCGGCTCGGCAAGGGCCAGGGTCTCGAGCTCCCGCGTCGCTTTGGCGATCAGCAGGTCGTCGGGGCTGTTCCAGAGCTCGTCACCTTCGAAGACAAAGTACTCCAAGCCGAGGCAGGTCCGCCCTGTGCGCACCATTGTCGGCGACCACGAGCCGAAATTCTGAATCCGGCCGACGTCCACGTCTTTGGAGTGGATGTAGATCCAATTGTCCGAGAAGCTCTTCGAAGCGGGAACAACGAGAGCCACGGTGAGGAAGTCGCGGTAGTGGAGCGCTTCGGCGGCAGCCCGCACGCGAGGGGGCGGGGGGGGATCCAGCATGGCGACCAGTGTCCGCATTGCCGCCGAGGAGATGACATGGCTCACTGCGATCCGATGGTCGGAGCCGGCAGCATCGCGGTACGTCACCTCCCGCGCTCGACCATCCTCGAGGTGGATGCCGACGACGGGTGAACGGGTGAGCACCGACCCCCCGCCTGCCTCGACCAGGTCGCGGCATCGTTCCCACATCATGCCCGGACCCAGGCGCGGGTACTGGAACTCCTCGATCAAGCTCGTGACCTTGGTCTGGTTCCGTCTCGGCAGAAGCGCGTTCACGACTGCCTTGCTCAGGTCGAGGTTCTTCACTCTCTGGGCAGCCCAATCGGCCGGCATCTCGCTCACGGGGACTCCCCAGACCTTTTCGGTGTACGTACGAAAGAGGGCTTTGTAGAGCCGCCAGCCGAACCGGGCGACCAACCAGCCCTCGTAGTTCGATTGGTCTTTGGGGGGATGGAGGCGTGCCGCGAGGTAGGAGCACCCACAGAGCACCGCCTCCCAGGGGCCGAGGTTCCGCAGTGCGTTCAACGCCCGCAGCGGGTAGTCGTAGAACTTCCCGTTGTAGTAGATGCGGCTCATGCGCGGACGCACCAGGAGATCCTCAGGTGGCAGGATCTCGTGCCATAGCTTCTCCACCTCGGGCACTTTGGTGAAGAAGCGGTGTCCGCCCAAGTCGAAGCGCCACCCGTCGCGTACCACCGTACGGCTGATCCCCCCGACGGCGGCATCGGCTTCGATGACGAGCGGGCGTCGACCTGCCTTCACGAGTTGGTACGCGGCGGTGAGGCCGGCCGGCCCGGCACCGATGATCGCCACCGGGAAGGCCTCGCTATTTGTGCCCGTCTGGCCCTCACTGCTCATTACGGCGACGACTCCCGTCTGCCCAGTGGCCTGCGTGACCATCCGTTCCTCGCCTGCCCTTCCCATCGTTGCCCTTGGAGGATAGTGGGGGTGTCGGCAGGCTCCATGCCGCAGGCTCGGCGATCAGGGAACGGGCCTCGGTGGTGTCGTTTGGCTTGGGCGGACCGGAGAGACACTCGCGTGGACCGGAGAGAACTCGATCAGGCTCATCGGCTCGTAGTACGTCGCGGGGTCGGCTGCCACCCAGGTGTGCGCGGAGTAGCCGACGGTTGCCCCGAGGTCGCCCGCCAGTGCCTCACAGTCGTTGCCGAAACCCTGATAGCCCGGCGCCGAGACCAGCCAGATATCGTTGCTCGCGCCGACTGTCTGTGCGACTTGATCCGCGAAGTCGGCCGGGTTGGCGGCTCTCACCACCTTGAGGTATGTCACCCAGTCGACGAAAGCCGGCCCGATGCCGCGTGGGAAAGTCACCATGTCGAAGCGGCCGTGCTGGCCCGACCGATCGGTCTGTGTGGTGTCGAAGTAACGGTAGACCGAAGGACCGAGCTGATCGGGGCACAGCACCACCAGGTCGCCGCGGTGGGCGCGGGCAGCCAGGATCTCGGCGACCTGGGGCGCCTGGGTGCGCTGCGTCCAGATGTTCTCGACACCCACACCGAACCCTGCGATCACGAGCACGGCCACCACCGCGAGTCGTAGCGTTGCGTCGGCGAGGCACACCGTCCCGAAGCCGACGAGGAGGATCACCAGCACGAGCACGACGGAGGCGTAGCGAGGAGAGAAGGCGCTGGATGAGAGGATCCCGCCCGCTGCGGCGGCGACCAAGGTGACTCCCACGACGAACCCGATCGTGCGGCCCGGCTGTTTCCCCCTCACGTCCAGCTCGATCGACCATCGGCTCCTGGCGGCCCCGAAGATCCCGAGAGCGCCAAGGACGAAGTACCCGGCGGCCAGGACGATGCCTTGGTTGGATCCGGCATGCGACAGCGTCGCTTGGTTGTCGGTGAAGCCGGTGATCGCCCCGATCACCGCGGAGAAGTTGGCAGGCTTGGCCCACGGCGTCCCGGTGTGCTGCGCCTGGTAGACAAAGGTCGGTACCCACGGGAGAAATGCGATCCCGCTCACGACCATCGCGGCGAGCATCCAGCGAGCCGCACGGCGTCGCTCGGGTGCACCGCGCAATGCGTGCCATAAGAGCCAGATCCCGAACGACCCCATCAGGTAGAGCGCCCAGTACTGGGTGTAGAGCAGCGCCGCACCGACCACCGCGAGCAGTACGACGTCCGCCATGCGAACGCGTTCCACGAGGCGGGCGACGAGGAGCACCCCGCAGGCTGAGAGGAACATGACGAGGGAGTACATCCGGGCTTCGGTCGCGTAGTAGACAGCGAACGGCGAGCTTGCGAGCAGCAGTGCCGATACCCAGGCCACGATGGTGGCGACCCCGTCGGTCACCCCGGCCCTCCCGGCGAGCCTCTTGGCAGCCGACCACGCGACAGGCATGGTGGCGACCGAGAAGATCCCCGCGAGCGCCCGGACGGCGACGTCCGACTGGCCGAAGACGTCCATCCAGTAGTGGAGGAGCACGTAGTACAGCGGCGGGGATCCGTCGCGCTTCAGGTAGGAGGGAATTGCGCTGACCGGGAGACGGGCGATGTCGACGGTGAGGGCCTCGTCCAGCCACAGCGCGGAGCGGGTCCAGAACCGCAGGGCAAGTCCGCAGCAAAAGACGAGGACGATGGCGATCTTGACAACGCTCGGCCATGGGCAACGGGCATCGGTACCGGTCACACAATTCTCCGCCGGCGGGAGCTCGATGCCGGCCACCGGAAGCGTCCGGGGCACCTGGTCACTCACGGCTCGGCCCGGTCATGGAGAGGCATGGTACGCGCCGCCGACCGGGTCAATGGTGCAGTGATCCGTCATCACAGGGCGTTCGGCCTAATATGGCGCCCGCCCCGCCGACCCGGTGGTGGGGAGAGCGACGTGCCGGGTGGAGCCCGCCGGAGCGCACGACCAAGGGGAGGGAGGGCAGTTGGCGAAGTACCTGGCCAAACGAGCCGCTGCCTTCATCGTCATCATCTTCTTCGTGTCGCTGGGCACCTTCTTCCTCGTGCACCTTTTGCCGGGGAACCCGGCCATCACCATTCTCGGACCGAACGCCACCGCACACAACATCGCGGTGATCGACAAGCAACTCGGACTGAACCGCCCTCTGTGGACGCAGTATTTCGTTTGGCTCGGGAACGTTCTGCGCGGCAACCTGGGCCAGTCCTTCGTGACCCACGAGACGGTGGTCAGCACGATTGCCAACGCCTTTCCCATCGACCTGGAGCTGGTGGTGATCTCCCAGATCGTGGCCTTTGCCATTGCAATCCCGCTGGCTCTCACGGCAGTGCGCAAGCCGAATGGCCGCTTCGACCGCTACTCGACTGCCAGCACCTTCGCATTGCTCGCGATGCCCCCGTTCATCGTGGCGCCGATCCTCGTCCTGCTGCTTGCCGTCGAGGTCCACGTGTTTCCCGGGCCGGCGTCATACGTCCCGCTGACCCAGAACGTCTGGTCGAACCTCCATACCATGATCCTCCCAGCACTGGTCCTCGCCATGGGGTCGATCGTCATCTACTACCGCTTGCTCCGCAACGACTTGATCTCGACCCTGCAGGAGGACTTCATCCTCATGGCTCGCTCCAAGGGGCTTTCCGACCGGAGGATCCTCCTCAGGCACGCGCTGCGGCCATCGTCGGTGTCCCTCCTGGCGTCGGCCGGGATCAACATCGGCAGCCTCATCGCAGGCGCATTTGTCGTCGAGTACCTCCTGCAGCTTCCCGGCCTTGGCTATGCACTCGTGGTTGCCATCAACCAAGACGACTACGTGACGGTCCAGGGGATCGTGCTGGTGGTCGCCGTCGCGGTCGTGCTACTCAATTTCATCGTCGACTTTCTCTTCACCATCGTCGATCCGAGGATCTCCCGTGACTGAACGTGCCGTTCCCGTCGAAGCGCCCGATCCGCGGACGCCGGTGTCGACCGAAGCGGCCGACGCGCTTGGCGGTGCCGCGGTTGCTGCAATCACCGAGGTCAGCGAGCCGCGACGGCACCTCGGCGTGGTCTTCTGGGTCTCTCTGGGCTGGATCGTCCTCACCATTCTTGCCGCCATTTTCGCCAATGTCCTCCCCCTGCAGGATCCCAATCTTCAGTCGGCCACCGTGAACGCCGGCCCCAGCGCAGCCCACTTCTTCGGCACGGATCAGCTCGGCCGTGACATCTTCAGCCGTGTGATCTTCGGCTCTCGGGTGTCGATCGTGGTGGGGTTCGGCGCGATCGCCATCGGGTTGCTCACCGGCGGTACCCTCGGGATGGTCGCCGCCTACTACCGGGGCGCGGTCGACGTCGTGGTAAATGCGGTCTCGTACGTGCTCCTCGCCTTCCCGGCGTTGGTGGCCGTCATTGCGATCGTCACGTTCTGGAAGGCGTCGCTCTGGAAGATCACCCTCATCATCGGGGTCGCGAGCGCGCCCTTGATCTTCCGTATCGTGCGAGCCTCCACCCTTTCGTACGCGACGAGGGACTTCGTCACTGCAGCGAGAACGCTGGGGGCGACGAACCGGAGGATCCTCACCCGAGAGCTTCTGCCCAACATCCTGCCGACGGTCGTCTCGTTCAGCCTCATCGGCGTGGCGACTGTCATCGTCCTGGAGGGCTCGCTCGCATTCCTCGGCCTGTCCATCCCGGGCCCCACACCCTCATGGGGCAATATGCTCAACCAGAGCCGAACAGGGCTGAACACGATTCCCGGACAGAGCAACCCGTGGCTCGTGATCTTCCCGGCGCTGGCGATGTTCTTGTTCCTCATCTCGCTCAACCTGGTCGGCGACCGCCTCCGGCAGCACTTCGACGTGAGCGAGATCAAGCTGTGAGCAGCTTTCCGACCGACCCATCGCTCCAGGGTGACGTGCCCCTTCTCGACGTCCGGGAGCTCTGCACCTCCTTCAGCACGCAGCGCGGTCGCCTCCAGGCCGTCGACCAGGTCTCCTTTCAACTCGAGCAAGGTCAGACGCTCGGCGTCGTCGGCGAATCAGGCTCCGGCAAGACGGTGCTGGCCAGGACGATCATGGGCCTGCTCTCGGGAGGAGGGATCGAGCACTCGGGGTCGGTCCGCTTCGAAGGTCAGGAGATCCTCGGCGCGAGCAACGCGGTCCTTCGCAAGCTCTGGGGGGCCCGGATGGCGATGATCTTCCAGGATCCCATGACGGCGCTCAATCCCGTGATGCGCATCGGTCGGCAGATCACCGAGTCGCTCAGGCTCCACCTGGACGTCGACCGCGCAGAAGCGCGCGCCATTGCCCTGTCCCTTCTCACTCAGGTGGGCATCCCGTCACCCGAGGAGCGGTTCAAGAGCCATCCTGGCGAGCTTTCCGGCGGTATGCGGCAGCGGGTCATGATCGCCATTGCCCTGGCCTGCTCCCCCCGTCTGCTGCTCGCCGACGAACCGACGACCGGCCTGGACGTGACGGTCCAAGCGCAGATCCTGGACTTGCTGGCGTCGCTCCAAGAGGAGCGCAACATGGCCATGATCCTCGTCACCCACGATCTCGGAGTCGTTGCGACCCGGACCGACCAGATCATCGTCATGTACGCCGGCCGGATCGTCGAGCGTGCACCGACGGCTGCGCTCTTCTCCTCGATGGCCATGCCCTATACCGAGGCACTTCTGGGGTCGACCCCGCGACTGTCGAACCCGAGCCATACCCGCCTCGCGGCGATCGCCGGACGACCACCTGATCTCGCCGCGTTGCCAAGCGGGTGTTCGTTCTCTCCGAGGTGTCGCTACGCGCAAGACCTCTGCCGTCGGCAGGCACCTCCGCTCGTGGCAGCCGAGACCCCAGGCCACGCCTATGCGTGCTGGTTCCCACTCGGCGGGCGCGTGGGACCGGCTCCCACCGAGACCCCTGTGAGCGTACGATGAACGCGTACCCCCCTCAGGCGGGGATGGGAGTGGGCGTCGGGTCCGTCGTGGGGCCGACGTCGCATTACGCATCGAGCGAGGAACGACCGCTCCTGCAAGTCCAAGACCTGCGCGTGGACTTCCGTCGCGGACGCTCGAGGGTGCAGGCAGTCGCCGGCGTCAGTTTCGCCATCCGTGCCGGGGAGACCCTCGGCCTCGTCGGTGAGTCCGGTTGCGGCAAGTCGACCACCGGACGTGCCATTGTCCAAGTAGCGCGGCCGACCGGGGGATCCATCACCTTCGACGGTGTCGATCTCACCTCGCTCTCGGGTTCGCGCTTGCGACGGGCTCGCGTGGGGATACAGATGATCTTCCAGGATCCGATCTCCTCGCTCAACCCACGGCGTCGAGTAAGAGACATCGTCGCCGAGCCGTTGGACATCTGGAAGAAGGGAGCGAAGGCCGAACGTGACGCTGTCGTGACCTCCATGCTCGAAGCCGTCGGATTGAGTGCCGAGGTGGCGGGACCCCGCCGCCCTCGTGAGTTCTCCGGTGGTCAATGTCAGCGGATCAGCATCGCCCGAGCGCTGGTCATGGAGCCACGCCTCCTCATCTGCGACGAGGTCGTCTCGGCACTGGACGTCTCGGTCCAGGCGCAGATCCTCAACCTTCTGGAGGACCTGAAAGCTCGCTATGGTCTGACCCTGCTCTTCATCGCCCACGACCTGGCGGTGGTGAAGAACATCAGCGACCGGGTCGCCGTCATGTACCTGGGCAAGTTGTGCGAGATCGCTTCGGCCGACACCCTTTACCGCTCCCCGGCCCACCACTACACCCAGGCCCTGCTCTCATCGGCAGTCGAGCCCGATCCCTCGGCAACCGAGCGCCCACCGGCGCTCCAAGGGGAGCCGCCCAGCCCGATCCACCCTCCGTCAGGATGCCGCTTCCGGACCCGGTGCCCGCGGGCCGCGGCCCGCTGTGCCGCCGAGGAGCCGGCGATGCGCGAGATCGCTCCCGGGCATGCGGTGGCCTGTCACTTCCCGCTGAGTACCTCGGACCAGTCCCAGGCGTCCGGCGCCACCGCAGCCGGCGCCACCGCAGCCGGCGCGGCTCCGTCTGTGTCTCCGGGCTGAGCGCTCCCGGCTTCGCCGGCGTCTTCTCTCCGGCTCACGCCCCGCCGTCGCCGGCGGGAGCAGCCTCCCCCTCGCCAGCAGGAGCAGCCTCGCCCTCGCCAGCGGGAGCAGCCTCGCCAGTAGGGCTCTCAGGAGCTCCGAGGGGCCGCTCGGCGGACTCGGCGGCGAACTCGGCCCATGCTGCCTGCGCTTCGGTCTCGGGAGTGAACTCGGCATCGGTCCCGTACTCGTACGAGCCGATGTAGTTCCCCTCGGCATCGTAGGCATGCTCGCCGAATGCCTCCTGGTACTCCTCGGACACCTCACCCCCTTCGGCCGCCTGCTTGATCGAAAGGCTGATCCGCCGGCGCTGGAGGTCGATGTCGATGATCTTCACCCACAGCTCTTCTCCCGGGGTCACCACCTGATCGGGCTGGTCCACGTGGTGCGCAGCGAGCTCCGAAATGTGGACAAGCCCCTCGATGCCATCTCCGACCTGGACGAATGCTCCGAAAGGCACGAGCTTGGTGATGCGTCCATAGACGAGTTGGTCCACCTGGTGCGTATCGGCGAACTCCTGCCAGGGGTCGGTCTGGGTGGCCTTGAGGGAGAGACTGATCCGCTCCTTGCTGAGATCCACGTCGAGGACTTCGACTTCGATCTCGTCTCCCACTTGGACAACCGACGATGGATGCTCGACATGCTTCCAACTGAGCTCGGACACGTGCACCAGCCCGTCCATGCCGCCCAAATCGACGAAGGCACCGAAGTTGACGACCGACGACACCACCCCGCGCCGCCTCACTCCAGGCTTGAGGTTCGACAAGAACTCGTTGCGCTGCTCCTTCTGGGCCTCTTCCAACCACGCTCGGCGGGACAGGACCACGTTGTTGCGATTGCGATCCAGCTCGATGATCTTGGCCTCGATGACTCGACCCACATACGGCTGCAACTCCCGGACCCGGCGGAGCTCGACCAGCGACGCCGGAAGGAAGCCTCGCAGCCCGATGTCCACGATCAGTCCACCCTTGACCACTTCGATGACGGGTCCCTTGACCGTCTCGTCTGCCTCTTTCAGCTTTTCGATCTTGGACCACGCCTTCTCCGACTGCGCTCGCTTCTTCGAGAGGACCAGGCGTCCCTCTTTGTCTTCTTTCTGGAGGACGAGCGCTTCGACGTGCTCCCCCAAGGTGACCACGTCTTCGGGCCTCGCGTCGTTCCGTATGGACAGCTCGCGGGCCGGGATCACGCCTTCGGACTTGAAGCCGATGTCCAAAAGGACTTCATCACGATCGATCTTGACCACGGTGCCCTCGACGACATCGCCATCGTCGAACTCGACGATGGTGTCGCCCATGAGCTCTTCGAGCGGCTGACCGGCCAGGTCGTCCTCGGTGATCCGTCGGGGGATGTAGATGCCGTTCTCGTCGAACGTCCCCATTGCCTCGTCGGAGAGAAGTGAACTCGTCCCGGAAGGCACCATCTGCTCTACGGCCATTGCAGGCTGCTCGCTTTCGTAAGCCGCACACCGCGTCGAACGTGCGGCGATCGCGTCGGGATCCTAGAGACGACACGGAGGAAATAACCCGGCCACCGACGCCGTCCGGGTATTCCCTGGAGCCCGAGGGCTCCAGCGGGCACAGCGTACCTCATCCGGCTTTGGCCTCGGCCCACGATGTGCCCCACGCCAGCGAGACTTCGAGGGGGACCGAGAGCCGGGCTGCACCGGTGAGCGCGGCGCGCGTGATGGACTCGACTTCCTCCTCCTCGCCCGCTCGTGCTTCGACGATCACCTCGTCATGGACTTGGAGCACGAGCCGGCTCTCGAAACCCCCGTGCTCCAAGGCTCCGTCCAGCTTGACGAGAGCCGCTTTGAACAGGTCGGCGGCCAGCCCTTGGGTCCCGGCGTTCATGGCCGCACGCTCGGCGGCCAGGCGCACGCGGCGATCACGTGAGCGCAGTTCGGGAAAGGGCCGGACCCGTCCTCGCTCGGTCCGGGTGAACCCCCGCTCTCGGGCCTCGGCCACAGTTCTCTCCATGTACGAGCGGACCGACGGGAACGCGGCGAAGTAGCGCTCCATGATCTCGTTGGCCTCGGGGACGCCGGTGCCCAAGCGACGCGCCAGACCGTAGGCCTCCATCCCGTAGGCAAGACCGTAGGAGACCGCCTTCGCTCGTTCGCGCTGAGCATGGGTCACTTCGTCTGGGGCAACGCCGAAAATGCCGCTCGCAACCCTCCGGTGGATATCGCCACCAGAGGTGAGCGCCTCGATGAGCGCAGGATCCTGGGACAGGTGGGCGATGACGCGTAGCTCGATCTGGTCGTAGTCGGCCACGAGAAAGCGGTGCCCTTCGGCCGGGATGAAGGCCCGCCTGAACTGCTGGCCCAGCTCGGAGCGAGTAGGAATGTTGTGCAAGTTGGGCCGCTCGGACGAGAGCCGTCCCGTGCGAGCGACTGTCTGACGGAACGAGGCGTGGATCCTCCCGTCTGTTGCCACCTCGGCCAAGAGCGTGCGGCCGTAGGTAGAGCGGAGCTTCTCCACTTCCCGGTACTCGAGAAGCGGGTCGATGATTGGATGCGTGCCGCGAAGAGATTCCAGGGTTGCGGCATCAGTGGAGTACCCCGTCTTGGTCTTGCGTCCCGGGACGAGGCGGAGCTCGTCGTAGAGGACGACCCTGAGCTGTGGCGTTGAGTTCACGTTGAAGGGATGTCCGGCGATGTCGGCGATCTCCCGCTCGAGCCGAGCCGCCTCCTCGGCCATCCGGTCCGCGATGCGTTCGAGCTCTGCCACGTCCACCCTGATCCCTGCGACTTCCATGCGGGCGAGGACCCGGACGAGCGGCACTTCGACCGTATCGTGAAGATCGGCGAGGCCATTGGCGACCAGGAGGCGCCGGAGCGGCTCGACCGCGGCGGCCACGACCGAGGCGTCGCGGATCAGCGCGTCGGGAGGTACATCCGCTCGCGCTTCGCCAAGGGCAAGCTGGACGGCCCCGCTGCTCCGAGCGCCGGAGCCGGACCGTGCTCCAACCGCCTCCACCAGTCGGGCGTCCTGGAGATCCGCGTCGCCAACTGAGGCATCTGCCACGCCCGGGTGCTGGCCGATGCCAGGTTGGTCCTCGGGACCCAGGAGACCGAGCCCGAGAGCGACTGCGGCGAGGCCGTAGTCGCCGCGTGAGGGATCGATCAGGTAGGCGGCGATCGCCGTGTCCATGACCAACCCGGTGCAGTCGCCGCCCAAGGGCAGCAACGACCGCAGCACCTCCTTCATGTGGTGCCCGACCGCCGGCGCATGGCCGAGCGCGTTCACGAGCGCTCGGAGCACGGTGGACCGGGAGAGGATCGGTGCGGGAAGGTAGAGACCCACTCCCTCGGGACTTGGCACGACGAGGGCAAGGCCCGACAGGGTTGACCTGCCTGGTGTGCCCTCCCAACTCGCCATGACGGCCAAGTGGCAGCCTCGAGCTGCCTTTTGGAGTGAGGCCAGAGCGCGCGCGGCCTCGGCGGCATCTCGAGGAATGCTGGTTGCGGGAACCTCCAACGCCGTGGCCGCTTCGGCCCCGAGGCCAACCTGAGGATCTCCCTCGATCGAGATCGAGTCACCGCTCCGGCCGTCGGCGCAGGGATCCCGCCGAGTCGGCGATCCCGGCTCACCGAATGCTCCTTGATCGAGCAGCGCTTCCACCCTCCCCCACAGGGTGCGCAGCTCGAAGCGTTCGAACACCTCTTGCACCGAGGAGCGATGCCAACCTCCGAGCGCGAGCTCCTCGTCGCTCACGTCCACGGGCACATCGCGGACCAAAGGGATCACCGAGCAGTTCGCCCGGACGATGGCCTCCGAGCTGGTCAGGTTCTCACGCAGCTTTGGGGTGAGCTCTGTCAGGTGGGCATAGATTCCGTCGAGGTCGCCGTAGGCGTTCACGAGCTTCGCCGCGGTCTTTTCACCCACGCCGGGGACGCCAGGCAGGTTGTCGGAGGGATCGCCCCGCAACGACGCGAGCAGGGGGTACTGGGACGCGCGCACCCCGGTGCGGGCGAGGATCCCCGCCTCGTCGTAGAGCGAGTAATCGCTCACCCCGCGGCGGTTGTAGAGAACGCGGACATGGGGGTCGCTGACGAGCTGAAAGCAGTCCCGATCTCCGGTCACGACACAGACGTCGGACCCGTTCGCCGCGGCACGCGTCGCCAGCGTCGCCAGGATATCGTCGGCTTCGAAATTCGGCGCGGTGAGAACAGGAATGGCCAACGCGGCCATCACGTCACGGATCATGTCGAACTGGGGCAGGAGATCGTCGGGGGTCTCGGCCCGCCCACCCTTGTAGTCTTCGATCATCTCGTCGCGAAACGTCCCACCCGGGAGATCGAAGGCGACTCCCAACGCGGTTGGATGATGCTCGCGCACGATGCTCACGAGCATCGAAATGAACCCGTGCAGTGCGTTCGTCACGACTCCCGCTCGCGTCGTCAGATCGGGGGGCAGTGCGAAATAGGCTCGAAACGCGAGGGACATCCCGTCCAAGAGGAACATGCTCTGGTTGTCAGCCGGGTTCTTGTTCGGGTCCCGCTGCGCGCCGGTCATCGGCTGCGATCACTCACCGGATCAGGGAGCCAGCTCCCCCGCCACGATTCGGCGGGCCACGTCGCGCATGCGAGTGCGGGTCTGCATTGCGGTGCGTTGGATGTACCCGAACGCGTCGGCCTCGCCCCACTGGTGACGGTCCATGAGGGCATTCTTCGCCTCGTCGACGAGGCGCCGGGTCTCGATCTTGTCCTCGGCTTCGGCACCTTGGGGCCGATCCTTCCCTGCCAGCTTGACGTCTTCGGCAATAGCCCATTCCTGCCGGCAGTGCTCCAGAACACTCTCGATCTTCGGGAGGAGCTCTTCGCGCCGGAACGGCTTGACCAGGTATGCGGCGACGCCGGCGTCGCGGGCTTCCTCGATCAGCTCTCGCTGGCTGAAGGCCGTCAGCACCAGAACGGCCACCTGCAGCCTCGACGTCACTTCGCGAGCCACCCGGAGCCCGTCCATCCCGGGCATCTTCACGTCCACGATGGCGAGGTCCGGGATCTGGGCTTCGATGAGTTGGACAGCCTCGTCTCCTCGCGCAGCTTCGCCCACGACGTCGTACCCGGCCGACACGAGGATCTCCTTCAGGTCGAGCCGGATGATCGCTTCGTCCTCGGCGATGACCACCCGGACGGGACGCTGCTGCTGAGATCCGTCCGCACTCATCGTCCCGAACCTACCCGCGCGAGAAGGTCGTCACGCCGGCGGGTCAGCTCGTCGACCAATGACTGCAGCGACACCCGAGCCCGTTGCATGGCATCGGCGTGACGCTTGACGTCGGTGTACTCGTGGGCAGCCAGGGGAGTCTCTGACACGAGCGCACGCACGCGAGCTTCTTCGGCTTCTTCGTCCACGACGGCAATCTGCTCGTCGAGCACGGCCAGCTCCTGGCGTGCTCTGACGAGGCGCTGGTGGACGTCCCTGATCCGGCGTTCGAGCAGGTAGTGCTGCATGGGGCGACAAGTTTAGGCCCACGGTCCGCGGTGCGGTCCGAAAGCAAGGACATGGCGGGTATGGCGGGCCAGGACGTCGGGTGTCGGCAGCGGACCCACCCCTGTCTCCTGCCAGACCGCGACTTGGCCAAGGCTCGTGTGCATCTCGCTGCCGTCCTGGTGGCCGTGCGGCGCCTGCAGGTCTTCAACCAGGTACGACGAGGGGTTCGACACGTCGCTGGGCAACGTGATCCCTTCGAGCCCGGCCAGACAGGCGTTGACCGAACGCCCGAGACCGGACTCGAACAGTCCTCCCACGAACGCGTCGATCCCGGCTGCAACGCAGAGTTTCAGGGCGGCCTGGAACGCCTCGATCCCTCCCAGACGCGACGGCTTGAGACAGGCAACACGGCAGGCGTCACGGGCGATCGCCTGCTCGACTCGTGCGGGCGTCGTCAGCGACTCGTCGAGGCAGATCGGCGTCTGGACGATGCGCGCCAACTCGGCGTGAGACGCGAGATCATCTGGATCCAGCGGGTCCAAAGGCTGTTCAATGCAGGTGAGACCCAGGTCGTCGAGAGCGGCCAGCCTCTCTGCAGCACTCTCGCCGGCGGCTCCCATGCGGTACGCACCGTTCGCATCCACTTGAATACCCAGCTCCGGAAAGGCTTCTCGCACGGTTCGCACCGGAGCAACATCCCAGCCAGGTTCGATCTTCAAGCGCGCTCGCAGAGCACCTTGGAGCACCGCATGGGAGACCGCCTCGAGGAGCGTCACGACCCGGCGATCCGGCGGGATGCCGATCACCGCGCCGGAGCGGACCCACGCCCGCGCCACCCCGAGATGGCGAGCGAGCGAGGCGTGGGTGGTGCGTAAGGTCGCGTCCAGCACCGCCATTTCGAGGGCTGCCGCGGCCGTGCGTCGAGCAGGTTCTGGGTCAGAGGTGGGGAGTGACGGCGGCCACGGCGTAGGCCGTGCCGGATCCCGGTCGAACAGCCCGGGCAGTACCTCGTCACCGAGGGTTCGCCACACTCTTGCCACCGAAGGATCCACGCTCGTTCCCTCTCCGAGCGCTCCGCACTCCCCCCATCCGTCGACGCCATCGCCCAGCAGGATCCGGACGAGCAGCAGCGGCCGGCGGCGGTGCACACCAGCCGCCGTGCGAACCTCCGAACGCAGTGACAGCTCGGTCCAGTAGACCTCGACTCCGTCAAATGCCACCGCTCCACGGTACGCTGGTTCCTCTCACCATCGGCCCGGATGGCGGAATCGGTAGACGCGGAGGCCTCAAAAGCCTTTGTCCGAGAGGGCATGCGGGTTCGAGTCCCGCTCCGGGCACCAAGTCAATCGAGCCGCCTCACGACCCGTCTCGGCGCTGGTCTCGCGAGCGCGCTCACCGCTGGCCTCTGGGGCTTCTGCGGTCTCGTTGGCCACGGCATGACCGAGTACAGGCGAGCATCGAGGACCGGGAGCGCGTCGCGGACCTCTCGAACCCGCCGCTGGTCGACCTGCCCAAGGACTACGCGCCGAGCCCGGGCGTCCAGCTCGGCGAGCACCCGGCCCTTGGGGTCCACGATCATCGAGTGCCCCGTGCACCCGGGTGAAGGCTGGGCGGCGGCGACCGCGTACGCAGTGGACTCGATCGCCCTTGCTCGCAGGAGGGTACGCCACGTGTCGGCCTTTCCTGGTCCGGCGATCCATTGGGCGCAGACGAGGAGGACCTCGGTACCTGCGTCGACCAGCGCCCGAGCCATCTCGGGGAAGCGAAGGTCATAGCAGGTCATCACCCCGAATCGCAGGCCGTCGAGGTCGAACACGGTGACCCCGTCCACCGCCGGGTCACCGGCAAGGATCGAGGCGGATTCGCGCCACCCGAGAGCATCGAACAGGTGGAACTTCCGGTAGCACCCGATCATCCCGCTCGGTCCGACGACCACGGCGGTGTTGTGCACTCTGGCCTTGCGCCTGGAGCGCTCGAACATCCCGGCGACGACGGTGACGCCTGCCTGGGCGGCCTCCCGGGCGATTGCCTCGACGAACGGGCCATCGAGGGTTTCGGCCAGGTCGCAGAGATCGGCCCTTGTGGGCTCGAAGGGGCACATGGCACCTTCGGGCAGGACGACCAGCGCCGCTCCGCTCGATGCCGCCCGGCGGACCATGGCGCACGCCGCACGCCGGTTGGCTGCCTTGTCAGCGGTGGAGCGGAGCTGCCCGGCGGCGACGAGCACCGCGCAAGGGTAGTCCTGCGCCGGCTGCCGAGTGTGCCGGCTGCCGAGTGCGACCCGAGGTGCGATGACCGGGCGGTAATGCGACGGAGCGCGCAGTGCCGTGCCACACTGGGCACGATCAACCGGGACTCGCCGGCTGATCCGGGCAGAGCCCGCGGGCCGATCGCGTGGAGAGACAGAAAGTGGTGGCGTTCACCTTTCCAGGGCAGGGGTCGCAACGCCCCGGTATGGGCCGGGACTGGACGACACATCCGTCCTGGGAGCTCGTCGACGAGGCGTCGGCTGTGGCGGGACGCGATGTGGCCGCTCTTCTGCTCGACGCGGCGATGGAAGAGCTCACCGAGACGGCGAACGCCCAGCTCGCGACCTTCGTCCTCAGCCTGGTCATTCTCGACGCCATCGAGCGAGTCGGCCTCGCGCCGGCAGCCTGCGCCGGCCACAGCCTGGGTGAGTACACCGCATTGGTGGCAGCCGGGGGTGTGTCGTTTGCCGACGGCGTGGCGCTGGTCACGGCCCGCGGTGAGGCGATGGCCCGATCCGGGGAAGATGCGCCGGGGACGATGGCCGCGATCATCGGCCTTTCCGACGATGATGCCGAAGCCGCCTGCCAGCGATGCGAAGCCGAAGTCTGGGTGGCCAACTACAACGCGCCAGGCCAAGTGGTCGTCGCCGGCACGTCCGACGCCGTGGCATCGGTCGCCGTGATCGCCCGCCGGCTCGGCGCCCGCAAGATCCTGCCGCTGCCGGTTGCCGCCGCCTTCCACACCCCGCTCATGGCCAGCGCCCGGCCGGCGCTCCGCAAAGCCATCGCCGACGCAACGTTCGTCGCACCCGAAGTGCCGATCGTCGCCAACGTCGACGCTCGTGTCCACGACGATCCGGCCGAGTGGCCTGGGTTGCTCTCAGCGCAGCTCTGCAGCCCGGTGCGCTGGCGCCAGAGCGTCGAGACCTTGGCCGGGCTCGGTACCACGACGCTGGTCGAGCTCGGACCCGGAGGCGTGCTGAGCGGCCTCGCCCGTCGCGGGGCCGCCGAGCTGCGCGCACTGTCGGTCGCCCGTCCCGACGACCTCAACCGCCTGCTGGAAGCCCTGGCGCCCGGCGAGGAGCAACGCGCCGACGTCCACGTCCACCACGGTGAGCATCTCTACACCTCCGAACGGGTCGTGGTGAGCCCGGGTGCCGGGATCTTCGCCCCCGAGTCGTCCATCGCAGCGCCGGGGACCGGCCTGCTCCCCGGGACGAGCGCCGGCGGCTCTCCCGGTGACGATCCCCACGTCGTGGATGTCGGCGATCTCGTCGGACGCGTCGGGGTGATCGAGGTCCGTACGCCATTCGCAGGGCAGGTGATCCGCTGGCTCTCGGTGGCCGGCGAGCGTGTCCAAGAAGGCCAACCGCTGGTGTGGCTCCGCGTCCTGGGTGACCAAACGTGACCGCGAGCGCTCCCGAGGGCGGGACAACCCGTCCGAGCCCGAGAGTGGTCCTCGTCACCGGAGGCAGCCGAGGGATCGGTGCAGCGTGTGCCGGTTGGTTCCTCGCCCGCGGTGACCGGGTCGCGGTGACCTTTCGGGGAGCAGTCCCGCCCGCGCTACCGGTCCCGCCAGCGATACCAGCGCCGCACGATGCCAAAGAGCGCTACTTGGCGGTCTCGTGCGACGTGACCGACACTGCCGGGGTCGAGGCAGCGTTCAAAGCCGTCGAGGACCGGTGGGGTCCAGTGGAAGTCCTGGTGGCGAACGCCGGCATCACCCGCGACACGCTGCTGCTCCGCATGGACGAGGAGTCCTGGCGCGACGTCATCGACACGAACCTGACCGGTGCGTACCGCGTGACCAAACGCGCGGTTGCCAAGATGCTCCGCCTCCACCGGGGACGTATCATCTACATCTCCTCGGTCGGCGCGATGGTCGGTCTCCCGGGACAGGCCAACTACGCCGCCTCCAAGGCCGGGCTCATCGGCATGGCCAGGGCGGTTGCCCGTGAAGTCGCCAGCCGCTCGATCACGGTGAACGTCGTCGCACCCGGCCTGGTGGCAACCGATATGCTCAGCGTGCTCGGAGCCGAGCGCATCGACCAGCTCCGCACGATGGTGCCTCTCGGACGAGTCGCCGAGCCGGCGGACGTCGCCGAGGCGGTGGGCTTCCTGGCGTCGGCGGGTGCGGGCTACATCACCGGGGCCGTCCTGCCGGTCGACGGAGGGATGGGAATGGGAATGTGAATGTGACAGCGAAAGCAACCGGCCGAAGGTGAGCTCGTGCTCGCCGCCCCAAGGCGAGAACCGTGAGCACGAGGACCGACACGCAGAGAATCGACGAATACACGAGAGGGCACGAAGGTTCGGATCCCGCCACCAGTGGCGGGAGGAAGGAAATGGTGGTGAAAGTGGACACTGAAGAGGCGTTCGAGAAGTTCCGCGGATGTGCGGTCGACGTGCTCCAGGTGCCGGCCGACAAGGTCACCCGCGAAGCGCGCTTCGCTGACGACCTCGATGCCGACAGCCTCGACTTGGTCGAGCTGGTCATGGCGCTCGAAGAGGCGTTCGAGATCACCGTGGATGAGTCCGAACTGGACGACATCGAGACCATCGGGCAGGCGTTCGACCTCATCTCCAGCAAGCTCTGATGCAGCTCGAGACCGGCGATCCCTCCGCTGGAGCCGGACGCCGGGTGGTGGTCACCGGTCTCGGTGCGATCACCTGCTGCGGCGTCGGCGCCGACGCCTTGTGGCAGGGACTCGTCGCACCGTCGGCCGTGGGCGAGCGGCGCGCGACCGACTTCGTGCCCGAGGACTTCTTCGGCCCCAAAGAGGTCAGGCGAGTCGACCGCTTCGCCCAGTTCTCCGTGGCGGCCGCCGAGATGGCGATCGGGCAGGCCGGCGACCTCCGCGCCGACCCAGGGCGGTGCGGGGTCGTCTTCGGCACCGGGGTGGGCGGGTTCGAGACCCTGGCCACGCAAGTCCAGGTCTACCTGGAGAAAGGCCCTCGGCGGGTCTCGCCGTTCTTCGTGCCCATGATGATGCCCAACGCCGGGGCGGCGACCATCTCGATGCGCGCCGGGTGGCGCGGCCCCTCGGAGACCATTACGACCGCCTGTGCAGCCGGTACCCACTCTGTCGGCGCGGCAGCGCGGCTCGTCGCCACCGGACGCTGCGACGTGGCCGTCGGCGGTGGCGGGGAAGCATCGCTGCACCCGGTGGCGGTTGCCGCCTTCGGCAACATGACGGCACTGTCGACCTCCGGCGTCTCACGCCCGTTCGACGCGCGCAGGGATGGCTTCGTCATTGCAGAAGGTGCCGCCGCTCTCGTCCTCGAAGAGAGGGACCGTGCGCTGGCAAGGGGCGCGCGGGTCTTCGCCGAAATTGCCGGCTTCGCCAGCACCGCCGACGCGTACCACATTACGGCGCCCCTGCCCGACGGCGGCGGCGCGATGGCATGCATGGAACAGGCGATCGCCGATGCCGGCCTGCAACCCGCGGAGATCGCCCACGTCAACGCCCACGGCACCTCGACCCCGCTGAACGACCTCGCCGAGGCCCGGGCGATCGAGAAGGTCTTCGACGGCAGCGGACCGATCGTGACCTCCAACAAAGGCGTCACCGGCCATGCGCTCGGCGCGGCCGGAGCCATCGAAGCGGTGGCATCGGTCCTGTCGATCACCCACGGGCTCATCCCTGCCACGTACGGCTGCGAGGAGCTCGACCCCGAGATCCATCTCGACGTGGTGCAAGGCGCCCCGAGAGCCTGGACGCCGGGACCGGTCCTCTCGAACTCCTTCGGGTTCGGCGGGCACAACGGCTGCCTCGTCTTGCTTCCGCCGTCCTGAGCGCCCACCCGGATCTGAGAGTCAGGTGGCGTCGAGGGCCGCCCGCACCTCCCCCAGGAAGGAGGCGGCGGCCTCCACCCCGTGGTCGCCGAGGGCGCGCCGCACCAGCGCCGAGCCGATGATCACGCCGTCGGCCGATCGGCATGCCTGGGCGGCCTGCTCGGGGGTGGAGACCCCGATCCCGGCGCAGACCGGGAGGTCCGAGACAGCGCGCACCCGGTCCACCACCTGCACCACCTCGTCTCCGAGCACGTTGCGCTCGCCGGTCACCCCCATCCGGGCGACCGCGTAGACGAACCCTCGCGCCCGAGAGCAGATCTGCTGTGCGCGCCCGGCCGGCGTGGTCAGTGCCACCATGAGCACGGTGTCCAGGCCGCTGCGGTCAGCCTCTTCAGCCCAGGGCCCCAGCTCCTCCAAGGGCACGTCGGGGAGCAGCGCCCCGGCTACCCCGGCTGCTGCCAGAGAACCCGCCATCCGGCGCAACCCGGTCCGGAACACGATGTTGTAGTACGACATGACCACGATCGGGATGCCGAGCGACGCGCCGGCAAGCTCGTCGAGGATCTTGCCGGCACTGCTGCCCCGGCGCAGGGCGGCCAAGGCCGCCTCTTGGATCACGGGGCCGTCCATCATGGGGTCGGAGAACGGCAGTCCGACCTCGAGCGCATCGGCGCCGGCGGCGACGGCCGCATGCGCAATGTCAACCCAGTCTGGCGTCATGCCTCCCATGACATAGGGGACGAGCAGCTTGGCACCGGCTTCCCTGCGGCGGCGCAGCGAGGCTTCGAGCCCGAGGCCCTCGCCAGCGCTCACCGCGACCCTTCCTCGAGCAGCTCTCGCACCTGGGCGACGTCCTTGTCACCCCGTCCCGAGAGAGTCACGAGGACGGTCGAGCCCGCGAGGATCTCTCTGCGGGCCTCACGAACCACCCACGCGAGGGCATGAGCCGATTCGAGGGCGGGGATGATGCCCTCGGTCTCCGCAAGCAGCCGGAATGCCACCAGGACCTCGTCGTCGCTCGCGGTCTCGTACGTGGCGCGCCCGGTAGCCGCCAGGTGGGCATGCTCCGGTCCGATCCCTGGATAGTCCAGGCCCGCCGAGACCGAGTGGGCCTCGAGGATCTGGCCCTCCTCGTCCTGGAGGAGACGCGAGGTCATCCCGTGGAGCACGCCCGGCACCCCGGCCGTGATCGCCGCACCGCCGGCGGCCTCCACTCCTACCAGACGGGCGGCGGTGTCCACGAAGCCGGCGAAGGTCCCGGCCGCGTTGGAGCCGCCGCCGACGCACGCCACCACCCAGTCGGGCGTTCCGCCCTCGCACATGGTCCGGCACTGCTCGCGGGCCTCGTCGCCTACGACCCGCTGGAACTGGCGCACCATGTAGGGGAAAGGATGCGGCCCCATCACCGAACCGAGGCAGTAGTGCGTGCTGTCGGCCGTGGCCACCCACTCCCGCATGGCTTCGTTGACCGCGTCTTTGAGGGTCCGGCTGCCGGTGTCGACCGGACGGACCTCGGCGCCGAGAAGCTCCATGCGAAAGACGTTGAGCTCTTGACGGCGGATGTCCACTTCGCCCATGTAGACCGTGCACTCGAGCCCGAACAGCGCCGCCGCGGTCGCCGCCGCCACGCCGTGCTGCCCGGCACCGGTCTCGGCGATCATGCGGCGTTTGCCCATGCGCTTGGTGAGCAGCGCTTGCCCGATCACGTTGTTGAGCTTGTGCGAGCCGGTGTGGGCAAGGTCCTCGCGCTTCAAGAGCACCCGGACGCCCAGTTGTCCAGAGAGGCGCCTGCACTCGGTGACCGGGGTTGGCCGCCCCCCGTAGTCGCGCAGGATCCCGCCGAGCTCCTCGTGGAACGACGTGTCGGCCCAGGCCTGCTCGAACGCCTCTTCCACTTCGAGGCACGCTGCCATGAGGGACTCAGGCACGAACCGCCCACCGAACTGGCCGAATCGACCACCGGCCTCCGGAGGTCCCATCAGCTCGTGCGGTGCCGGCCTCACGTGTCCATCCAGTCGTAGGGAGTACCCGATGATCCCCCCTCGCCGTCGCTGTCCGGAGCCTGCGCTCGTCCCTCGGCCAGCGCGTCCCACGCCCGCCTCGCGTTGGCGATGAACTCCCGGACCAGCTTGGGGTCCTTGCGCCCCGGCGCCGACTCGACACCGCTGGCGACGTCCACACCGTAGGGCTGCAAACGGATCACCGCTTGGTCCACGTTGTCGGGCCTCAACCCGCCCGAGACGATCAAGTGGAACGGATCGGCAACGCCTTCCGCCAACCGCCAGTCGAACAGCTCGCCCGACCCGGGGCTCGGACCGTCGATCAGCAGGTAGTCGGCGCCGAACTCGGGAAAACGGGAAATCGTCCGGTCTCCAGCGAGGAACGCCTTGATGGTGCACGGCACCCGCTCGGCTACCCACCTGCAGTCCTCGGCCGGCTCATGCCCGTGGAGCTGGACCGCCTTCAAGCCGGCGTGGTTGGTGATCTCGACCACCCTGGACGGCACTTCGTCCCGGAACACCCCGACGGTCAGCACTTCGTGGGGAAGGCGCTTTACGATGTCCCCCACGAAGGTTGGTGCGACCTGGCGAGGTGACGGAGCGAAGATGAAGCCCACGGCGTCGGCTCCCATGGCCACGGCGAGCAGCGCGTCTGCCTCGGACGTGATGCCGCAGATCTTGACCATGAGCTCGTCTCTCACGACACGCGCTCCGGGCCGGGCAGCGGCTGCCGTCTCTCCCCCACCGGGTGCCCGACCAGCTCGCCCACCGCGGCTCGCGGGGACCCAGCGCGCACGAGGCACTCCCCCACCAGGACGCCGTCGAAGCCGACAGCGGCCAAGTGGGCAGCATCGGCGACGGTGCTCACCCCCGACTCGGCGATCGCGACCACTTCGGGCGGGATCGCCGCCACCAGTCGGTCGGCACGGTCGGGCTTCACCGAAAAGGTGCGCAGGTCCCTGCGATTGACCCCGACCAGCGTTGCACCGACGAGCAACGCGACATCCAGCTCGTCGTCATCGTGGACCTCCACCAGGACGTCCATCGCCAGCTCGACCGCCAGCGCGTGGAGGGAGCGCAGCTCGTCACCACGAAGGGCCGCGACGATGAGGAGGAGCGCGTCGGCCCCCATGAGCCGAGCGTCGCAGACGTCTGCCTCGCAGACCACGAAGTCCTTGCGCAGGACCGGAAGGCTCACCGCCTGGCGGGCGGCTGCCAGGTCGTCTGCTGATCCTCCGAAGTAGCGCTCGTCGGTGAGCACCGACACGCAGGTCGCGCCTCCGGCCTCGTACTCGGCGGCGAGCGCAGCGGGATCGAGCGCAGGCGCAAGATCGCCTTTGGATGGAGAGCGCCGTTTCACCTCGGCCACCACGGCAAGCCCGGTGGCGGCCCTCTCGCGCACCCGAGATGCGAAAGGCCTCGGCTGTGGCATGGCCCTGGCCCGCTCGAGCAACCCCGCGACGTCACGACCGTCAGCCGCGGCCCGGGCCCGGTGGGCGGTCACGATCTCGGAGAGATAGCCGTTCATGGTCCCTTCAGCGTACCGGCGGGCCGGGTGCCCGCTCCGGTTCTTCTCCCAGGACGCCCGAGGTGGCAGGCTGTTCCGGTGGAGCAGGGGACCATCGTCGTGGTCGAGGACGACGAGCACATCGCCGAGCTGGTCTCGATGTACCTCCGCCGCGACGGCTACCGGGTGCTCGTGGCAGGACGCGGCGAGACAGGGCTCGAGCGGTGCGGCCAGCCCGGCGTGCGCCTGGTGATCGTCGACGTCGGCCTGCCTGGCGAGATCGACGGTTTCGAGGTCTGCCGGCGCCTGCGCCGCCACCACGACGTGCCGGTGATCATGCTCACCGCTCGAGACGACGAAGTGGACCGGATCCTCGGCCTGGAACTGGGAGCCGACGACTACGTGACCAAGCCCTTCTCAGCGAGGGAACTGGTAGCCCGCGTGCACGCCGTGCTGCGTCGGGGATCGGGACCGGCGCCGAGCGCTACGGCTGTCCACCAGCTGGGTCCGGCAGGCGCGATCACGCTGGACACTGCCCGGCGCGAGGTGCTGACCCCCGAGGGCCCGGTGGGCCTCACGACGCGCGAATTCGACCTCCTCGCCTATCTGGCCCTCAATCGAGGCCTCGCCCTCTCCCGCAGGCAGCTCCTCGACGGCGTCTGGGGTGAAGGTTGGTACGGGGAGGAAAGAACCGTCGACGTCCACGTCCGCCAGCTCCGCAAGAAGCTGGGTGACGGCCTGGGCCTCACCACGCTGTGGGGCGTGGGCTACCGCCTGGATTGACCGGCCGGTGCGACGTCGCCTGACCGGCGCCATCCTGGTCCTGGTGGCGGGCACCCTGCTGCTGGCTGCACTAGGCAGCGTGCTCCTCGTCCGCCGGGCCTCGGCGACCACTGCCGAACAGCAGCTCTACACGCAGGCACACGCCTTGGCCGACTACCCGTCGCCCGAGGTGTTCCTCCACAGTATCCATGTTGTGCGCTACGTCGGTCAGTACCGAGCCCTCACCATCGTGGGACTGAGCGCAGAGGGGACCTTCACCTCGGCGCTGCCGCCAGGCCTGCGCGGTCTCGCTCTGGATACGCCTGCCCTCGAGCGGAACCTGGCCGTCGGCGGCACGACCGGGAACCTGGTGTACGTCCTCATCCCCCTCCACCTCACGACCGCTCAGAAAGCGCACCTCACCCATCCGCTTCCCTACGAGGACACTGCGGTCCTGGTGGCCTCGCGCTCTCGGACGCCGCCGGTAGGGGGGTACGGCTACTTCCTCCTGATCGCCTTGGGCTGCCTGGCGATCGCGACGGTCGTGGCCTACTGGCTCGCCCGGCGGTTCACCCGGCCCCTCCTCGTCGTGGCAAGTGCCACCGAGCGGATCGCCACCGGGGACCTCTCCGTCCAGCTCCCCGTCGGACCCCGGGACATGCCCGAGTTCGCGTCGCTCGCGACCGCGATCAACGACATGTCCGTACGCCTGCAGCGAGCGCGAGACCAACAGCGGCTGTTCCTGCTCTCGGTCTCCCATGACCTGCGCACGCCGCTCACGTCCATCAGGGGTTATGCCGAGGCGCTCGCCGACGGGACGGCCACCGACCGCCAAGGGGCGCTCGCGATCATCGACGCCGAAGCGCGCCGCCTGGAGCGCCTGGTCGGGGACCTTCTGGACCTCGCACGTCTGGAAGCGACACGTTTTTCCCTGGATGCCGGTAGAGTCGACGTGGTCGGAGCCGTCGACGCGATGGTGCGCCAGCTCAGCCCCGCCGCCAACGCTCTGGGGATCGAGCTCGTCTTGCCAACGGGCTCTGCCCAATCGCTCGAGGTGGTGACCGATGCGGATCGCCTCGACCAGATCCTGGCCAACCTCGTCGACAATGCTCTGTCCTTCGCTGCGAACCGGGTCGAGCTGCGCGTCTGGGCCGAGCAAGGACTTGCCTTCGTGTCCGTAGAAGACGACGGGCCCGGGATCCCAAAAGGAGATCTGGCGAGGGTGTTCGAGGCACACTTCGTCTCGGACCAGGCTCGCCGCCGCCGCAGGGGAAGCGGGCTCGGGCTGGCGATCGTCGCGGAGCTCACCACTGCGATGGGGGGAGGCGTGCGAGCCGAGTCTCCGTGCGGCCCGGCCGGTGGGACCCGCATGATCTTCTGGCTCCCTGTCACCGGTCCCTCGGCACGGCGCTCAGCGGAGCGGTAGCTCCCGGACCTCTGCCGCCCACCTTTGCGTCGGCCGGTCAGGCACCTCCACGCGCACCCGGCCCGGTACAGGGACCGAACGGTGGACGTAGGCGAGAGCCGCCACGGCGCCGAGCCCCGGGCACCAGGCTGCCGAGGTGCACACGCCGGCCGCCTTCTGCGACCCCTCGTGGTACAACGCGGCACCCACCACACCTGATGCTCCGTCGATCCCGGGGTGCGCGTCGAGCAGGACGACACCCCGGAGCCGACGTGCCACCCGGTTCCCCCGAGACTCCAGGCGTGCGACCAGTTCCTGGCCCGTGTAGCAGCCCTTGGTGAAGCTCACCGTCGCGTCGAGCAGCCCGGCTTCGGCGGGGATGGTCCGCTCGTCGAGCTCCTTTCCCATCGCGGGGATCCCGGCCTCGACCCGGAGCGCCTCCCACGCTGTGTCCGTGCACCACTGCGCTTGCGTGGGCACCGCCACCGAAGGGTCGGCACCCAAGACGTCGACCCCTCGGACTCCGTTCCACTCGTAGCCGAAGACCCAGTTCCCGCCGCGCTCGACCGCCACGTCCTGCGCGGACAGCGCGCCGGGAGAGAGGCCCAGCCACCCGGCCGTGGCCTCTTGGGCCTGCTCGCCTCGTAGCGCGATGCCAGGATCGCTCCACGCCGTGATCGCCACTTTCGAGCGGAGCTTGAAGCGCTCGAGGCGCGCCAGGGCCATCTCGCCGAAACCCCCGGCACAGTCGAGGAAAAACTGCTCCTGGCTCACCCGGAGGACCCGAACGAGCACCACCACCTTGCCGTCGGGAGCGAGGAGCAGCGCCCATCGATGGGCACCGGGCGTGAGGTTCTCGACGTCCTGGGTGCACTGTCCCTGGAGAAAGCCGGCCGCCTCCGGCCCGTCGAGCGCCACGCGGTCGCGTGCGCACCGGTACGCCCCGCACCCGTCGCGCAGGGCCCGGTACTGGCCGTCGAGCTCCTGGCAAGATCCGTCTGGAGGCACGCCGCCCAGTGGGGCGGCGGCGCCGGCGGGAGCCCCGCTCACGACCCACCTCGTGGAGGTGGTGGTGACGATCCCCCCGAGGGCAGCTCGCCCGGGTCGGAGGCGCTCGCCCCTGCTGGCATCGAACTGGCCGCCATCGACCTGGCGGCGGCGATCGCTGCGAGCACGGCCGCTGCCTTCTGACGGCACTCCGCGTCCTCCATCTCGGGATCGCTGTCCGCCACGATCCCGGCGCCGGCCTGGACGAACCCCATCCCGTCGGAGCGGAGGACCAAGGTGCGGATGGCGATGGCCGTGTCCAGGTTCCCCGAGAAGTCGAGGTACCCGACCACCCCGCCGTAGACCCCCCGCTTGGTCGGCTCGAGCTCGTCGATGATCTCCATGGCGCGGACCTTGGGTGCGCCCGACAGCGTGCCAGCGGGCAGGGTGGCACGTAGGACATCGATGGGTCCCTTGCCCGCCTGGAGCCGGCCGGACACCTGGGAGGTGAGGTGCATGATATGGCTGTAGCGCTCGACCGTCATCAGCTCGTCCATCCGCTCGGAGCCGAACTCCACCACACGGCCGAGGTCGTTGCGGGCAAGGTCCACCAGCATCACGTGCTCGGAGCGCTCCTTCGGGTCCTCCGACAGCTCGCCGGCCAGGCGTAGGTCCTCCTCGTCGGTGACTCCCCGGCGCCGAGAGCCGGCGATCGGCCGTGAAGTGACGATGCCATCGCGCAGACGGACCATCGGCTCGGGGGAGGAGCCCAGGACGGTCACGTCGCCGAACGCGAGGTAGTACAGGTACGGGCTCGGGTTCAAGAGGCGGAGCGCGCGGTAGACCTCGAACGGTTCCACTCCGAGCTGCACGTCGAACCGCTGGGAGAGGACCACCTGGAAGACGTCCCCCGCTGCAATGTGCTCCTTGGCCACCCTCACCGCATCTGCGTACTGACCGCTCGACATGGTCCCAAGAGCGTCCGCAGGCGGCACGCTGCGATCGGGCAACGGCACCGGTCTGCGGCCTTCCTCCCGAGGGCGGAAGCAGTCGGCTGCGAGCGCTTCGACCCGGCCGGTGGCCGCACTGTACGCCTCGGCCGTCTCGGCGGCCGACCACTTTGGATCGGCAAGCACGTTGCTCAGCACGACGATCCGCTGGCGCCAGTGGTCGAAGGCCGCCAGCTCGCCGATCACCACCATCGCGGCATCGGGGAACCCCTCGTCATCGGGAGGCGCGTGGGGCAGGTCCTCGATCTCGCGGACGACGTCGTAGCCGAGGTATCCCACCACCCCGGCGTGCAGGGGGGGAAGGTCCACATCCGGGCCGAGGTCGGCCGGTCCCGGAGCCGTGTGTGCTCGCAGGAGGGCTTCGAGGGCTGCCAATGCCCCTTCGGGCGGCGCTTCGAAGCCTGCAGCCTCCCCGTGGCCTTCGACGTGGCGGCCTCGGACGCGAAGCGTCGCCAAAGGCTGGCGACCGACAAAGGAGTACCTCCCCCAGCGCTCTCCTCCCTCGACCGACTCGAGCAGGAAGCCCTGCCCACCTGCCACCACGTTCTCGAAGGCGGCGACGGGAGTGAGCGTGTCGGCGACCACCTCCGTCCACACCGGGACGATCGAGTGCGAACTGCAGAGCTCCTCGAACTCGTGCTCGGTGGGACGAACCCGGAGGCCGGATCGACCCGGGGACCCGGCGGGGGTCACCCCTCGGTTGCGGCCGATGCCGGCCGAGCGAGTGGAAAGCTCGCCGCGGGGACCCGGTGAGCAGCCGAGCGAGCTCTCCCCGGACCGCGGGCCGCCGTGCGGAAGAAGCAGGACCAGTTCTTCGTGTGGCACGCGCCGTCACCATGCTGGTCGACCAATACGAGCAGCGCGTCGCCGTCGCAATCGATGCGGACCTCACGCACGTACTGGCGATCGCCCGAAGTCTCGCCCTTGCACCACAGCTCGGCCCGGCTGCGGCTCCAGAACCAAGTCCGGCCGGTATCGAGGGTGCGCTGCAACGACTCGGGGCTCATATAGCCCACCATCAGGACCTCACCGCTGTCGGCGTCCTGGACGATGGCCACCACCAGGTCCCGATCGTCGAATCGTACCTCGGCGAGGACCGACGTACTGGCTTCGAGAGCGCTGCCTTCCATGCCGGGCTCACCGGTCACAGGTAGAGCCCCGTGCCGCCGTCGATGCGCTCGGAAGCGACCGCATGGATGTCGCGTTCACGCAAGATGACGTACTCCTCGCCTTGGACCTCGACTTCGAAGCGATCCTCGGGGTTGAACAGGACCTGGTCACCCGGCTTCACCGAGCGGACATGCGGCCCCACGGCGATGGTTGCGGCCCACATGAGACGGCGTGCGACCTGGGCCGTCGCCGGGATCAGGATCCCGGCCCTCGAACGCCGCTCGCCCTCGTTCTGCGCCACCTGCACCAGCACGCGGTCGAACAGCACGGTGATCGGCTGCTTGGCCGCGCCGGGCTCGCCAGAGGGCTGAGGTGCCACGAGGGCACGGTACCCTATCCACGCGCCCCGACGTGCACGACGGTGCTCGGGTCTTCACTCGCCGATCGGGCGCACCGGTACGCCTGCTGCGGCCATCCACCGCTTTGCCTCGGCGATCGAGTGCTCACGTCGGTGGAAGATCGATGCGGCGAGCACCGCATCAGCGTGCCCTGTGCGAGCGCCGGCGACGAGGTGGTCGAGCTCCCCCACGCCTCCAGAGGCCACCACCGGGATCTCCACGGCATCAGCCACCCGCCGGGTGAGCGCCACGTCGAAGCCCAGGCGGGTCCCGTCGCGGTCCATGGACGTGAGCAGGATCTCGCCCGCTCCTGCCGCCGCGCAACGCTCGCTCCAGGTCACTGCATCCACCCCCGTGGGTCGGCGTCCGCCGTGGGTGTAGACCTCCCACGTCCCGTCCAGACGGGCACGGGCGTCGATCGCCACCACGATGCACTGCGCACCCAGCTCGCCTGCCAGCTCGCCGACGAGCTCCGGCCGCTCGACAGCTGCCGAGTTCACGGCCACCTTGTCGGCTCCTGCCCGCAGGAGCCGGCGTGCATCGGCCGCCGTCGTGACCCCGCCGCCGACGGTGAAAGGGATGAAGACCCGGTCGGCCGTCCTCGCCACGACGTCGACCATCGTCCTGCGTCCGTCGGACGAGGCCGTGATGTCGAGGAAGGTGAGCTCGTCAGCTCCTTCGGCGTCGTACCTCGCCGCCAGCTCCACCGGGTCGCCGGCATCGACCAGGTCCACGAAGTTCACGCCTTTCACCACCCGTCCGTCGGTGACGTCGAGGCACGGGATCACGCGAACGGTCTGCATGCAGCCAGCGCCTCCTTCACGTCGAGGCGGCCGTCGACCAGGGCTCGTCCCACCACGACTCCTGCCAGGGCACGGAAGTGCCGGGACGAACGAAGCTGGGCGAGCAGCGCCAGGTCGGACCGTGAACCCACGCCACCGGACGCGACGACCGGCAGCTCGGTCATGTCCAGGGTGGCTCGGAGACCCGCGAGGTCGGGACCCGAGAGCATGCCGTCGCGCTCGATGGAGGTCACGACCACCGCGCCGAACGGCGCGCCGGCGAGCAGTGCCAGGGTCTCTTCGAGCGTGCGCCCTGAACCGCGCGTCCACCCCCGCGTGGCTGGTTCGAGCGTGCCGTCGTCTCGAGCGCGGTAGTCGAGCCCGGCGGCGACCGCGCCAGGATGCTCCTCGGCGACGCCTCGCGCCATCCCGGGGTCTTCGAGGAGCGCGGTTCCCAGGACCACCCGGCGGACTCCGAGGGCCAAGAGGAGCTCGACCTGCTCGGCCCGGCGGATCCCACCCCCGAGCTCGACCGAGACACCTGTGCGCGCAGCCCGGGCGACGATCGACTCGACCACTTCTTGGTGGGTTGGAGCACCCGACCTGGCCGCGTCGAGGTCGACCACGTGCAGCCAGCGCGCACCGTCATCGATGAAGCGGTCGGCGAGGGCGACAGGATCGCCGTAGTCCTGCTCGCGCTCGTAATCACCCTGCGACAGGCGTACGGCGGCTCCGTGCCGCAAGTCGATCGCGGCGAACAGCTCCACTGCTAGCGCTCGCCGGCCGGCACCCGGGCGTGCGCCCGGCAGACGGTCACGAAGTTCGCCAGGATGGCGAGGCCGAGGGCTCCGGACTTCTCCGGGTGGAATTGCACGCCCCAGAGGTTCTCCGCCTCGAGCATCGCCGCCACCGTCCCGCCGTAGTCGCAGGTCGCGACCGTCGTGCTGCCGACCTCGGGGGCGAACCCGTGCACGAAGTAGACCCAGGGGTGCTCGGGGAGTCCGTCGAGGAGCGTGGCGTGGGTGCCGGCCCGCCGGTCCAGCCGGTTCCACTGCATCTGCGGGAGCTTGACCGGTCCGCTGAGACGCCGGACCGTGCCCGCCAGGACGCCGAGCCCGCGCGCGCCCGGGCTCTCTTCGGACGCCTCGTAGAGGAGCTGCATCCCCACGCAGATGCCGAGGAACGGGACACCGCGACCGATCGCCCGGCGCGCCGCGTCACCGAGACCCGACGCCGCGAGCGCTTCGGCGCAGGCCCCGAACGCACCGACGCCTGGGAGGACGACACCCGCCGCTCCGTCCACCCGTGTGCCGGCCGTGACCAGCTCCGCTCGCGCTCCGAGGTGCTGGAGTGCCTTCTCGGCCGAGCGCAGGTTGCCGATCCCGTAGTCGAGGACCACGATCGGCGCTTCGCTCACAGCACGTCCTTGGTCGACGGAATGCCCGTCCCCTCCACCCGGACGGCATCGCGAAGTGCCCGGGACACCGCTTTGAACGAGGCCTCGAGGATGTGGTGGGTGTTACGGCCCGACTTCGGGAGGACGTGCAGGGTGATGCGTGCGGCGGTCACCAGCGCGCGCCAGAACTCCTCGGCCAGTTGCGGGTCGAACGGCGGCGTTCCCAGGCCGGGGGTGTCAGGTGCGAACACGATGCCGTACACGAAGTACGGCCGGCCCGAGAGGTCAAGCGCGACCTCCACGAGTGCCTCGTCGAGCGGAAGCAGCGCTGATCCGAAGCGCCGGACGCCGCTCTTGTCGCCCAGTGCCTCTGCCAGGCAGGCACCGAGCACGATGCCCACGTCCTCGACCGTGTGGTGGGCGTCGACCTCGAGGTCCCCCTCGGCCCGCACGGCGAGATCGAACCCGGCGTGCCGGCCGAGCTGGGCCAGCATGTGGTCGAAGAATGGCAGCCCAGTCGAAATTTCGGTGACGCCAGTGCCGTCCAGCTCGATGTCGACTTCGACCGTCGTCTCCTTGGTGGACCGGCGCTGGTGGGACCTGCGTGAGCGCCCTTCAGTGCCGACGGGCTGGTTCTCGCTCACAGGCATCCCTTCAACGCGTCGACAAAGCGGTCGTTCTCCTGCCGGGAACCGATCGTCATCCGCAGGCAGCCTTGCACCCCGGGCCACCGGCTGCAGTCACGGATGAGCACACCGCGTGTGAGCAGTCCCCGCCAGACAGCCTGGGCTGTCCGCTCTCTCGGGCGGAACAGGATGAAATTGGCATCTGAGGGCCACCAGTCGACCGGGAGGCCGGCGAGTGCCGCCTCCAGGCGACCTCGCTCCTCGGCAATGCCCGCCACGCGGACCATCATCTCACGGTGGTACTCCAGCGCCAGGAGGCCTGCGACCTGCGTCACCGCCGAAAGGTGGTACGGGAGCGCGACCGCCTCGCAGCCGGCGACCACCTCGGGGTCGGCCACCAAGTAGCCCAGGCGAAGGCCTGCCATTGCCCAGGTCTTGGAAAAGGTCCTCACCACGACCAGCCCGGAGCCGAGGGGGGCACGCGTGCCGGGGATGGCCGGCGTGCCGGTGGCGCTGCCCGCCTTGCCGGGGAGGAGCTCGAGAGCCGACCACGGGGCGAACTGCCCGTACGCTTCGTCGACGACCACCAAGCCGGGCGCCCGCTCGGCGACACGGGCCACTGTCTCTGGCTGTTCGGCTCGTCCGGTGGGATTGTTGGGAGAGCACATCGCCGTGATGGCCGGCTGGTGGCGGTCGATCACCCGTGCGGCCTCGCCCACGTCGACACGAAAGTCCGGGCCGCGACCGGCCCGGACGACCTCGGTGAGGGTGAGACGGGCAATGTGGGCGTGCAGGGTGTAGGTCGGCTCGAAGACCAGGATCGACCGGCCCGGCCCACCGAACGCCAGCAGCAGCGACTGGAGCACCTCGTTGGACCCGTTCGCACAGAAGACCCACGAGGGATCGACGCCGTGCAGCGCCGCGAGGCGCTGTCGCAGCTCGGTTGCCTCCCGGTCCGGGTATCGCCGGACGTCGAGCCCGGCGACGGCGTCGGCCAGGCGCTCCTGCCACTCCGCGGGCGGCGGGAGCGGAGACTCGTTCGCGTTGAGCTTCACCTCGGCATCGACCTGGAGCGAGTGGTAGCCGGCCAGATCGGCCAAGTCGGCGCGACGCGTCAGTGCTCGGCTCACGAGCGCATCCGAATGGACTCTGCGTGTGCAGGAAGACCTTCGGCCTCGGCGAGCGCGATCACCGAAGGTCCCAGTTGGGCCAGGGCTGCGGGCGAAGCCGTGACCGCGTGGATGTGCCGGCAGAAGTCGTCAGCGCGCAGCGCCGACGCGAATCGGGCGGTGCGGTTGGTCGGCAGGATGTGATTGGGACCGGCGACGTAGTCACCCAGGCTGGCCGGCGACCAGGGACCGCAGAACACCGCACCCGCCGACTGCACCAGGCCGAGCAGTTGCTCGGCGTCGTCGAAGAGCAGTTCCAAGTGCTCGGGAGCGATGACATTGGCGACGGCAATCGCCTGTTCGGGTCCGTCGACCAGGCAGGTGTAACCGCCCGAGCCGAGGGTCGCGAGCAGATCCTGGCGCCGCGGGGAACGAGCGACGATCCGGTCGACCTCTGCGACGACCGCCTCGAGCACCTCGTGGGACCAGGTCACCAGCCACGCGAGGCCGTCGGGACCATGTTCGGCTTGGACCACCAGATCGATCGCCGCCCAGGCCGGCGGGGTCTGGGGGCCAGCGACCACGACGACCTCTGATGGGCCGGCGAACGAGGAGGCCACCCCCACCACTCCCGAGACTTGACGCTTGGCCTCGGCGACGTAGCGGTTCCCGGGTCCGACCACCACGTCGACCGGTTCGATCGAGTCGGTGCCGTAGGCCATCGCCGCGATCGCCTGGGCCCCGCCCACGCGGTACACCTCGTCCACCCCTGCGATCGCCGCAGCCGCCAGGACTGCATCGTCGACCCGACCGTCGGCCGCCGGAGGAACGCAGAGCACGATCTCGTCCACACCGGCCACGGTGGCCGGTGCCGCACACATGAGGACGCTGGAAGGGTACCGAGCCCGCCCACCGGGCGCGTACGCGCCCGCCCTCGCGACCGGCCTCACCATCTGGCGGACCATGACCGCTCCGTCGGTGATCTCGTGGGGCACGGCGACGTCGACCGCGTGGTAGTGCCGGAGCCGGTCCCAGGCGAGGTGCAGCGCGTCTGCCAGGGCCGGGGCCACCCGGTCGGGCGCCGAGGAGACCTCGGACACCGGGACGCGCAGCTCAGTGAGCTGGGGACCGTCGAACCTCTCGGTGAGGTCACGCAACGCCTGGTCGCCCCGCTCGCGCACCTGTGCGATGATCGCGGCCACCGCGTCACGCACGTCGCTGCCGGCGTCGACGGGACGTGGCAGCACCGCATCGAGCGGGCCGCGATGTCCGCGGAGGTCCAGGTGAGTGAAGGCCATGGGGAGCCAATCGTAGTTCCGGTGGGTGCGACCGGGTCCCGTGCTCACCGATGAGCCATGATCTGCAGATGACCACATGGGCGGAGCTCTCGTCGCTCACCGCCAGCATCGAGGAGCTCCAGGACCGGATCTCGGCCATGGCTGAGCGCGCTCGCGCTGCAGGCGACGACGACGCTGCCAACGAGCTGTTCGGCATCGAGCGATCCCTGCTGGCCGCGTTGCGCCGGGCCGGCCGTCTGGCTGCACAAGCGGCGCAAGCGCCAGGCCGCTGAGCTACTGGCGCCGTCGCCAAGCGTCGACGACCCGCCCAAGCCGTCGTCAGACGGGGTGGAGGACGAGGTCGAAGCCCAAGAGGGCGGCGACGGGCTTGAGCACGGTCTGGCGGGACGACACGACCGCGCATCCCAGCCGTGAGGCCAGCTCCACCGTCGACACCGCCACGAGGTCGGTGCTGCCGGCACGGGCGGCGAGCTCGCCGATGCGCCGTGCCTTCTCCCCGTCCATCGGTTCCACGAGCGTACCGTCGAGAAAGGCTTCGAGCCGATCGACCCGGCCTTCGGTGCGGAATGCCTCGGCGACCGCCCCGACTGGCACCATCGGGACGATCCCGCCCGACAGCACCGCTCGATGCAGCGTCCAGAGAAGCCGGTCACCACGGGCGGCAGAGCGTAGGGCGCCGACGCCGTACACGAGGCCTTTCGTGAACCTCCCCGCCCTTGGGGACGGGGCTTCCGACCCATCCGCTCGGTTGGAGTTACTTGACATCACCGTCTTCACGCCACCGCGACCAACTGGTCTGGCCCCGAGGGGCTGGTGGACGATTGGGCTCGCCGTTGCTCGCACGCCGGGATTTCTCTCGACGGGGCCCGGTTCCGGGCACTACTCAGGGCTCTCGCCTTTCGGCACTGCACCTTGCGGTGTTCCTCCCTCTGGTATTCCGACCGGCGTCCGACAGCCCGGAGGTACGTGACCTGGATTCTGACATCCGGTCCAATGGGGACGTAAGTCCCGTGGATTGCCTTCTGGAGGACGTTGATCGCTCCTACGGCATCTCGGTGACAAGTGAACCCACCGGAACCTTGAAGCGACAGGAGCCCGGCCCTTCAGGGCCGGGAGGAGGAGCGTCGCAACGCCCCGACGACGCCACCTCGGCCGGCGATGGCTACCGGCCCAGAAGTTCTTCAACGCCTGGTCGAAGTCGCGTAGCGCCTGCTGCTGGACCGACGACGAACCATCAGCGAGCCAGGAGTCCTTGC
>JAJYWG010000417.1 GCA_021791615.1 Actinomycetes bacterium
AGGTCCGACTCCCACCGGAGCACTCACCTGCCTGCTGCGTGCAACAGACAATCACCGTGCCGCCGAGCGTCAACGCGAAGACCGCCCAGCGCCACGACTACCCCTCCAAGACCTGGCGGGCCTCCTATGCGAGGCGCTCGGCAGCCGGGCTGGCACCGGCGAGCACCTGCGCCGCCTCGCAGCTGGCCCTGGGCATCCCCGGTGAACGACGGGCAGGGATTGGACAGTGATCACGAATGGGCCGACCGGCTGGGTCGCCAAGCGCCGGAGCTCCCTGCGTCACCCAAGGTTCGGGCCGGACGCCTGGATCTGTTCGAGTAGCTCCTGCGTTTCGGTCAGGGATGCGGTTATGATCCGTTTGGCCACTTCCAAGAGCTCGAAGAGCATTGGCTCGTCGACCGAGTAAAAGACATTCGACCCGACCTTGCGGGCGTGGATGAGGTTGGCCCGGCGCATGAGACCGAGCTGTTGGGAGAGGTGCGAAGCTTCGATGCCGACTTCGGGGATGAGCTCGCTTACCGGCCGTTCGCCGTCCTGCAGGACCTCGAGGATGCGGATCCGCGCTGGGTGGCCGAGCGTCTTGAAAAACTCTGCCTTGACCTGGTAGATGGGAGTCGTCATCGGGAGCAGTTCCTTGTACCAAGCTGCACCGCTGGGTGGCAGTGCGACGTGCGGGCTCGGTGGTCATCGTTTGGCGTCTGGACTGCGCACCCCAATGTTACATGAATTGATGAATATGGCGGCTCTGGCTGGAGTGTGATCACAGGTCGTTGCCGGCGTAGGAAAGATTGAAGCTCTTGTTGGCCAGGGGGAAGTCGGGAACGATGGTGTCAGCCAAGGAAACCGGCAGGGCGGGCCAGTTGAGGAACGAGGGGTCCACGATCTTCACCCGGGAGAGCCTGCCGCGTTCGTCGAGATCGACTCGGTGGACGACGGCTCCGCGCCACCCCTCGGCGATACCGACCCCTACGCCTGGCCGGTCCCCTGATGCGGCGCCATGCGTCGGTAGGGCAGCGTGGCACTCTGGTCGACGGTCAATGAGGTCGCTGAGCAGGGACAGCGAGGCGCGCACCTCGTCAACCCGGACGGCGTAGCGGGCCAGAACGTCTCCGGTTGTTTGTCGTGCCGGGGTGAACCCGCCAGCCTGTTCGATGAAAGGGTGGGCGGCGCGGGCGTCGAAGTCCAGGCCAGACGCTCGAGCGACGATGCCGACGACGCCGAGGCTGCGAGCGTGGGTCTCTTGGAGGGTAGCGGTACCGGTGAAGCGCTCCATGACCAAGGCGTTGGTGCTGGACAGCTCGACCAGCTCCTCGAAGCGCTGACTTATCTCGGCCAGCTCAGTAGTGGTAGGAAGGCGACGCACTTGAGCCCCTCCGGGCATCACGCCCCCGCGAAGCAACCGGTGACCGGTGACCTCGCGGTTGAGTTGCAGGAGCCGTTCGCGCTGGGAGAGCGCCCGTGCGTGGGCCAACCCGAACCCCACGTCGTTGCAGAGGGCGCCGATGTCGGCAACGTGATTGTAGAGCCGTTCGAGCTCGAGCAGCACAGCCCGTAGGACCTGGGCACCGTCGGACACGCCAATCTGCTGGGCATCCTCGACGGCTTGGCAATAGGCGAGTGCGTGGCCGACGGCGGTGTCGCCGGAGATACGTTCAGCGATCTCGAGGCCGGAGGCAACGTCCTTCCCCTCGAGGAGCTTTTCTATGCCTTTGTGGACGAACCAGAGGCGGGCCTTCATGCGCAGGATGGTCTCGCCAACGACCCAGAAGCGGAAGTGGCCAGGCTCGATGAGCCCGGCATGCACCGGCCCAACGGGGATCTCGTAGACACCGGGGCCTTTGACTGCCACGAAGGGGAACGACCCGGCGTCGGGGACCATCCGGGGCGGTTCGTTCGATCCGTGGCGCATCGGGTGCCAGTTCGCCGGCCAGTGCTGGTGCAGGACCAGGCGGCGGGGTTGGGGGTGGCCCAACGACTCGATGCCGTAGAGGTCAGCCAGCTCCCGTTCGAATCGGGTGGCCGGGAACGACAAGGCGGCCAGGGTCGGTATCTGGGGCCTCGTGCGGTCGAGGGGGACGTGCAGCTCGACTCGGGTATCAGGTGGTCCGGCGGTAAACAGATAGACGACGTGCATGGATGCGCCGTCGTCGTGGCCGGAGATCAGGGCAAGGCGCATTCCCTCGGCAAAGAGTGCGCGGGCGGCCTCCACCAAGTCCGCAGTCTCCACCGTGGCGGCGAAGCGGTGGCAACCGGTGGGCTCGAGGGCGACGGGAAGGGTCGCTGCCGGGATCACGGCGCGACCACATGGGCGGCAACCTGGAGCAGCCCGGACAGGGGCCAGGCTAATACCCCGATGAGACCGCAGACCACCAGCCCCCCGACGAGCGGTGCGGTCACCCAGTTCGGTGGCGGGGCCAGTGGATCGGGTGAGCTCGAGGGGCCAACGAGCATGTGGCGGGCATGACCAACGACGGCGACGAAGATGATAACCATGGCCACCGCCGCCGCTACGGCGGCCCAGCCGAGCCCTACTTGGAACTCCGCCCGGGCCATGAGCAGCTCGCTGGAGAAAAGGCTGAACGGCGGGAGGCCGAGCAGGGCCACCAGCCCGACGCTGAACAGCCCACCGAGGGCGGGACGGCGGGCAAGTAGGGAGCGGACCTCGTCGATCTGGCTGGTACCCTCGGCGGCCATGATCTCCCCGGAGGTCAGGAACAACACGCTCTTGGCCAGGCCATGCCCCAGGATGTGCAAGAGCACAGCGGCGATGGCGAGTGGGATGCCGGCGGCCGCGCCCAGTGCGATGAGGCCCATGTGCTCGATGCTGTGGTAGGCGAGCATCCGTTTGTAGTCGCGTTGGGTGAGCAGCAATGAGGCGGCGACGGCCAGCGACAGCAGCGCCGCGGTGACGAGCAGCGTGCGGGAGAAGCCGGGGCCGATGGCGAGATCCGTCACCGCCTTGAAGCGCAAGATGGCGTAGAAGGCCACCGTGAGCAGCACGCCGGACATGAGCGCCGAGATCGGGGCAGGGGCCTGGCTGTGGGCATCGGGCAGCCAGCTATGGAGGGGGGCAAGGCCGACCTTGGTGCCGTAGCCGAGGACCACGAGGGCGAACCCGAGCCGTAGCACCGAATGGTTCAGACTGTGCGCGTGGGCCATGAGGGACGTCCAGTTGAGGGCGCCGGCCGAGTGACCTCCGGCATGCGACGCTGCCAGGTAGACAAGCACGGTGCCGAAGAAGGCCAGGGCGACCCCGACCGAGCAGATCACGATGTACTTCCACGAGGCTTCGAGGGCGCCCTTCGTCCGTCGATGACCGACCAAGAAGGTGGTGACGACGGTGGTCGCCTCGACCGCCACCCACAGCACACCGACGTTGGCAGCCAGCACGGCGAGGAGCATGGCGGCAATGAACGCCTGCACCAGGACGCCGTAGACGGCCACTCGCCGCGGCGTGCACTGGCCACCCGCGACCTCGAGGGCGATCGTGCGGATCCCGAGCCACGACGCCAGAACGGCGATGGTCCCGATGACGACGACCATGAACGCGCTCAGCGCATCGGCTCGCAACACCCCCGCCGCTCCGATGAGAGGGCCGTCCTTGACGACCCGGGCGGCGGTCCACGCCCCGAGGATCAGGACGGCCCCGTTGCTGGCCACGGCGACCCAGCCGGCCCAGCGGTGTCGCCACCAACCAACGACGACACCGCCGAGGATGGGAAGGGTGAGGATGAGCACCAGCTCCATCAGTCGTGCAGCTCCTGGAGCTCATCGAGGTCGAGATCGCCGAGCTCGGACCGGAGCCTCTGGGCCAGCACCATGAGGACGACCACGCCCAAGAGGACATCGAGGGAGACCCCGAGCTCGATTAGGAACGGGACCCCGGCCGTGGAAAGGAACGCCACCAGCGCGATGCCGTTGTCGACGAGGAGCAGCCCGACCATCTGGAAGAGTGGACGCCGGCGAGCAACGAGGACGAAGAAGCCGAGCAGCAGGGTAGCGACGCCGACGGGGACGAGGGCGCCGGTCGTGGTGCCGACGAAGGCAGCCACACCGCGCGCCGCGACGAACGCAAGGGCGATTAGCGCAGCGGAGGCCACAAGTGAGGCGGGGACGTTGACCAGCGGTCTGCGCTCTCGTTCGAGTGCGGCGCCACCCCCGGCCTTTGCGAGAAACGCTGGGATGGCGAGGCCCTTGACGGCGAGCACGACCGCCGCGGCGGCGATCAGACCGCCGTCGTGCACGTGGACGCCGAGCACCATGGCGACCAGCCCGAGGGCGACCCCCTGAGCGGCGAGGACACGGACTACAGAGCGCACGGAGCTCAGCCACAGGGCTAGAACGGCGCAAACGAGCACAGTGCCGGCCGCCAGGGTGAGGGTGGAGATGAACGATCCGCTCATGGCAAGACCAAGGCGGAGATTACGGCTAGCACCGCAAGCACGAACGCCCCAGCCATCAGCTCGGGTACCCGGAACAGCCGGAGCTTGGCCACCGTCACCTCGAAGACCGCCACGGCGACACCGAGGGCCGCCACCTTCGCACCGGTTGACACCAGGCCGAGGGCCAAGTGCCCGACACCCGGGGCAGTGGCAATGCCCCAGGGAACGAACAGGTTGGCGAAGAAGCCGAACAGGACGATCAGGCGCATCGACTCGCCCAGCTTGACCAGGGCCAAGTCCTGCCCGGAGTACTCGAGGACCATGGCCTCGTGGATCATGGTCAGCTCCAGGTGGGTGCTCGGGTTGTCGACCGGCAGGCGCCCGCTCTCGGCCACGATCGCGATGAGGAACGCCATCAGGGCCAGCAGCCGCTGCGGAGTGGCTAACCAGGCGGGGTGTCCAAGCGAGCGGGCAATGATCGTGGGCAGGTTGGAGGAGTGGGCCGGCACGGAGAGGGCGAGGACGGCTACCAGCAGCGCCGGCTCGGAGAGCGCACCGATGGTCATCGCGCGGCTGGCACCCATGCCCCCAAACGCGGTACCGGTGTCGAGCGCGGCCAGCGCGACCGCGACCGAGCCGGCCAGCAGGAGGTACACGACGGCGAACAGGTCGGTCGACCATCCGAAGGCCGGATCAGTGGTGAGCAGCGGGGCGGTCACGGTAATCACCAGGGTTGTGGCGACTAGCACGACCGGTGCCGCGGAGAAGATCCAGCTGGCTTGCTCGGGTCGGGTTCGCTCCCGGCGAGCCAGCTTGCGGAGGTCGAGCAGCGGCTGGTGGATCGGGGGACCGACTCGGCCCTCCAGCCGGCAGCGCGACGTACGCATCAGCCCAATCAGCAGCGGGCCCCCGAGAACCACAGCCAGCACCTGGAGGATCGAGATAGCCGCTACTGAGACGACCGGCCAGGAGGTCGTCATCCGAGGACCACCAGCACGACGACGAGGGTCACCAGGCCGAAAGCCAGATAACGATGCACGCTGCCGTTCGGAACCCGGCGGGCGAGGGTCCCCCACCAGGCAAGGCCCTTGGCCACCCGAAGGTAGCCGTGCCGCTCGAATGCGTCGTCGAGCGAAGTGTGAAACGTGGCCGCCTCGACGTAATACCGCGACTCGGCGACGTGGCTGAGGTCGAGGTCGTGTGACGGAGCCAGGACGTCCTCGAACACCCGGGTGAGCGGCTCGCCGAAGGAGGTGGCGGTGTACTCCATGCGGGCGGTCTGCAGCTCTCTCCCGCACCCCCACGCCTCGCTGCGGCGCACGGCCGAACGCTGTAGGGCCCGCCTCGTCCCAGCCACGAGCGCCACTGCCATCAGCAGTCCGGCGGCGAGCAGCCCTGGGGCGATCACGCCGTGCGCGCCCGAGAGGCCCACCTGCCAGCCGCCGACAAAGGGGTCCGCCACCCGGCTGGCGGTAACCGTCCGGGCCGCGCCGACCACGGCCGGGAGGACCAGGAAGGGGGCCACTCCGAAAACGAGACACAACCCAGCGAGGATTCCGGCGCCGACCCACATCGCCCGGTGGACCTCGCCCGCCTGGGCCGCCGGCTCGGTGCGAGGCTGGCCCAGCAGGCCTATGCCGATGGCCTTGACGAAGGTCAGCGCGGTCAGCCCGCCGGTGAGGGCCAGCGCGCCGACGCCAGCGGGCAGCGCAATAGCCAGCGACGGGTCCGATGAGGGCAGGCCGTGCAGCATGGCTTGGAGCAGCAGCCATTCGCTCACGAAGCCGCACAGCGGCGGAAGGGCAGCGATGGTGAGGCCCCCCACCACGAAGAGTGCGCCGGTGGCCGGCATGCGCCGCAACAGCCCGCCGAGGCGGTCGAGGTCCCTGGTTCCCGCCGCCTGTTGGAGCGAGCTAGCCGAAAGGAACAGCGATCCCTTGAACACGGCGTGGAAAACAACGTGGAGCAG
>JAJYWG010000327.1 GCA_021791615.1 Actinomycetes bacterium
CCTCGCCGATCGCGCCAGGGCGCGAACCTTCGGGTCCGCGCCGCCTGGCACGCGGAACCACGGTACGACGCGGTCGCGACCCTCGACGCGGATCTCGTGCACGAGCGCCTGGAGGAGCGCCTTCCGGGCCGGCACGGCGCCGTCGGTGAACGCCTGTACGATGTGGCGCCGCATCGCGGCGATCTCCCCGGCGTCGGGTGCTCTCGCCGAGGCGAGCTCCATCGGGGCGACCAGCTCCTCGCGCCGCTCGCGCAGGTCGCGCACCTTGGCGGCGAGCCCTTCGAGTCGCTTGCCGCATTGGGCTTCTGAGAGCGTGCCGGTCTCGAACGCCGACAGGTAGCGCTCGATGGCATCTTCGGCCTTGGTGATCCCGGCGTCGACGACCGCCAGCTCCTGCTCGTGGTTGGCGCGCTCGACGCGTGCCCGGCGCCGGGCGGCCGAGACGGCCTTGTCGAAGAGGTCGGTGCGCTCGTAGGTGCAGACGAGCGCGTCCAAGACGGCCGCGTCCAGGTCCTCGGCCGGCAGGCGTTCGGCGGCGCAGAACTTGGTGCCGTAGCGCTGGCGGGTGAAACAGGTGTAGTAGCGGTACCGGTAGCGGTTGCCCATCGCCGAGGTCCCGACGAAGTGCTTCCCGCAGCGGGCACAGACGACGAGGCCGGCCAGGAGGAACGGCGACGTGGCCGAGGCGCGCTTGGACCAGTCCTCGCCCCGCTCGGAAAGCAGCGCCTGGACTCGGTCGAAGAGCGGCCCGTCGACCAGGTGGGGGTGGGGGCCGTCGTGGAGGGCGTCTCGGAAGAAGACCTTGCCGACGTAAACCGGGTTGCGCAGGACCGTGAGGACGGCCGTGTGGCTCCAGGGCCGCCCGGCCTTGGTGCGGTGGCCGGCCTCGTTCAGCCACACCGCCAGCGCCCGGGCGCCCTCCCGGCCGTGGGCGTAGCGGTCGAAGATGACCGGGACGAGCGGCGCCTCGTCGGCCTTGGTCGTGAGATAGCCGGTCGCCGGGTCCACGTCGTAGCCGAAGGGACGCGACCCGCCGCACCAGCCGCCCCGGGCGGCCTTTCGCTCCATGCCGGCGATCACCCGGTCGACGATGGTGGCCCGCTCGAACTCGGCGAAGACCCCGAGCATCTGGACCATCATCCGTCCCGCCGCGCTCGTCGTGTCGAACGGCTCGGTGGCTGAGCGGAAGGCGACGCCGGCCGCGTCCAAGTCCTCGAGCAGCTGGGCGAGGCCGCGCACCGAGCGCGAGAACCGGTCGACCCGGTAGACGAGGAGGAGGTCGAAGCGCCCGGCCCGGGCCTCGGCCAGGGCACGCTGCAGCTCCGGGCGCTCGGTCGTTGCCCCCGAAGCCTGATCGCTGAAGCGCCGACTGAGGTCCCAGTCAGGCTGGCTTTTCACGTACGCAGCCAACCGCTCGGCTTGGGCTTCCAACGAGTAGGGCTGGTGGTCCTCGTCGGTCGAGATCCGGGTGTAGGTGGCGACTCTCACGATCTGGCTCCTTCTGGTAGCTGGGACCGGCGTTGGGCGAGGAGACCTCCGGGTCGGCCGGCCGGTCAAGCGGCCTCCCTGTCGCGTTGGTCGGCGTAGGGGGCGAGCAGGTCGGCGAGAGCGGCGAGCGCCGCCTCCTCGTGGGTGCCGTCGAGGCCGACGTAGCCGGCCGGCCCGAGGGCCAGTCGGGCCTTCTGGCACGGTCGGTGGCGCGACGAGACGCCAGCGTGGTCGTCTGGGTGATGGCGGGTTGGGCAGTGGGTGGCCATGGGCGGCCCACAACCAGGCAAGCGTCGCAAGGGGGTCGATATCGATGACTCGATCGCGACGCGAAGTCAAGGCCTTCGGCGAAAAATTCCGATCTTTTTCCTTGCCTTGCCGGCGTGCCGGCCGGGGGTGCTGACCAGCGTCGACGCGGAGAGCGGGGCACTTCCAGGGTGCGGCGCAATACATCACCGTGACGGATTCGTTAGCCCTCACGTGCGAGTGGTGCGGTCGCCCCCTCCCATCGTGGGTAGTCGCCGGGGCCACGAGCGCGCTACTGCCGCCCGTCGTGCCGCCAGCGCGCTTACGAAGCCCGACTGATGGCGAGGGCAGTCGGCGAGCACAGGCCGCTGTGTGTCGGTGCAGCCGACCGTCCCGTGGGGAGCATGGTGTGGGAGTTGGCGACCAGGCTCGAGAACCTCGGACGAGTCCAAGAGCAGGTCCGCAGCGCCATCGAGGACGAAGCTGACGACCCGGCGGCCCTTGACCACCTGTTTGCCGCCGTGGCGAAGGTCAACCCACGGCACGCTGCAGACCAGGTCCGACCCCTCGCCAGGTTCATCGAGCCCGAACCCGGCATGTAACCGGCGCGGTCGGCAGGACGTAAACAGGGCGCGGCTCACAGGACGGGGAGGGCGTGTTGAACGACCACGAACGGTTCACCGAAATCTTCCGCGCCTTCCATGCCCCGGTGATGGCCTACGCGTGCCGGCTTCGCCACCCGTTGTCGCCGGCGTTAGTCGTGTCAGACCTGCCGGGGCTTCCTCAGTCGTAGGACATGTCTCGGGGGGCACCAGGCCGATCGCATTGACTCAGTTACCGATGTCGGCACCGTGCCAGTGCCGTCCGGCGCCGGGTAGGTGGTCAGCTCCGCGAGCCGGAGGCCACCCCTCGTAACCGACCGGCGCCCAGATCGCCTCGTCCAGGCCGCTGTGTCGCCCCGAGGACTTGTCGTGCGCCGGCCTCCGGTTGCGGGCAACCGATGAGGCGTTCACAGGTTCGTCGACACCCACCTATCGGCCTCGCCCCTGCGGCGAACTCGCTCAAGGTGTACCAGGGTGAGGATCGGTGCCACCACCACCACGACCAGCATGAGGATCCCGATGGGAAACGGCAGCACGAACCCCGAGGTCGTGCAGTGAACGACGATCCGCTGTCCGGGCGGTGAGCTGCCTGAGCATGCGCGCCCAGAAGCCGGGAGCGAAAGAAGCGTGTAGGCAAGTGCAAGGCCACCGGGGAGCACGAACGTCCCGAGCAGCTTGTCCCTCCTACGCCAAGTGGACGACGCCCACAAGAGGACTACGCCCACGATCCATCCGATGCCGAAGATGAAGCCGCCCAACAGGAGGAGCCAGGGCGCGAGCCGGTCGGTCCAGCGGCTCGGGGGGGTCTCGGATTCATAGGCACCGGCTTCCGCGGCGATAGTGCGCGGCTCGCCCACGCGCTCAAGCAGTGCCTTGATCGCGGCCGGGGACTCGTGGTCGAGGTCCGACCGGCTCTCGGCGATGTGGCGGCTGATCTCGCCGACGATCTGGCGCCGCCGAGCACGGGGCAGCGCCCCAAGTGCCCGATCGAGGGTAGCGAGATACTGAGCGATGAGCTGGTCTGCCGGTGCTTTGCGTCTCACGGGCGCCCGCTCTTCAGGATGCGGTCGACAGCGACCCGGAACGCCTTCCACTGGTCGACGAAGGAGGCGAGCGCGATTCGCCCATCCTCGGTAAGCCGGTAGTAGCGGCGCGGGGGGCCTTCGGTCGACTCACGCCAGGTCGTCTCGACCAAGCCCTGCTGGCGCAGGCGGGTCAAGAGGGGGTAGATGGTTCCTTCGCTGGCCACAAGCCCATTGTCGGTGAGGGCCCGAGCGAGTTCGAAGCCGTACCGCTCCTGTCCGCGGAGCAGTGAGAGCACGCAGGCCTCGGCCGCGCCTCGTCGCAGCTGCGCCGCCCAGTTGCCCTGCTCGCCGGGAACCATGTAGTACATGGTAGCAGAATTTGGGGTCCAGGATCCCCGGCCTCGGGCGAGTCCCGCACCTGGCGGTTGGTGATTAGGACCGCCCGTTCTCACGCCCCGGCCCTGGAGGCTTCGTCGAGCAGACCCTCGGCCTCCGGGGGCAGTGGGCAGAGGACGCCTCTCGTTACGCCCGCTGCCACTGCTCGGCCGTCCGGCGCCGGTACGCCTGGGCCTCGGCGACCCGTTCTTCGGACTCGGGCGGGATGGGCACGGCGGCCAGCTCAGCGAGCTGTAGCCGCCGCACGCCCTCGTAGCCGATCGGCGCCCAGATGGCCTCGTGCGGCCGCTGTGTCGGCCCCGGGGCTGCCGTCGCCACCGGGACGGTGGCCTGTGCCAGAACGTGCCGAGCGCCGGCCTCCCGGCGGGGGTGGCCGAAGCAGAACACAATCCAGTAAGCGAGCCCCGAAGCCACCTGGAGGTCCTCGTAGCTCTTCAGCTTCTTCGCCAGGCGCTCCAGGGTCTCGGTCGAGCGGTCGTACTCCAGGCAGAAGACGACCCGGTTGCCGGCCTCCTCCCACACCCCGAGCCCGTCGGGCTGGGCGATCCGGTCGAACTGGCTCGTGCAGTGGCGCTCGGACCACCAGAGCGACAGGTCGCAGTCCTCACGCCTGCGGGACTCGGCCACGAGGGCCGAGAAGAACCCGTTCACCCCGACGAGGTGCCGGAGGCGCTGGCTCTTCCCGATGGCGAGAGCCTTGTCGGCCCGCCAGCGGGACTTGTCGGGGTCCTCGCCCCGCTCGGCGGCCACGACCATGGCGCCCAGCTCGTCGAGCACGTAGTGGTAGGGCAAGCTGGCGTAGCGGTGGTCGAGCGGCTGGAAGCGGTCGAGCAGCCGGAGCTTGTAGAGCGCGGTCAACCGGTGCTGAGCGGTGTTCGTGTGGTCGAAGTACATCTCGGCCAGCTGGTCCGTAGTGAACACCCGGTGGCGGTAGAGCATGGTCAAGATGGACCGGTCCCGCTCGGTCAGTCGGTGCGCGACTGCCATCACGAGCTCGTCGCCGGCCCTCGGCCGGAGAGCAGAAACACTCATACCAACAATCCCTAGGAGTCGGGGTGCGCGACTGGCGGGGGTGGAGTAGCGACACGCTGGACCTTCAGCGCCCCCGACCCCCTCCGTTCAGGACTGGCGACCGTACTGGCAGGGGTGGTGGCGGCCGTGGTGGCGACCCCGTGGAGCCCCCTCACCTGGCGTACCCTTCCCGGCGGACCTTCGCGTGCGCTGCGGCCAAGCTGATGGCCGGGCGCATTGTGGGAGGCCGGGTGCGCCACGCCCGCTACCAGCGCCTTCCTCACGTCGGGCCTTCCAGGGCGCGAACTTGCATGGCACGCGAGCACTGATGTCACGATGTCGCGATACCATGAGTGCATGGCAAAGCAGACCACCGTCCGGCTTCCAGACGACCTCGCCGACGAGGCCGAAGCGGTCGCGCGAGTGCGCGGCACCAGCGTGAACGCCTTGATCGTCGACTCACTGAGCGCCGAGGTGACGCGCGTCCGCTCGGACAAGGACTTCGTCGCCCGAGCCCGCAAGCTTCTCGAGCGGGACAAGGAGCTCCTCGACCGCCTCGCCAAGTGATCCGCTACATCAGTCTGGCGGAGTATGTCTGGCTCGCCGAGCAGGTCACCGGGATCGACGCCGCGGTCCTCGCCAAGGCCGCGCGCATCGACTTGGCCGACTCGGCACTGCACGCGCCCTCTGCCAGCTTCGGCGGTGAGGAGTTCTACCCTGACATCATCGACAAGGCGGCTGTGCTGACGTGTCATCTTGCGTGGAACCACCCACTCCCAGACGGGAACAAGCGCGCTGCATGGGCAGCGCTCGTTCTCTTCCTCGACCTGAACGGCGTGATCTGGTCCCCAGACCCTCCCGACGTCGACGAAGCCGAGCACGCAATGTTGGCAGTGGCTGCGCATGACGTGGAAGAGCCGTGGTTCGCCGAGTGGCTCCGCAGCCACGTGCAGCTGCCCTGAATGACTCACCGCCGGTACCCCTCACGGCGGATCTTGGTGTGCCGGGCCGCCAGTCTGATTGCTGGTCCTTCGACCGGCGGCTCGAGGTTCGCATTCTGGGAGGCCGGGGGCGCCGACCCGACGACCAGCCACTTCGCTGGGGACTCCCTTCCACGGCGCGAAATCCGAGAGCGGCGGTAGCGCAGCGAGTGCGACGGCTCGAGGAGATCGTCACATCGATCCCGTACCTTGAACTCGTGAAGGTGCGAGACGTCATCCGTACTCTGGAGCGAGACGGCTGGCGCCTCGACCGGCAGGTCGGCTCTCACCGTCAGTTCCGCCATCCCGACCGGCCCGGAACGGTGACGGTGGCAGGCAAGCCGAGTGACGAGGTGCCGAAGGGTACGCTTGGATCGATCTGGCGGCAGGCCGGCAGGTCGGGAAGGCAGAGTGGTGACTGAGTACGTCGTCGTGATCGAGCAGGAAGGCGACGCCTGGGGGGCGTACGTGCCGGACCTTCCTGGCTGCGTGGCGGCTGGAAGCTCCCGCGTCGAGGTCGAAGAGCTCATCGCCGAAGCGATCCCTCTGCATATCCAATCGTTGCGCGAGCACGGCGAGCAGGTTCCCCCTCCGACGGCGA
>JAJYWG010000462.1 GCA_021791615.1 Actinomycetes bacterium
CGCCGTAGTCGTTGATCACCTTCACGGCGATCTTGCCGGTCTCCGGGCGGGGGAAGGGCCGGGACTCCGTCCGGTACAGCGACTCCCACGCCTCGGGGTCGATGTCCGCCTTGAGGGCACGCTTCAGTCGGGCGTACGGGTCCTGGCCGCCGGTGAAGTAGCAGTGCCGGACGAAGAAGCTCTCGTCGTTGTAGGCGGTGTCGATCATCCACAGTGCCACCTGGTCGGTGTCGTTGCTCCGCACCTGGCCAGTGTTGGGGTCGTAAACGTCCACGCCCCGGAGCACCACCCGTAGCTCGTCGCCCTCGGCCTTGATCTCGATGTCCGGCTCGCCGAAGACGGTGAAGAGGTTGCCGGCCCCCGACTTCTTCAGCTCCTCGCCCATCACCAGATCGGCATTCATCCGCACCAGCAGCACCGGGATACGGCCCATGCGCCGCTCGGCGGCCACGTTGGCGAAGCCCTCGACCGAGGTGACGTACTCGGCGTCGGACCCGAGCACGCCTGGGTCGAAGGCGAACGCGAGCACGCACAGCAGGTCGAGGTCGTCGGCGTGGATCGTCTCCCGGGCCGCCTCCTTGATGAACCGGCCGTCGACGGTCCCGTACTGGGGGCCGACGGTGATGCCCACCCGCCGGGGCGTGCCCTCCGAGGCGTCCTCGCGCACGCCGACGGCCTGGACGTGGACCCCGGCGTAGGGCTCGACGCTGTCGAAGCTGAGCCGCTCGTTGCGTCGCCCGTTCTGGATGCCCGCCGCCCGCAGGTTGGCCAGGATCGTCTGCTCGAAGCTCGAATCCCCGACGGCTCCATCGGGGGAAGGGACCGCCTTGTCGGTGTTGAGCGCCCCGGTGCCGTCCACCGCGCTGCCGGCGAACGCCAAGGAGCGGTGCGGCGACAAGCTCTCCACCGTAAACGGACCGGCTACCCGCACCTTCTTGGGGTCCTCATACGGCTTGTCGTAGAGCAGCTCGTACTCGGCGTGACGGCGGATCGCCGCGTCGATCTCGGCCCTGCTCATGCCCTCCTTGATGTCGGGATTGTTGGCGATCGACTTCAAGGTGATGTGCTGCACCCGCTCGTAGACGAAGCCGTGACGGATGTCGCCTGTCGTCTCCGTGGGCGGCAGTGGCTCGGCCGACAGCTCGCTCTCCTTCTTACGCCCCTCCGGCGAGTCGGCCAGCAGGTAGTAGGGGAACCGGGCGCCCATCACCCTCTGGCGAGCCAGCGCCAGCGCCACCCGCGACGTGTCGATCGTGATCCACCGCCGCCCCCACTGCTCGGCCACATTTGCCGTCGTGCCCGACCCGCAGGTCGGGTCGAGAATGAGATCACCCGGGTCCGAGGTCATGAGCAAACAACGCTCAACAATTTTTGTGTTCGTCTGGACGACGTAGACCTTCTCCATTCCGCTGCCGGATTGCGTGTCAGTCCACAAGTTCGTTAGGGGAAACGCTGGAAAGTCGTCCAGGTAGCGTCTGTAGGAAATTGTTCTACCCGTTATGAAAATTCGTTGTGCTTGGACAAGCTTGGCCATCCCCGGTGGATTGGTCTTCCATCCCTTTGTTCCCGGAGTGAAGATTTCGCCAGCGAGTTCGACCGGAAATACCGTCGTCTGTCCCGTACGGACCATGTCCGACGTCAGAGGACTCGCCCGGAATGGCCGGCCAGCAATCTTCCCAGTTACAAGCTCCTCTCGACGCAGTGGACGGCTCCTGCCGTCGCTCTCCTCTACGAGCCGGTAGGCGCCGGCACCAGCACCGTCCAGGTCCTTATCGAGGTACACCTGCCGGTACTTCACGTACTCTTTGTCCTTTGCGAACCATACAAGATAGTCCGAGGTACCGGGAAGCAGTGTGGTACCGCCCGCGAAACTCCCGACCGCGCTAGTCTTTTTGAATGCGATCTGAATGACAAAGTTTTCGCTACCGAAGACCTCGTCCATAAGGCTACGCACCAGGTGGACGTTCTCGTCGCCGATCTGGACGAAGACGCTGCCAGACTCGGTGAGGAGATCCCTGGCGACGGTGAGCCGGTCGCGCAGGTAGGTGAGGTAGGAGTGGATGCCGAGCTCCCAGGTGTCGCGGAAGGCCTTGATCTGTTCGACCTCGCGACTGGCGTCTTCGAGCTTGCCGTCCTTGATGTCGCGTTTGCGGGCACTCGCCTGCCAGTTGGAGCCGAACTTGATGCCGTATGGCGGGTCGATGTAGATCATCTGGACCTTGCCGCGGAGTGCCTCTCGTTCGGCGAGGCTGGCCATGACGTTGAGGCTGTCACCGAGGATCATCCGGTTGGACCAGTTGGCCTGGTGGCGGTAGAAGTCGACCAGGTCGAGGTCGCCGAGCCCGTCGAAGGTATCGAACAGGCTGAGCTGGGGCTCGTCGTGCGGTCGCGCTGCGGTGTCCCGGAGGTTCTCGATGATCACCCGCGGGTCGATCTTCTCCTGGATGTAGATGGCAGGGGCGTCGGCCACGAGGTCCTCGCCGTCCAGGTCGTCCTTCCCCTTCCACACCAGCTGCGGGTCGAGGGTGGGGTCGCGGGGGTAGCGGACAGGGATCGGCCTGTCGATCTCGGGGTCGACGAAGTCGGAGGCATCGCTGGTCGGCAGGTTGGTCCGCTTGTCGGCGTGGGTGATCGCCTCGACAGGAGTGGGGTCGGCGCTGGGACGCTTGCGTGCGGGCATGGCGGTCCTTGTCGTCAGGCGGGGGGGGCGATGATCGGCTGGTCTCGGTAGAGGGCGTCGATGGCGGCATCGAGCAGGCCGGCTTCGTGGGCCGGGTTGCGGACCTGCACGTAACCCCACCGGCCGTAGCTGCCGTCGTTGTTGACCGCGGCGCACCACTGGTTGCGGGCCGTCTTGGCTTTGGCTTCGGTGGGCCCGGGGGACTTTCGGGAGCCGGAGACCTCGACGATCAGGGTGCGCTCCACGTCCCCGGGCTCGGTGACCAGGCGCACGAGGAAGTCGGGGACGTAGTCGTGGGAGCGGCCTTGGTGGGTGTAGGGGATGGTGAAGCCGAGCCGCTCGTTCTTGACGTAGGCGGCCACCCGGTCGTCGGCCTCCAGTAGGCGGGCGAGGGCTTCCTCCCAGGAGTTGCCCCGCAGCCCGTCGAGGACAACATGGTTCAGGTGCGACTTGGTCGGCGGGGGGTCCATCACCACCCTCCGGGTGGTGAAGCGCACGTCGTCGGTGGAACCCTCCTTGTCGAAGTGGTTGAAGACCGGCCACAGGAGCGTCGTGCGGTTGCCCTGCTGGTGCACGATCGAGTGGAACACCCGCTCGGCGGCTTCCGACCGGGCCTGGGCCAGCAGGAGGTAGCCGACGGTCACCTCGGGGTCGGTGGTGACGCAGCGGTCGAGCCAGCGCCGGGCGATCTCGACCAGCTGGGGGAAGAGCCAGGGTCGTTCGGTCTGGTCGTAGGCGGCGAAGAACTCCTCCCGCTCGAGCAGGGTCTTGGCGATCTGGTAGGCAACCTGCTGGGGCCGAGCCGCGCGTATGTCCGCCAGGTCGACCTCCTCGCCGACGCCGACCACCCCCTGGTTCTTGACCCACAAGGCGACATCGGCGGCCTCGAGGTGCAGCCGGCTCGACTCGTCGAAGTCGGCGAACAGGGGGGCGTCGGGGTACTCGACCCGATAGCCGGTCAGCTTGGGGAAGCGGATCGCGAGGCGCCAGCGGTCGTCGACCGCTCGCACCTCGACCGCCGGCCTGGGGTCCTTCGCCTTCGGGATCTGGTGATCGCCCGGGATGAATGCGAAGGGCACCCCGTAGACCTCGGCGTACTCGGGTGCGAAGCGGCCGGTGTCGGGATCGGGGGCGTAGCTGCGCCGGCGGAGCCCCCGTCCGACCACCTGTTCGCAGAGCAGCTGGCTGCGGAACGGACGGATCCCGAGGATGTGGGTGACGGTGTTGGCGTCCCAGCCCTCGGTGAGCATCGCCACCGACACGACACAGCGGATGTGCTCGCCGAGCTTGTCCCGCTTGCCGACGGTGTTCATTGCCTCGCGCAGCAGGTCGGCGTCGGTCAGCTTGTCGACATCTGCTCCCGGGTTGCGGAGCCGGTACTCGGTCTTGAACGCCGCCACCTCCACCGCGGCGTCGGCGAGGAAGTCCCCGGCGAGCGGCTCGCCGGACTCCAGGCGGGCCGAGTCGACCAGCATCGTGCGCATCCGGGGTGCCCACGCACCGTCGACCACGTTGCTGAGCAGTGCCAGGTTCCCCTCGGCAAGGCGTTGGCTGCCGTCCGGCAGGGTGACCTCCCTGCCGGCTATCCAGTCGAAGACCAGCTTGGAGACCACCGTGTTCGGACAGACCACGATCATCACCGGGGGAGGCTCGCCGAGGGCGGCGAGCTCTGTCTCGTACCGGGTCCAGCTGGCCTCGTAGCTGCGGTAGAGGCTTCGGAGCGCCCCTTCGAGGGTGGCGGGCATCACCCAGCCCTGCCGGCCGAGGTCGGTGCCCTTGGGGAGGCGACGCTTGGGGAGCGGCGGGTCGATGTGGTCCCACAGGCGGAGGTAGGTGACCTCCTTGCCCGCAGCGTCGTCGTCAACGGGGATGCGGGGGATCTTCACGACACCCGACTCGATGGCGTCCATCAGCGAGAAGTCACTCACCACCCAGGGGAAGATGAACCCTTCGTTGTAGCCCGAGCCCTTCAAGTAGTACGGGGTAGCCGACAGGTCGTAGACGGCCTTCACGCCTGCCTTGCGGCGCAGGTCGACCAAGCCGCGGAACCAGACCCGGGCGTCCCGGTTGCGCTCCTGGTCCTCGCGGTCGGCGGCGTCGTCGGGGTGCTCGAGGAGCTTGTCCTGGTAGCAGTGGTGCGCCTCGTCGTTGAACACCACCAGCTCCCCCTTGCCGGGCCCGAAGGCACGCAGGATGCGGGCGGCGACCATGTCCGGGGTCTCGGTGAACGCGTCGGCAGTCTCCGGGCGCCCGCCGCGCAGCAGCTTCCGCGTGGTGGCCGACACGCCCTGGATCTCCTTGGCGTCCCGGGGCAGGAAAGCGTGGTAGTTGACGATCTCGACCTGGGCGGCGAGCAATGCCTCCCACAGGTCGGTGGGGACCAGATCGCGCTCGCGGTAGTAACTGTCCTCGCGCTCGGGGTGCAACACCCCGAGCCGGTTCCGGATGGTGATCCCCGGCGTGACCACCAAGAACCGCTTGGCGAAGCGGGCATCGTTCGGCGTCATCACCTTGTTCACCGTCTGCCAGGCGATCAGCATCGCCATCACGACCGTCTTGCCCGTGCCGGTTGCCATCTTGAGGCCCACCCTGGGGAGGCCCTCGTTGTGCATCTGGTTCTCCGGCTCGAGGCGGCGCCGGTAGTCGGCCGTACCGTGCCGGCCGGCGACCTCGGCCAGGAAGATCGCCGTCTCCGCCGCTTCCCGCTGGCAGAACAGCACCGGCTCGTCCCGCACCGGCGGGCTCGCCGACCAGTGGGCGAGCAGCTTGCGCGTGTACGGCGTGACACCGTTCCAGCTCAACGCCCTCCACCGCTCGACCTCCCGGCGAATGTCGTTGATCAACGAGTTCTGCTCTCGCCGCTCGCCCGTCACGTCGAAGTCGAGGGCGAGCTGCTGGGCGGCACGGCCCTTGCGCGCCGGGGGCACCGGGACGAACGACTCGCTCGGGCGCCGGCCGGCCAGCAGCACCCCGGTCGGTCCCTGCGGGCCGATCTCGAAGTACGCCGCCGGTGGGTCGTAGGGCGAGTTGATGATCGGGTTCGACAGGTCCGCCGCCGTCACGGCAGCCTCGAAGCGTTCCGCACCACCTGCCAACGGTAGCCAAGCCACCCCGCCACCGGGTGGTTCTCCCGCCAGCGGTCTCTCGCCGGGTGACGTCACTAGCTCCACCGGCGTCCCGATGCGGGGGGTGGGCTGCCTTGCTGAGCGGCTACGCCTGCGAGCTCGAGCGGCGAGCGGACTCGTGCCAACCGCCTGTGTCCGCATGCCGAGGCAGGCGTGGCAACCCTGGCGCTAGCGGCCGGGGGGAGTGTCGAGCGCGGGCGCCCGGGCGCCGCTCGTGACCTGGTCGACGGTGGATGGTCAACCCGGCCAGCTGCGTGGCTCCCGCTCTCCCGACCCGAGTGCGAGCGGCTTGGCGCGCTGGACTGGAGCGGGGTCCGTCGGCACCGACTCCCGCAGGGGTGCAAGCGCCGGATGCTCGACGAGCGCGGCCACGCCGTGACAGGCCGCCACGCCGGCCACGGCGATCGGGGCGACGCCCGGTCCGCTCAGGACGCAGCGCCATCCGTTCGCAGTCTGGACCCGGACCTGGCCGCCGGCGAGGTCCACCTCGAGGCCGGCGA
>JAJYWG010000308.1 GCA_021791615.1 Actinomycetes bacterium
GCAAGGACCCCCTCGCGAAATCTCTTGGCTGAGTGCGAAGGGGTCCTCTGAGCGCCCGGAGGCACGTTGTGCTCATCGTAGAGAACGATCCGGCGCGGGTGGAAGCCGCGCTGTGTGCCGGCCTGCTCGCCTGCCCAGACTGTGCGGGCGAGCTACGGCCCTGGGGCTGGGCGAGGACCCGGACCCTGCGGTGCGCTGGAGGCAGCCACCAGCTGCGGCCCAGGCGCTCACGCTGTTCGACCTGCAAGAAGACGTCGGTGCTGCTCGCCGACCGAGCGCTCGTGCGCCGTGTGGACGAGGTGGCCGTCATCGGGACGGCACTCCTCGAGCACGCTCGTGGTGCCGGCCAGCGCACGATTGCGAGCCTCCTTTCTCGCCCACGAGAGACCGTGCGCGGGTGGCTCCGGCGCTTCTGTGCGCGTGCCGAGATGCTGGCGGGGCACTTCGCGTCCTGGGCCTTCGCGCTCACAGCCCGCCTCGACGAGGTCCCGTTCCAGGCATCGCCGGTCGCCAGCGCGCTCGAGGCGATTGGGCTCGCGACGCGGGCGGCGAGCACGCTCCTTGGGCCCCGCCCGGTGTGGTCGTGGGTGTCTGCGATGACGGGGGGAGCCCTCCTCGCCAACACGAGCTCGCCCTTCCCGCGGCCGCGCTGAGCGGCAACCCTCCAATGCCGGCACGAGATTCGTGCCCAGAGCAAGGAGGCGAAGTGGACGACTCAGAAGCACAACGACGCCGAGCCCACGCACAGGACGTGGCGCTCTTTCGCTACGCGCTCGTTCGCGAGGCAGCGGACCCAGCGCTCAGCGCGGCACGGCGCGGCCAGCTCGTGCGTGCCATCGCCGAGGCGACCCACCGCGGGCCAGACGGAGAGCCCGTGCGCGTCTCACGCCAGACGCTCGATCGCTGGATCCGGACCTATCGGGCCGGCGGCTTCCAGGCGCTCGTGCCCAGCGCGCGGCGCGTAGAGCCCCGCACGCCCGCAGGGCTGCTCGAGCTCGCGTGCCAGCTGCGCAAGGAGGATCCCCACCGGAGCGCCACCCACATCGCAGAGATCCTCCGAGCCGTCCACGACTGGTCTCCCCACCCGCGCACCCTCCAGCGCCACTTCAAGGCCCTCGGCCTCACCCGCCCCCAGCTGTCTGCCACGACCATCGCGTTCGGCCGCTTCGAGGCGAGCCGTTCGAACGAGCTGTGGGTGGGCGACGCCCTCCACGGCCCGGTCGTCTCGGGCAAGAAGGCGATCCTCTTCTGCTATCTCGACGATCACTCGCGCCTGGTCACCGGGCACCGCTGGACCTACGTCGAAGACACGCTGTCGGCTGAAGCGGCGCTGCGCCGAGGCGTCGTGTCGCGCGGCGTCCCCGACGCCGTGTACCTGGACAACGGCTCGAGCTTCTGTTCCAAGCAGCTCCTGCGAGCCCTCGCGGTCCTGGGTAGCCGCCTCGTGCACAGCCGCCCGGGTCGCCCCCAGGGCCGAGGGAAGGTGGAGCGATTCTTTCGCACTGTGCGAGACCAGTTCTTGGTCGAAGTCGCCCACTCGGACATCACGAGCCTCGAGGTCCTCGAGGAGCGCTTCGTGGCCTGGGTCGAGCGGGTCTACCACGCCCGCGTGCACTCGGAGACCGGCGAGACCCCCCTCGAGCGGTTCAGGGGCTGCCTACCCCGGATCCCGGCCCCCGAGCTCGTGCGCGAGGCGTTCTTGTTCTCCGAGTGGCGCACTGTCACGAAGACGTTTTCAGGAGTGGGAGATCCGTGCATGAGTGTCGCGCGGAGAGGGTCTCTCAGTCCGGTTCGTCACATCCTCTGGATACCGTGCGCCACGTGCAGGACTGTGAGCGAGGGAGGGGGACGCGGTGCGGGCGTTGCGGGTCACGGTGACCGGCGAGCTGGCCTACTGGACCGTCGTCGACGACGACTGGTGCCCGGTGCCGGCGGCCGACTCGTTCCTGGCGCACTTGCGGATCGGGGCAGACCGCGCCGAGGGCACGACCCGCTCGTATGCGGGGGACCTGGCGCTGTTCTTCGGCTGGTGCGAGCAAACGGGGCGGGATCTGGGCGAGGGACTTCGTGCCATGGGCTCGTTCGTCGGCTGGTTGCGCACCACCCCGGTCGAGCGCCGGGGTGCCGGCGTCGGCAAGGCGCGCAGCGCCGGACGGATCAACCACATCCTGGCGGCCGTGCGCGAGCTTGCCAAGTACGCCGTCGCAACCGGGCTGCTCGACGGATCGATCCTGGCGCTGCTCTACGAAGTGGCCGACGATCGGCACCTCCCGGCGGAGCTTCGCCCCGAAGGCACCGGGCTGCGCTACGTGGCTCGCCCTCGGCACCGCCAGCGTGAGCGTGGTCGCCCCCGCCCGGCCGCTGTCCGCCAGGATGAGGCCGAGGCGTTGCTGCGCGTCGCGCGTAGCTGGCGGGACCGCTTCCTCGTCGTGTTGTTGTGGTTCTGCGGCTTGAGGATCGGTGAGGCCTTGGGCCTGCGGCGCTCGGACCTGCACCTGGTCGACGCCGCGCTCTCGATGGGTTGTGGGGTGGGTGGACCCCACCTCCATGTGGTGCGACGGGACAATCCCAACGAGGCCATGGCCAAGTCCGGCGGCAGGACGGTGCCGGTCCGGACTGAGGTGCTTTCCTGCTACGACCGCTATCTGGCCGAACGGGAGCGCTGCTCGGCCGCCGAGGCATGCGACTTCGTCCTCGTCAACTTGTTCCACGAGCCGCTCGGCCGACCGATGAGCGCGGACGCCGTCCGAGCGCACATGGCCGAGGCCTCTCGGCGCGCCGGGCTCTCCCGGGTCCTGCGGCCCCACATGTTCCGCCACGCCACCGCCGGCGAGCTGCTCGCCCGTGGGGCGGGGCTCGACGTGGTCCGCGAGCTGCTCGGTCACGCATCGATCCGCTCGACCGAGGCCTACTTGCACCCCGACGCCGATCGCCTGCGCGACGCGGTGGATCGCCTCGGGCCATTGCGTTTCGGTGAGCAGCCCTGATGGCGCTTGCGACGAGACGAACTGTTGGCCCGGCTCCGGCCTTCTCCGACCGACTGGGCGACGTCTTGGACCACGAGCTGCTGGTGAAGCTCGGGTGGGATCCAAAGACCGAGGTCTTCACCCCCGACCCCGCGCACCGCCTCTTCGGCTGGCGGGTGTGCCCGGTCACCGGCTGTGGCGGCGAGGGCCGCCAGTCCGACGGGTTGTGCACCACCTGTGCCATCGCCTGGAAGGGCGAGCGCCGCGCGGACTTCGAGGGCTTCTGCGCCCGAGGCGTCGATCCCGCCCGGCGCCGCCCGCCCGGGCTGTGCCTGGTGTGTCGGACCCCCGGTCACGAACGGCCCGAGGTCCAGAAGGGCTTGTGCATCAGCTGCAACCACGTCCGGCAAGTCCGCCGCCAGAGCGTCGACGCCTACGTGAACGGAGACGCACGCTATCTCCCGGCTGTCCCTCGCCCGACCCTCGGACGCTGCCCGGCGCGCACCTGTCAGCGTCTCGGCGCGCATCTGAACGGCCTGTGTGACGCTCACTACCAGCTGTGGCGGGTGAGCCGATTCCCGCCCCTCGAGGCCTTCCTGGCCAACGCGACGCCCCGCCACGGCGACCTCTGTGGCCGCGTGGTGATGACGGGGCTGGGTAGCCGAATCGTCAACGAGCTGCTCTACGGGATCCAGGTGTCCCTCGGCGACGGGCGCAAGCTCCGCCCGCCTGCCTTGCGGGCGGCGGTCAAGCATCTGCGAGAAGCCGCCGTGTCGAGCGTGGCCGATTTCGATCCCTCGGGGCTCGCCGATCCACCGAGGCGGTTCCTCGTCCTCACCACCAGCTCCATCGCCCGCCTCGGCGCAGACGCAGACAGCGAGACGGCCAAGGACGTGTGGGACCTCCGGGTCTTCGGCCACTCCGGCCGGCTGTCGTTCGTGGGTGGCCAGGTCCTCCACGCCACCAGAGGCGAGATGGCGCGACCGGTCAGCCAGCTGTGGTTGAAGGACGGCGTCAAGGCCTGGGCTGCGGACTCCTTGATCACCAAGCACCCGGCTGCGGCACGCAGGATGGTGGCCGCGGTGGGGCTGCTCTCCGAGCACCTTGCTCGCCGCACCGACCGCGGCGAGGTGCCAGAGGCGATCGGACGCAGCGACCTCGAGTCGTTCCTCGCTTGCCTCGGACGCTTCCAGGCCGCCGGCACGATGTCCACCGATCGGCGCGTCCGCACCGTTCGCAGCATCGTCGAGTTCCTCCGAGACGTGCGGGCGATGGGGCTGTGCGCGCCGGGCGCAGCGATGGCCGGGCTGAAAGACGAGGTGGCCCTGCGCCGCAGCGACGTGCCGCGCGCCGAGGGCCGCGAGCCCGAGGACGTTGGCCGGGCCCTCCCCCAATCGGTGATGGCCCAGCTGCTCGATGAAGAGAGCCTGGCATTGCTCGAGCACCTGGCCGGTCCGACGGTCCGGGCGGCCGTTGAGCTCCAGGCCGGGGTCGGTCGGCGCACCGCCGAGCTGTGTGCGCTCCGCTTCGACTGCCTCGACTACGACAGCCACGTCGGTGACGACGGTCAATGCCGCCAAAGCCCCGTCCTCGTCCACGACATGGCGAAGGTGGCAAAGGTCGACTGCCGCCTGCCGATCCACGAGCGTGAGGCCCAGATCATCTCCGCCCAGCAGGTGAGGGTCACCGCCGCGTTCGCCCACACCGATCCGAAGCGCCTCGTCTTGTTCCCTCGGGCGACGAAGAACCCCGACGGCACCAAGCCGGTCGCCCCTGCGCAGCTTCAAGTGGCAGTGAAACGCTGGGTGGAGGCGCTGGACCGTCTCGACCACCTCGACGAGCGCAGCGGCAGGGCGGTCCCCTTCCCCCGGGAGCGGGTGGTGCCCTACGCCTTCCGGCACTCCTTTGCCCAACGCCACGCCGACGCCGGCACGCCGGTGGACACCCTGAAGGAGCTGCTCGGGCACCTGCGCATCCAGACCACGCTTTCGTACTTCCGGGTCACCACCCAGCGCAAGCGGGCCGCCCAAGAAGCCCTCGGCCCCCTCCAGCTCGACGCCGGAGGCCACCGCGTGCGTCCCGGCCTCGGGCTGCTCGGCGACTCGGAGGCCCTGCGGGACCAGGCCGGTCAGGTGGCGGTGCCCTTCGGGGTGTGCACCGAGCCGGCCAACGTGGCCGCTGACGGTCGGTCGTGTCCGTTCCGCCACCGGTGCCTGGGCTGCGAGTACTTCCGGACCGACCCCTCCTACCAACCAGAGCTCACCGCTTACCTGGCCCAGCTCCTCGCCGAACGGGAACGGCTGGCGCTCACCCCCGGGCTCACGGACTGGGCCAGGCGTGACGCCTCGCCGGCCGACGAGGAGATCGACGCCGCACGGCGCCTGGTGCGGGCCAACGAGGAGGCACTGGCCTGCCTCGACGAGCCCGACCGAGCGCAGCTCGATGGCGCGATCGCCACGTTGCGCCGAGACCGGGCGCGTCTCGCCGCGACCTTCCCGGTCGAGTTCCGGGGCCTCGTCCGTCAAGGTCGCCCGCAGCTGTTCCCGACGATCGAACGCGTCGCGCGTCACCAGGCTCACGATGCCTGACCCAGGCCCGCTTCTCGAGCGACGGCGCGCCGACGCACAGGCCAAGGCCACCCAGGTGCTCGCCGTGGTCACTGCAATGGTCGATGCCGGAGAGCCGCTCTATGTCGCGGCCGTTGCCCGGCGGGCGAAGGTGAGCCGCCGGTTCATCTACGACCACCCAGAGCTACGGGCCGAGATCGCCCGCGGCGTCGCTTGGGCATCGGAGCGCTTGACGCACCAGGTGGCCGACTCTGCCCGAGTCAGCACCGCGTCGCTACGTGCCGATCTCGAGAACGCAAGGGCGCGCAACCGCCGCCTCGACGCCGAGCTGACGGCCCTCAAGCGCCGGCTGGGCGAACTCGTGGGCGCCGGCGTCGCCGCAGAGATCGGAGGTGTCGGTGTTCCCGATCCTCCACAACTCGGAGGACGGGTGGAAGAGCTCGAACAGGCCCTGTTCGATACCCGTGAGGAACTGGCCCGGTGCACCGAAGAGCTCGACGCCGCCCGCCAGATCAACCGGGAGCTGCTCGCCCGGCTGAACCGGTCGACCTGATCCACTGGTCACGCACACCTGTGCGCCACAACGAATACCCTGTTCAGCCGCCACAGAACACCCTCAGGTCTCCTGAAAAGAGACGGCGACGGTCCCGCTCGAGGGAAACGCCTACGCCGTCGATCCTTCGCTCGTCGGACGCCGTGTCGAGCTGCGCTATGACCCCGCGGACCTCACCCGC
>JAJYWG010000093.1 GCA_021791615.1 Actinomycetes bacterium
CTGCTGCCCATCTACAAGCTTGTACCAGACGGCGACGAGAAACGCCAGTACCGTCACGACGAACCTGGTCAGGTCACTACGTCAACGACTATGAATTCGCCCTGCCACCCGCGGGGACTTCTCCTTGGCCACACGCGGGGACCTCGAAGTGGCCACACGCGAGGACTTTTTCATGGCCATGGACACCATGGAGGTCGTTCGGGCGCCTAACGTACTCGGATGGATTCCTCGACGACGAGCAGGCCGCCAACCCCCTTCACCGCGGCGCCCTCATGTCCAAGCAGCGGAGCGGCCCGAACGTGGGGCTAGCAGAGCTGGCCGTACTGTGCGAACAGTCCATCCCTGGTGTCAATGCCACGGGCAGGCCGGAACGCAGCTTCTCGATGACCCCGCTGCTCAGGGAAATTCGTAAGCTCCCCGACTTCACCGACCTCTTCCCGGCATTCGCCGATCTGGAATCGCACCTCGGGACGAAAGTCGGCCTTCAGGTGCTCGGGCATGTCGTCCGCACCGCCTTCCTCATCGAGCCGGTGGTGCTGCCCGCGGCAACGACGACCCGCTTCAACACGCGATGGGGTCTGACCGACGGCGATCCGCGCTCAGCCGACCCAGCCGACTGCCTGGCGATTGCCAACGTCGTGATCGAGCTACTGATCGAACTCACCACCACTGAGGAAGGAAGGCTCATTCTCGCAGGTGTCGTCAGCCAACGCCTCCTCGCCTACGAATTGCCGGTCGGCTATCGCGAATGGCGCATTCCTATTCACCGAGCGAACAACTTCGCGCTTTTCAACTTTGAGCTTTTGCGGCACGTCGCTGAATTCCGGCTGCTGCTGCTCGATCGGAGCAACCCGTATCGGAATGTGTTCGTTGAGGCCTATAAGCGGAAGATCGCCGTAAAGACGTACCTCACTGATCGCGCCTTGACCGGCGACTACAAGACCAACCGGGAGAAGCGGTGGGAAGCACATCCACAATCCGTCCAGTTCGCCTTGCGCCACGCTTGTTTGGATATAGAGCTCCGTCTGGTCAACCAGATGTGCCACTTCAAAGGTTTCCCTCCGAACCTGCAAACCCTCCTGAGGGAGCGGGACTTGCTGATTCCCACCGACTCCCCGGCCGTATGCCCCGTGACGTTGGCCCCATTCGAGTTCGGCGCCTTCCGCGAGGAAGTGCTCTCACCTACCCAAGGGCGTAGTGAATTTCAAGTGGGTCACCTCGATCCGCTGAAGCTCCAGGGCAACACGTGGGCAGACGGACATCGAGCCGACAACATCGGCTGGATATCTTCAACCGGCAATCGCATCCAGGGAAATCTGTCAGTCGACGCCACGCGCGCAATGTTGGAATCGATCTGGCGCGCCTACCGCCGGGCCGGACTGCTCACCTCACTCGACGAGTAGCGGGTCCTCCTCCGGGATCTCGGTAATTCGACCGATGATCTCAAAGCGTGCTTGTCGAGCAAGTTCGCGCGCTTCTACCCGTTCGTCGATGGCGCGCTTGACCATCGCGCTCACCCGCTCACGAGTCGCACCGTCCCGAGGTATAGGCAGTATCAACTCATGGACCCGGTTGCCCAGGGAATCGATGATGTCCTGGGTGAAGCGCTTGGCGATGATCTGACGGCGGACTGGCGCCGAGGAGAGCGCCGCTAACAACAGGTACGGCGAGAGGTCGTCTTCCTTCAGCACCCGAATTTTGAAGATGTGCGACTGATAGACCATCTTCGTGTCGTACTTCGTGACGAGGGCGCAAGTGCCTACTAGATAAGTGCCGTCGCGCACCATCAAGATGTCGTTCTCGCGAACGTCCTGCTTGCGGGTGTAGGCGGCGTAAACCTCCTCGCTGACCCCGTGTTTCGGATCTAACTTTATCTCCCAGTTAGAAATGTCACTCGTCCGGACGAATGGGATGGTGCCGCCGCCGTACTCGGCGGCTCCAACCTCGTGACCGGTAGTCAAGCTCAGCGTGCCGTTCTGCACTAGGTCACCGAGGCGAATCAGGTCATGAGTATCCGCTAGGGATTCGAGTTCGCGCTCAACTTCAGGGTCGTAGTAGCGCGGAGCGAGGATATCGTCGACGATTGCTTGGTCGTCGACAAGGTAGCCGAGGTGATCTGAGGCCTTAAGCTCGCCTGTGGCTGCGCTGCGCCACCGCTCGGCGACCGTCGGCAGCTCGTTGCGCTCGATCACACGTCCTCTGGAGTCGTTGCCGCACCATCGCACCTCGGCCATGAACACTCGCTGCGCCGGTGCGGCCTGAGGACCGTTACCGTGCCTCTCCATCACAACGAGACAGGTCTTGGTATGCGTGCCACCCTTACCGGAGCTCTTGAACAGTGCTTCGGGCATTCCGATGACGGCCATAATCTTGGCCCTCTCCCGGACCCAGGCGACAACGTGCTGATAGTTGCGTCCAGAGATCAGGCTCTCCGGCACGACGATGCCGATGCGCCCACCGGGACGCACGAGGCGGACGCACCTCTCCACGAAGAGCACCTGCGGCGGCACGGATCTCACTAGGTTCGTCGTCCGGTTGAAGGTGTTGCCCGCGAACTTCCACTGGTGACCAAGGTCGAACCTGGATTGCACGTCTCGGGAGGCGGCCACGATTTTGGCGCCGAAGGGCGGATTGGTGAGCACCACGTCGAAGGTGCCCTCGAGGTCGGCAACCGTAGGCCGGTCGCCGCGCTCGTCACGCCAACCGATGGAATCCGCACACCAGATGTTCGGCGCTTCGAGCGAGAAGAATGCCATACGAATCGTCGCCAGCCGCGCGAGGTATCGGTCCTTCTCGATGCCGTGGATGCGGCTGATACTGGTCGTATCACCGCCGGAGATAGACAAGGAGCGGCGCGCAGCTGCGGCTAGGAAGCCGCCGGTGCCACAGGCCGGGTCAATGATCGACTCGTCTAAGCCAGGCTGCACCAGCTCGATGAGCAGGTTCACCGCTCCGTGCGGCGTGAAGAATTGTCCTTCCTGGCCGCGCATGTCGTTGCCAGTGAAAGCCTCGTAGGCATCGCCGATCAAATCTGCCTCTGCATCTTCCATGCGGATATCGGCGAGGCGCTCATGAAGGTAAACCAAGCCGCGCTCGTCCAGTCCGAAATGCGCGCCGCCATCGAACAACTCAGGAATCCGCTCTACGACCTCACCAAGCGCCTTTCGGTAACTTTCGACGATCGACGCTGGTCGCGAGCCTTGCCGAGGCAGGGCGTTCGTTCGCTCAAGCTGCTGTCGAGCGAACAGGACCCGCAGCACGTCCTCAAGCAAGGCCTCGTCGCGGGTGGCTCCCACAGACTGGCCTGCGAGGTAGTTGCGGATATCGCGGAACGCGGCCCGATGGTCGCCTGGTTCGAGGGCGAAGGCGCCCTGCGTCGGATCTGCGAGGAACGGCATGCGGCCGACCATACAGCGGGGGTGTGTCGGCGTGTCGGACGGCGGCGCACCACCGGTGACCAGGTGCTTCGATCGCTTGCTCGCCAGCGCCCGAAGTCCCGGTCGGTTCCACACGGCGGGCGGTGGCTGCCCACTGTTGCGTGGTGTGGAGTTGGCGATGTTGACGCTGCTCTTCTTCGCCCCAGGCGGCCAGACTGAGCCTGGTGACGTGGAAGACCCCTCGACCCGAGAGTTGATGTAGCGCGTGCCAGCGCAGACGAGGTCGCGCACCTCGCGCTCGCTCCGGCCGGCAAGGATGAGAACGCTGGCAAGCGGTACAGCGTCGACGGCCCTCAGGATCGGCGACCCCGGCGACGGTTGAGCCAGTAGCCCTCCACCGAGACACGGGTGACGAACCGGGCGCCGGAGGAGTCGGTCTCGGGGTCGACCTCGAGCTGGCCGGTGCGGGAGAGGAGGGCGGCGGTGCTGAGGGCGACCGTGAGCTGGCGGGCGGCGGCGGCGAGCTTCATCGAGCGGCGGTGTAGGGACTGAATGCGTTGGTGCTCGGCGCGTAGGGCGTCGGCGGCGTCGGTGCTGAGGTGGTACTGGCGGCTGGTGGGGTGCTGCTCGACGGCGAGCCCGAGCCGACGGAGGGCATGGTAGGCCTCGTGGTACGGAATGCCAAGCTCCTCGGCGAGGTCGGGGAGGAGGATCCGCCCGGCGAGGCGGTCACGGTACGTCCAGACGTCGGACAGCCGGGCGTAGCGGCGCGAGACGCCGGTGGCGTCGGGGATGTTGATGGTGGGGAGGGTGCCGTCGGTCATCCAGCGGCGAGCGGTGGTCGGGTAGATGTCGAGCTCTTGGGCGACGCGTCGGGCGTCGCAGAGTGGGTCGTCGTCGCTGCCGGGGTCGACGAGCCATCCGGCCGCGGCCAAGGTGGCGTCGATGTGGTCGGCCCGTGCTGCGAGGGGGTTGGCGCTCCCCCACTGGGCGTGGCGGATGGTCGGGACCATGAGGGTGCCGATCGACATGGCGATGTGGTGGTCGAGGATCTCGGCGACCTTTCGGAGTGGGGCGACCTCGGGGTGGTCGAGGGTGTAGATGCGCCCGTAGACGTCGTCGCCGGCGCGGTGTCCCATGAACCGGCGCCGCACGGCGTCCTCGATGCCGGCCGTCCACGCCAGGTCGGTGGCGCAGGACTTTCGCAGCAGGTGAGTGGAGACGGCGAAGCCGAGGTGGTCAGCTGAGAGCTGCTCGGCGATGGCGGCTTCGGTGAAGGCGTGGCGGTAGGCGTGCTGGCCGGAGCGGTCGGGGGTCTGGAGCCCGGGGACGAGGCGCGCCGCGGCGTCGACCTGGCCCGTGTCGGGGTCAGTGTGGAAGGCGTCGATGGCGACGCGGATGAGCGCCATGAGCTGCTCGGGGACGACGAGGACGCGGGATCCCGCCGCGGTCTTGGTGGTCTGCTTGTACGGGACGGCCACCACCTGGCCGTGGTCGTCGCGGACGGCGAAGCTACGACCGCCCTGGCCTTGGACGGCGAGCAGGCCGGTGCCGCCGAGGTCGACGACGTCGGAGACGAGTACGCCGAAGGCTTCGGAGATGCGCAGGCCCATGATCCGCTGGAGCCAGAAGGCGAGCTGGTGGACCGGGTGGAGGTGGGAGGCGAGCCGGGCGCACTCGGGGAGGCTGAGCGGCCGGGGCTGGGCCGAGCGCTCGGGGCGGCGGCGGTCGGCCTTGTCGGCTATGGGGGCGTCGAGGCCTTCGGTGGGGTCGAAGCCGGGCGGGAACAGTCCGTTGGCCCGGGCGAAGGCGAGGATGCGGCGCAGCACCCACAGGGCGTCGGTCACGTACCCCTGGGACAGGCCGGCGGGCGCCCGCCGCTTGGCGGTGATGGCGACCGCTGCCGCAGCGGGCACGCGCACCTGGCCGCTCTGGTCGCGATAGGCGCCGGGGAGCTGGCCGGCCCGCCAGCGCCGCCGGGCGGTCGGTAGGCTCACCCCTGCGGCTTTGGCGGCTTGGGCGAGGCTCAGCTCCTCTCCATCGCGGAATGGCCCTCGGACCGGGGGCGGCCCGAGCAGGGTGCCGCTCACCTCGGCGCGGTCGCGCCCGACGAGGTGGAGCAGCCACTCGTGCGCCATGAAGTAGGTGACGTCCGCGACAGTGGCGGTGCGGGGGGCGAACCAGGGGACGAGGAACCCTTCGACGATGCGCCGGACCCGTTCGGCGCGTTCGGGGCCGCCGCGGCGCAGGTCCTCGTAGGCGGCGGCCATCCAAGCTCGGGCGAGCGAGGCGACGTCGGGCTGCAAGCGGGGCGGCTCGGTCGGGCGAGGCTTTGGCCGAGCTGACCTGGTGGTGCGGAACCGGGCGGGGTCGGGGAGCCGCTCGCCGGCCCGGGCGGCGGCGACGGGCTGGGTGAGCCACGCCCGGGCGTCGGCCTGGCTGGCGAAGGGCTCCTCGCGACGGCGTCCGACCCCGCCGGGTTGGGGGACGCTCGCCCACCAGCGGTTCTGGTGGTGGCGCAGCGACCCGGTGATCGGCCGGCCCATCAGCTGGCCCTCCGCAGGTGGTCGGTAGCGAGCTGGCGCAAAAAGTGCAGCTCGTCGTCTTGCCGGGCGAGGAGGTCTTCGAGCGCGCAGATTCGGGCCTCGGCGCGGGCCAGCTCCACGGCTGCCGACGACGCCTCGCCACGATGGTCGGCGCCCGCCTCGGGCGCGGTGTCGCCGCCGGTGCCCTCGGGGCGAAGGAGGCCGGCCGCCGCGAGGTCGTCGACGGCGATGAGCCACCGCTGCCCGTAGAGGCGGGAGTGCGGGAGGCGCCCGGCGCGCCGGGCCCGCACGATGGTGTCTCGGGAGCAGCCGGCGAGCGAGGCGGCCTGGCGCTGG